>NZ_CP134876.1:604841-907262 GCF_032108445.1 Micromonospora halotolerans | reverse complement strand
CCCGGGCCGTCGGCAAGCAGCGGGCGTACGAGCAGGAGCGGGCCCGGGCCGCCGAGCTGGCCGCCCTCGACCGCGCCAAGACCAACTTCTTCGCCAACGTCAGCCACGAGTTCCGCACCCCGCTCACCCTGGTGCTCGGGCCGCTGGAGGACCTCCTCGCCGACCGCGCCCTGCCCGACGCGTACCTCGACCGGTTGGCCATGATGCACCGCAACGCGCTGCGGCTGCTCAAGCTGGTCAACACCGTGCTCGACTTCTCCCGGCTGGAGTCCGGCCGGCTGGCCGCCCGCTACCAGCCCACCGATCTGGCCGACTACACCGCCCGGCTGGCCAGCACCTTCCGCTCGGTCACCGAGCGGGCCGGGCTGCGCCTGGTGGTGGACTGCCCGCCGCTGCCCGCGCCGGTCTACGTCGACCGGGACATGTGGGAGAAGATCGTCCTCAACCTGGTGTCGAACGCGGTCAAGTTCACCTTCGACGGCGAGATCCGGGTCCGGGCCGAGGCCCGCGACGGCGCCGCCGTGCTGGAGGTCACCGACACCGGGGTGGGCATCGCGCCGGAGGAGCTGCCCCAGGTGTTCGAGCGGTTCCACCGGGTGCCCGGGGCCCGGTCCCGTACCCACGAGGGCACCGGCATCGGCCTCGCCCTGGTCCGCGAACTGGTCGAGATGCACGGCGGCACGGCCGAGGCGCACAGCGTCGTCGACCGGGGGAGCACCTTCACGGTGCGGGTGCCGTTCGGGTACGCGCACCTGCCCGCCGAGCGGGTGGCCACCCTCGACCCGGTGCCGCTGACCGAGCCCGAGCAGGCCCGGCTGTACGTCGCCGAGACCGCCCTCTGGACCGACGAGGTGGCGCGGCCGGGCGGGCTGCCGGAGCCGGTGGAGGCGCCGGGCGGCGCGGGCCGGATCCTGGTCGCCGACGACAACGCCGACCTGCGGGAGCACGTGAGCCGGCTGCTCTCCCCGGCGTACGAGGTGGTCACCGTGCCGGACGGCGTGGAGGCGCTGCGGCTGGCCCTCGACTCCCCGTTCGACCTGGTGCTGACCGACGTCATGATGCCCCGGCTGGACGGCTTCGGGCTGGTCACCGCGCTGCGCGCCAACCCGGCCACCCGAGGAGTGCCGATCGTGCTGCTCTCCGCCCGGGCCGGCGCGGCCGAGGAGGTCGCCGGGCTCTCGGTCGGCGCGGACGACTACCTCACCAAGCCCTTCTCCAGCCAGGAGCTGATCGCCCGGGTCCGGGCCAACGTGGAGCTGGGCCAGCTCCGCGGCCAGATCATCCGCCGGCTGCGGGCGCTCGCCGACGCCGCGGTGGCGATCAACACCGCCCGGTCCACCGCCGAGGTGGTGCGGGTCGCCGCGCGGCACGCGCTCGGCGTGGCCGAGGCCGCCCGGGTGGTGGTCACGGCCACCGGCGCCCGCTACGAGGCGGACGGCGGCGGGGACTCCTCCGCGGAGCCCTCGGTGGTGCTGCCGCTGACCGGCACCACCGACGAGCAGCTCGGCGAGCTGCGGGTCTGGCATCGGGAGGGCGGCAGCACCGAGCAGGCGGCACTCACCGAGCTGGCCCGGCTGGTCGGCGTGCGGCTGGAGAACGCCCGGCTCTACGAGGCCGAGCACCGGATCGCCACGACCCTCCAGCACAGCCTGCTGCCGCGTACGCTGCCGCAGCTCCCGGGGGCCGTGGTGGCCAGCCGCTACCTGCCGGGCAGCGCCGAGGTCGAGATCGGCGGCGACTGGTACGACGTGATCGGCACCCCCGACGACGAGCTGGTGCTGGTGATCGGCGACGTCGTCGGCAAGGGGGTGCGGGCCGCCGCCGCGATGGGCCAGCTCCGCAACGCGCTGCGGGCGTACGTGCTGGAGGGCTACGACCCGGGTGAGGCGCTGACCCGGCTCAACCGGCTGGTCGGCTCCACCGAGGGCGGCTCGTTCGCCACCGTGGTCTGCCTCCGCTTCTCCCCGCGCACCGGCCGGCTGCGGTACGCGAGCGCGGGCCACCCGCCGCCACTGCTGATCCGCCGGGGCCACGCGGTGTTCCTGCACGATCGCGCGCTGGGGCCGCCGGTCGGGGCCATCCCCGGCACGGTGTACCGGACCGTCGACGCCGCGCTGGCCCCCGGCGGCCGGCTGCTGCTCTACACCGACGGGCTGATCGAGGACCGGCGGGCCGGCATCGACGCCGGGCTCGGCCAGCTCCGGGCGGACGCGATCACCCGGGGCGAGCACGTGGCCGACCTGGTCGACGCGGTGGTCGAGCGGGTCGCCGGGCGGACCCGGCACGACGACGTGGCCGTGCTGGCGCTGGAGGCGACCGAGCTGAACCGCTTCGCGCTGCGGCTGCCGGCCGACCCGACCCGGCTCAGCGTGCTGCGCAAGCGGCTGGAGGACTTCCTCATCGCCCACCACGTCGGCGAGACCGACCTGTTCGACCTCACGGTGGCCATCTCCGAGGCCGCCGCCAACGCCATCGAGCACCCGGTCGCGCCGGCGGAGCCGACGATCGGCGTCGAGGTGACCATCGAGGACCGGACGGTGACCGCGACGGTCCGGGACAGCGGCCGGTGGAAGGAGTCCACCGGCTCGACCTTCCGGGGTCGGGGACTGGCGCTGATCCAGGCGCTCGGCGAGATGACCGTGACCCGCACGGACGCGGGCACCGAGCTGGTCCTGCGCCGCCGGCTGGCGGACTGAGGGCGCGGCGGGGGCGGCTCAGGCCTGCGTGAGCCAGTCCTGCTCGCCCAGGCCCGAGATCTCCAGCACCCGCCGCACCTGCCGGGACGGCAGCACGGTGAGCGCGCCGGGGAGCTGCTGGGCGAGCCGGACCACGGCGTGGATCGCCGCCGAGTCGAAGAAGGTCACCGCCCGCAGGTCGAGCGTGACGTGGCGGGCGGACTCCCGCAGGACCGTCTGGTACATGGTGTCGGCGGTCGCCATGTCGACCTCGCCGGCGACCTGGACGCGCAGTTGATCACCGTCGATCTCCGCAGTCGCGGAGAAGACAGGCGGCGCGCCCCCTTGATCCACGGAGCAACAATGGCACAGCCCTTGCGGTGCGGCAACAACCCGGGCCAGCGGGCCGTGGCGGAGGTCACCGGGTGCGCGGCGATAGGCTTGCGCCATGACCGTCCGTGCGCCGCTGACCCCCGGCACGCTCTCCCCGTGGCGAGCGGTTCCCGCTGACATCCCGCGTCCCGAGTACGTCGGCAAGAAGCGTCCCCAGGAGTGGCGCGGCTCGCACGTGCAGACGCCGGAGACCATCGAGAAGATGCGCCTGGCCTGCCGGCTCGCCGCCCAGGCCACCCAACTGGCCGGGGAGCACTGCAAGCCGGGGGTGACCACCGACGAGATCGACAAGGTGGTCCACGAGTTCCTCTGCGACCACGGCGCCTACCCGTCGACGCTCGGCTACAAGGGCTTCCCGAAGTCCTGCTGCACCAGCCTCAACGAGGTCATCTGCCACGGCATCCCGGACTCCACCGTGCTCGAGGACGGCGACATCATCAACGTCGACGTGACGGCGTACATCGGCGGGGTGCACGGCGACACCGACGCCACCTTCTGCGTGGGCGAGGTGAGCGAGGAGGCCCGCCTGCTGGTCGAGCGGACCCACGAGGCGATGATGCGCGGCATCAAGGCGGTCGCGCCGGGCCGGCAGATCAACGTGATCGGCCGGGTCATCGAGTCGTACGCCAAGCGGTTCGGCTACGGCGTGGTGCGCGACTTCACCGGCCACGGCATCGGCGAGTCCTTCCACAGCGGCCTCTACGTGCCGCACTACGACAGCCCGCGCCCCACCGACGTGATGGAGCCCGGGATGACCTTCACGATCGAGCCGATGATCACCCTCGGCACCTACCAGTACGACATGTGGGACGACGGCTGGACCGTGGTCACCAAGGACCGCCGGTGGACGGCCCAGTTCGAGCACACCATCGTCGTGACCGACGACGGCCACGAGATCCTCACGCTGCCGTGACCGACACCCCGGCGGCGCTGCGCGAGGCGCACCACGCGGACGTGTCCGGCGGCTGGCTCCGCCCGGCCGTGTTCGGGGCGATGGACGGGCTGGTCACCAACATCGCGCTGATCGCCGGCGTCGGCGGCGGCGGGGTGTCGCCGCGCAGCGTCGTCCTCACCGGCGCGGCCGGGCTGGTGGCCGGCGCCATCTCGATGGGGCTGGGCGAATACACCAGCGTCCGCTCGGCCAACGAGCAGGTGGCCGCCGAGGTGGCCAAGGAGCGGCGCGAGCTGGAGCGGCACCCCGAGGCGGAGGCCCGCGAGCTGGCCGACGCGTGGGTGGCCCGGGGGCTGCCGCGGGACCTGGCCACCCAGGTCGCCGAGGCGGTCCGGCGCAACCCGGAGGAGGCGCTGCGGGTGCACGTCCGGGAGGAGCTGGGCGTCGACCCCGACGAGCAGCCCAGCCCGTGGGCGGCGGCGATCTCCTCGTTCCTGTGCTTCTCGGTGGGCGCGCTGGTGCCGCTGGTCACCTACCTGCTCGGCTTCACGAGCCTCGCGCTGGCGCTCGCCGTCGGCGGGGTGGGGCTCTTCGTGGCCGGTGCGATCGTGGCCCGGTTCACCAACCGCACGTGGTGGACCAGCGGGCTGCGGCAGCTGCTGCTCGGCTCCCTCGCGGCCGGCGCCACCTACCTGGTCGGCGCCCTGATCGGCATCCAGGGCGGGATCGGCTGACCGGCACCGGGCCGGCCTAGCCGCCGAGCAGGTCGTCCACCGTGCCGTCGACCGGGCGGCCCCGGGCGGCGAGCTCCTCGGCCTGGCGGGCCAGCACCGTGCCCACCTCGGTCATGTCCGCGCCGGCCAGGCCGGTGCGCCGCACCGCGTCGCCCGGGTCGCGGAAGTAGGTGCGGCTCAGCAGCCCCTGCACGGTGGCCGCGGCCAGCCGGGCCTCGCCGAGCATGAGCAGCGCCGGGTCCGTCTCGTACCATTCCGCCAGCCGCAGCGCCCGGGCGTGCGCCGCGCTGCCCCGGTACCAGGCCTGGCGGGCCGCGGCGGTGAACTCGGCCGGCCGCGCCCGGGCCAGCCGGGCCAGGTGCTCGTCGCGGAGGGTGCGCAGCCAGCCGGTCGGATCGTGCAGGGCGCGGGTGGTCACGTACCGGTCGGCGGTGAGCGGCCAGAGCGCGGTGATCGCCGTGGCCTGCCGCAGGTAGTCGTCGGCCCCGGCCACCGTGAGGTCGACAAGCACCCCGTCCACCCGGCGGGTGGCCGGCGACGGCCCGCCGCCCGGCCGGTAGGTGGCCACCAGCAGCCCCACCTCGCCGCTGCCGCCGCCGTCGTCGTCGCCGTGCGCGAGCGGGCCGTGCACGGCGACGGCGAGGACGTCCGCCGGGAACCGGCGCAGCGCCGCGTCGCTCACCCGTTCGGCGACCCGCCAGCGGGGATCGTCCAGGTAGCGGTCGGTGTCCAGCTCGGCGCCGCCGGCTTCCACGGTCCACCTCCGTTCCGCGCGCGGCCCGCCCGGCGGCGGCCCGGCACGCGTCGACCGACCACCACCCTAGCCAGCCGCACCGGCCCCGCCGGCACGCCGCGCCCGACGGTCAGGCGGCCCGCTCGCCCACCGGGACCAGCCGGAACACCCGGATCTCCCGGCCGCCGGCCCGCTCCACATAGGTGCGGTAGGCCGGCCACTCCTCGACCAGCCGGGCGAACAGCCGCTCCCGCTCCGCGCCGCTGATCGGCTCGGCGCGCACCGGGACGCGACGCCCCTTGACGGCCACCTCGGCGGCCGGCTGGGCGAGCAGGTTCAGCGACCAGGCGGGCTGGTGCTGCTGCCCCCAGTTCGAGCCGATCACCACGAAGGCGTCGCCGTCCGGGACGTAGAGCAGAGGGTTGCTGCGCGGCTTGCCGGAGCGGCGGCCGGTGGTGGTGAGGACCAGCGAGGGCACCAGCCCGAAGGCGACCACCCGCCCCTTCGTGAGCCGGCCGACCAGCCGGTCGGCGGGGACGAGCAGGCGCATGGTGGCGGCGAACCACCGCTGGTGACCGAGACGACGGGTGAGGGACTGCACGGCGGACACCCGCCCAGTGTGCCGCCCGCATCCGGCCCGCGACACCCCCCGACCGGATCGAGGGCGGTCAGTCCAGCCGGCGCTCGACGGGCAGCCGCGACCGGGTGAGCAGGGCCGCGCCCACCATGGCCACCAGCGGCACCACCACCAGCACGGTCAGCGTCGACCCGGGAACCACGAGCGGGTACGGCGGCTCCACCGGCCAGGACTGGGCGTACCGGCGGTTGAGTGAGATGAGGATGATGGCCGCCGAGCCGAGGCCGGCGAGGATGCCGAGGACCGACCCGAGCACCGCGATCACCCCGGCCTGGCAGAGCGACAGCAGCCGGCGTACCCGGGGATCGGCGCCGACCGCGGCGAGCGTGGACAGGTCCCGGCGGCCCTCGGCGGCGGCGAGGCCGGTGGCCACCGCGGCCGCGCCCAGCGTGATCATGCCGGCGGCGCCGGCCAGCAGGAGCAGCAGGGGGCGCTGGTCGGACGGCGGTCCGGCCGCCGCCACCTGGACCGCCAGCGGGGCGATCCCGCTCAGCTCGGCGGCCAGGGCGTCGCGCTGGCGGTCGGTCGGCGCGTCGGCGGTGTCGACCAGGTAGCCGAGCGGCGCCGGCACGAGGCCGAGCGTGGCGGCCGCCGCCGGGGAGATCACCAGCCGGTCCACCGGGAGGCCGCGGCGCAGCGCGTACCCGGGCAGCGTGCCCCCGGCCGTCAGCTCGCCGGAGCCGTGGCTGACCTCCACCCGCACCCGGCCGTCCACCACCTGCCCCGGGTCGGTGACCACCACCCCGCCCGCCCCCAGCGTCCGGCGGGCCGCCGCCACCTCCTCGGCCGGGGCGCCGGTGAGCGCGGGAAGCACCGTCCCGTCGTCCACGATGGCCGGCAGGTAGAGGTCACTCGGCTCGCGGAACGGCCGGACGCAGCGCGGGTCGGTCCGCGCCGCCGCGGGACCGGCATCCATCGGGTCGTACGGGCAGCGCTGCTCGGGCGGGCGCACTGCCGTGGCGACGCAGTAGTCCTCCGGGTCCGCCGGTCGGGCGCACTCGGGGGCGGCGAGCGGGACCACGGTGGCGCCCGGCAGCACGGCCCGGACCCGCTCGGTCACCTCCGCTGCCGCGGGCAGCGCGCCGGTGGCCGGCCCGTCGGTGCGCTGGAGCAGCACGTGCCCCGGGGGCAGGCCGGGCTGCCAGGCCGCCCGCTGCCGGGCGTCGTCGCTGGCCACGTAGGCGCCGAGTGCCACGCTGCCGGCCACCGCCGCCATCACGGCGGAGATGGCCGGCGCGGCCGACGAGCGGTTGCGGCTCGCGTCCCGCAGCGCCAGCCGGGGTGTCAGCGGCAGCAGCCGGCCGGTCCGGGCCAGCAACCCGATCAGCGTCGGCGTGCAGAAGACCAGCCCCAGCTCGCCCAGGACCACCCCGGCCAGCACCCCGGTCGGCGCGGTCCGGGTGGCGCCGTACGCGGCCAGGGCGGCCCCGGCCACGGTGAGCAGCAGCCCGAGCACCAGCCAGCGGCGCCCCGGCGGCGGCGGCTCCCGCCGGCCGGCCAGCCCGGCCATCACGTCCTGCCGGGCCGCCGTCCACGCCGGGGCGAGCGCGGCCAGCACGCCCGCCAGCACCGCCACCGCGACGATCGCCACCAGCGCCGTCGGGAAGACCCGGTACGCCCCGAGGCGCGCCTGCATCAGGTACTGCTCGACCAGCGGGCGGCCCACGAACGCGGCGCCGATGCCGAGCAGCAGCCCGACGCCCGCCCCGGCCGCCCCGAGCACCACCCCGTCGGCGAGCACGATCCGGCGCAGGTGCGCGGCGTCCCCACCGGCCACCGCGACGAGGGCGAGGTCCCGCCGCCGGCGGCGGACGCCGACCGCGAAGGCCGGGCCGACCAGCAGCACCACCTCCAGCAGGCCGAGCCCGCCGACCAGGACCGTGTTGCCGGTCTCCTCGGCGTCGGGCAGGTCCGGTCCGGTGGCCATCTCCTCCCGGCCCGGCAGCGGGGTCCGGGCGGACACCAGGATCCCGTGGGCGTTCAACCGGTCGGCCAGCGCCGCGTCCAGAGGCCCGGGCAGATCCACCAACCAGTTCTCGTCGATCGTGCCGGGAGGACCGGGCGGGATCTCCGGCCGCAGCGCGACCACCTCCCGCAGGTTGTCCGGGAACTCCACCACCCCGACCACCCGGTAGGTCGTGCCGTCGACGGTCCGCACCGGCTCGTCGAGCCGGGCGCCCAGCCGGCGCAGGGCGGCCGGGCTCACCGCGATCTCGTCCGGCCGGCTGGGCCGCCGGCCCTCGCGGAGGGTGGCCAGCGGCCGGGCGAGCGGGTCGGTCAGGTCGACGGCGCGGGCGTCGAACGACGTGGTCTTCCCGTCGATCCGCACCTCGAACGGCACCCACAGGCGCACCCGGGTGAGCCGGCTGCCGGCGGGCAGCAGCGCGCGCACCTCGTCGGTGGTCACCGGGCGGGTCGGCGGCACCGAATCACCCCCGACCGGCCAGGAGCCCTCGCCCCAGGCGTCCTGGGCGATGGCGTTCAGGTCGATCCAGCGCAGCATCGCGTCGGCCGCGCCGAGTTGCCGGTCCATCCGTTCGGCCCGGGTCAGCTCGGCCATGTCGTAGCTCACCGCGGCGAAGGTCAGCCCGAGCACCGGCAGCGCGATCATCACGAGCACCAGCGCGGTACGCCGGCGCGCCCGGCGGGCCTCCCGCCGGGCGATCCGCAGCGCGGTCCGCCACGACCCGAGCGCGGCGGCGACCCGGCCCCGGTTCACCGACCGCTGCCGCTGAGCAGGTGCTCCACGCCGACGAGCGGTGCCGTCGAGTCCACCAGCACCCCGTCGCGGAGGAACACCACGCGGTCGGCCCAGCCGGCGTGCCGCGCCTCGTGGGTGACCAGCACCCCGGCCGCGCCGGCGTCCACCCGGCGGCGCAGCAGCTGCAGCACGGCCTCGCCGGCCTGCGAGTCGAGCGCGCCGGTGGGCTCGTCGGCGAGGACCAGGCGGCGCTCGCCGACCAGGGCCCGGGCGATCGCCACCCGCTGCTGCTGGCCGCCGGACATCTGGTCGGGGAACCGGTCCGCCAGCCCGGCCACGTCCACCTCGGCGAGCGCGGCCAGGGCCGACCGGCGCGCCGCCCGGACGCCGACGCCGTCCAGTTCGAGGGGGAGCGCCACGTTCTCCACGGCGGTGAGGCTGCCGAGCAGGTTCAGGTCCTGGAAGACGTAGCCGATCCGGCGGCGGCGCAGCCGGGCCAGGTCGCGGGCCGACAGGCCGCCGAGGGACTCGCCCTCGACCACCACGTCCCCGCCGGTCGGCCGGTCCAGCCCGCCGGCGAGCGCGAGCAGGGTGGACTTGCCGGAGCCGGAGGGCCCCATCACCGCCACCAGCTCGCCGGCCGACACGGTGAGGCTCACCCCGCGCAACGCGTGCACGGCCGCCTCGCCGGCGCCGTGGGTCCGGTGCACGCCCCGCAGCTCCAGCACGCCCCTCATGAGCCCACCTCCTGCCGTCACCGGCGGGCCGTCTCGTCGGCCCGGTCCACCGCCTCCGGCTGGCTGGCCGGGCGGCTCGGCGCCGGACGGTGGCGGACCAGGCTGGTCTCGCAGTGGTCGAGCCAGCGCACCTCGGCCTCCGCCTGGAAGATCATCGCGTCCAGCACCAGGCGCCAGGGCAGATCCTCCGGCTTGTCACTGGCGTACTTCAACCGGGTGAACTCCTGCAGGGCCCGCATGGTGGCGCTGCGCTGGGTCTGCACCACCGAGCGGACATCCACGCCGGGGGTGGTGAGGGCCAGGGCCAGCTTGATCGACAGCTCGTCCCGGGGGCGGTCCGCCCGGCTGATCGGGGTGGCGAACCAGAGCGCCAGGTCCGCCCGCCCGGCGTCGGTGATCTCGTACGGCCGCTGCCCGCCGTCGCTCTCCGGCAGGGAGCGGACCAGGCCGTCGCGCTCCAGCCGGGCCAGGGTGGTGTACACCTGCCCGATGTTCAGCGGCCAGGTCGACCCGGTCGACTCCTCGAACGCGGAGCGGAGCTGGTAGCCGTACATCTGGCCGCGCTCCAGCAGGGCGAGCAGGCCGTGGCGGATGGACATGGCGTGGAGTATGCATACCTGGTATGCGGTCCGCAACCGCAGGGTTCCGCCGGGTGACCGGCGCCTCCGCTCAGGCCTGCCGGCCGGGGAACGGCACGGTGACCGGGGTCACCCCGGCGGTACGCCGCCAGCGGGTGGCCCGCAGCGCGCAGTCGGTGAGCGCGGCGAGCGCCCGGTTCCGGTCCGCCCCGGTGGTGTGCGCCAGCGCCGCCCGCCAGTGGCCGGCGGTCCGCTCCTCGACCTCGACGGCCAGCTTGAGCGCGCTCGCCCGGTCGGTCACCGGGTACGGCAGCGCGTAGCCGGCCCGGTCGGCGGGGATCTGACCGCCGCCCGAGCTGAGCTGGAGGACGAGCGCGTCGCGGCGGGACCGGTGTGCCGCCTCGGCGGCGCGGGCGGCGGAGCGGGCCGCCTCGGTCAGGTGCACGCCGATCACCCCGTACGCCCAGATCGCCGCGTACTCGGCGGCGAGCGCGTCGCCGAGGGCCTGGGCCGGGCCGCTGGTCGGGCTCACTTCAACGCCTCCAGGTGGGTCGCCCGGGCCGCCGCTATCGACCCGAGCAGCGCGGCCCGCTCGGCGGGCGCGGCGGCGCACGCCTTCGCGGCGTTGTCCCGCCCCTCCTGCTCGGCCTGCCGGAGCTCGGTCCGGACCGTGTCCGGGTCGGCGGCGGCCTCGGACGGGGTGACGGCGGGGCTGCCGGACGGTGCCGGCCGGCCGATGACCTTG
This sequence comes from Micromonospora halotolerans, assembly GCF_032108445.1. Classification (NCBI taxonomy): domain Bacteria; kingdom Bacillati; phylum Actinomycetota; class Actinomycetes; order Micromonosporales; family Micromonosporaceae; genus Micromonospora; species Micromonospora halotolerans. Next base: position 896,437 of record NZ_CP134876.1, on the reverse strand, counting down.
CGCAACTCCTCGGCGTGCGCCCGGTGCGCGTCGGCGATCGCGGTGAACCGCTCGGCCAGCGCCGGGACGGCCGTGGCGGCGGCCCGGTAGCGGGCCTCCAGCGCGGTGGCCTCGGCCGCGAGCGGCTCCAGCGGGTCGGGGGGCCGGGACTCGTCGCCGCGGTCGAAAAGATCACAGCCGGTCAGCGGCACGGCCGCGCCGCCGAGCGCCACCAGCGCCCCGGCGCGCAGCAGCGCCCGCCGGGAATGCCCCGGTGCGTCCTGATCCGATGTCGTTCTGCCGGTCGCCACCGGACAAGTCAACACCATCTCCGCCGCCCTGTGGGCCAGTGGCGTCGGTGCGCCGCCCGGGCCGCCGCCCGGCCCGCGCGTTACGCTCTGCGCAGCCACCGGGCGCGAACGCCCCGGTGGCGTGCCGGCATGGCGGCCCGACCGGTCCGCCCGAGCAGTGACACGACGGACCCCCGGGCCCGCGGCAACAGCAGAGAGGTGCGCCCAATGACGCAGCGTGGCCGTGCCACCCGGCCGACCGGACCCTCGGGGCGCCCCCGCCGGTCCGACGGCCCCCGTGGCGCGGACCGGAGCGGCGCACCCCGCGGCGACCTGAACGCCCGCCGGGCCCGGCTGCGCGAGGTGATCGAGCCGGTGGTCACCGCCGCCGGCTACGACCTGGAGGACCTCTCCGTGTCCCGCGCCGGCCGCCGCCACGTGGTCCGGGTGATCGTGGACGCCGACGGCGGGATCAACCTGGACGCCGTCGCGGACGTCTCGCGGGCGGTCTCGGCGGCGCTGGACGCCGCCGAGGAGGCCGGCGGCGACATCGTGGCCGGCGAGTACCAGCTCGAGGTCAGCTCGCCCGGCGTGGACCGCCCGCTCACCCTGCCCCGGCACTGGCGGCGCAACGCCGGCCGGCTGGTCAAGGTGACGGTCCACGGGGCCGAGGGGGACCGGCAGGTCACCGGCCGGATCGCCGCCGCCGACGACGAGCGCGTGGCGCTGGAGACCGACGCCGGCCGTGCGGAGCACCCGTACGCCGAGCTCGGCCCCGGCCGGGTCCAGGTGGAGTTCACTCGCCTGGACGAGGTGGCCGACGAGGACTTCGGTGACGACACCGACATCGACGACGACGAAGATCTGGAGGACGAGGAGAGGTGAACATCGACCTCGCGGCGCTGCGCGCCCTGGAGCGCGAGCGGGAGATCCCGTTCGACACGATCCTCGCGGCGATCGAGACCGCGCTGCTGACCGCCTACCGGCACACCGACGGCGCCGAGCCGCACGCCCGGGTGGAGATCGACCGCAAGACCGGGGCCGCCTCGGTGTACGCCCAGGAGGTGGACGCCGACGGCAGCGTGGTCCGGGAGTGGGACGACACCCCGCACGACTTCGGCCGGATCGCGGCCATGACCGCCAAGCAGGTGATCCTCCAGCGGCTGCGGGAGGCCACCGACGAGGTGCACTTCGGCGAGTACGTCGGCCGCGACGGGGACCTGGTCACCGGCGTGGTGCAGGCGCACGAGGCGCGGTCCGAGAAGGGCATCGTCAGCGTCGACCTGGGCAAGCTGGAGGGCGTCCTGCCCCAGTCCGAGCAGGTCCCCGGTGAGCGGTACGCGCACGGCGAGCGGATCCGCTGCGTCGTGGTGCACGTCGCCAAGGGCATGCGCGGTCCGCAGATCACCCTGTCCCGGTCGCACCCGGCCCTGGTGAAGAAGCTCTTCGCCCTGGAGGTGCCGGAGATCGCCGACGGCACCGTGGAGATCGGTGCCATCGCGCGTGAGGCAGGTCACCGCACGAAGATCGCGGTGCGCTCGACCGCTCAGGGGGTCAACGCCAAGGGCGCCTGCATCGGCCCGATGGGCCAGCGGGTCCGGGCCGTGATGAGCGAGCTGCACGGCGAGAAGATCGACATCATCGACTGGTCGGACGACCCGGCCACCTTCGTCGGCAACGCGCTCTCCCCGGCCAAGGCGCTGCGGGTGGAGGTGGTCGACCTGGCCAGCCGGACGGCCCGGGTGACCGTGCCGGACTTCCAGCTCTCGCTGGCGATCGGGCGGGAAGGGCAGAACGCCCGGCTCGCGGCCCGGTTGACCGGTTGGCGGATCGACATCCGCTCCGACGCGGAGCAGAGCGGCACGCCCGGACGGGGCGGAGCTGATCACGTTCCCGAGGCGGGCGGCGCGATCTCGAGCAGCTAGGGGTAGACTTCCTCCAGTGGCACGACGCGCGCTGCCGGAGCGCACCTGTGTGGGCTGCCGTAAGCGAGCGCCGGCCAGCGAGTTGCTGCGAATCGTCGCGATCGGTGACGAGGCTGGTCATTACAGCCTCCGGCCTGATCCGGCTCGCAGACTGCCGGGTCGGGGAGCGAACATGCACCCGGATCCGGCCTGCTTCGCGCAGGCGGTGCGGCGCCGCGCCTTCGGGCGGGCACTGCGCATCACCGGGGTCCCCGACCACGGTGCGCTCGCGGAGCACGTTGACGCGCAAACCCCGACGACCGGTCAGCCCGACCGGTCGAGGGTCGCTAGCAAGGTAGGACGACCGACATGAGCACACGATGAAGTCCCTGAAATGACCAGGCTTCAAGTGCACGAGTGAGGTCGCTGCGGGTGCTGCCCGCACGACCTCGGAGTGAGGAGTGCAGTGGCAGGAAAGGCCCGCGTACACGAGCTCGCCAAGGAGCTCGGGGTCGAGAGTAAGACCGTTCTCGCCAAGCTCAAGGAGATGGGCGAGTTCGTCAAGTCCGCGTCCAGCACCGTCGAGGCGCCCGTCGCCCGACGGCTGCGTGGCGCATTCGTCGCTTCCGCCGGTGGTTCCTCGGCGCCGGCCGCCCCCTCGGCGGCCGCCCCGAGCCCGGCGGCGACCCCGACGCCGACCCCGACCCCGGGCGCCCCCCGGGTCTCGGCCAAGCCGATGCCGCCGCGGCGGCCGGCCGCGCCGACCCCTGGACCGAAGCCCAAGGGCCCGGTCCCCGGCCCGCCGCAGCCGGCGACCCCGGTCGCCAAGCCGGCGAGCGCGCACGACATCGAGGTGGCGGCCGCCGAGGCGCGCGCCGCTGCCCTCAAGGCTGAGCAGGAGGCCGCGGTCAAGGCCGCGCAGGCCGCCCGCCAGCAGCAGCGGGAGAACGTCCGCCGCGAGCCCCCGACCGAGGGTGGTCCCCGTCCGGGGCCGCGTCCGGGCCCGAACGCGGCGCCGCCGCGTCCGGGTGCCCCGGCCGCCGGCCGTCCCGGTGGTCCGACCCCGGGCCCGGGTGCCCGGCCGGGCGGTCGTCCGCCGGCGCGCGGCGCCGGCAACAACCCGTTCGGCATCCAGGGTGGCCAGCAGCAGCGGCCCCCGGCCGCCGGTGCCGGCGGTCCGCGGCCGAGCCCGGCGGGCATGCCGCCGCGGCCCAGCCCGGCCTCCATGCCGCCCCGGCCCAGCCCGGCTTCCATGCCGAGCCAGCGGCCGACCACGGGTCGCCCCGGCGGTCCCGGTGGCGGTCGTGGCGGTCCCGGTGGCGGCGCGGGTCGTCCCGGTGGTGGCGGCGGCGGCTTCCGCGGCGGTCCCGGTGGCGGTGGCGGCGGCGGTGGTTACCGCGGCGGTCCCGGTGGCGGTGGCGGCGGCGGTGGTTACCGCGGCGGTCCCGGTGGCGGCGGTGGCGCTCCCGGTGGCGGTTTCCGCCCGGGTGCCCCGGCCGGCGGCGGTGGCCGTCCGGGTGGTGGCGGTCGTGGCCGTGGCGGTGGCGCCGCGGGTGCCTTCGGGCGTCCCGGTGGCCGGCCGACCCGTGGCCGCAAGTCGAAGAAGCAGCGCAGACAGGAGTTCGACAACCTGTCGGCCCCGACCATGTCCTCGGGTGCTCCCCGGGGTCAGGGTCAGGTCGTCCGGTTGTCCCGTGGCGCCTCGCTGTCGGACTTCGCCGACAAGATCAACGCCAACCCGGGTTCGCTGGTCCAGGAGATGTTCAACCTGGGCGAGATGGTGACCGCGACCCAGTCCTGCTCCGACGACACCCTGCTGCTGCTGGGTGAGCACCTCGGCTTCGACGTGCAGATCGTCAGCCCCGAGGACGAGGACCGTGAACTGCTCGCGCAGTTCAACATCGACCTCGACGCCGAGGTGGCGGCCGAGCGGCTGGTCAGCCGTGCGCCGGTCGTGACCGTCATGGGTCACGTCGACCACGGTAAGACCAAGCTGCTCGACGCGATCCGCAAGGCGAACGTCGTGGCCGGCGAGGCGGGTGGCATCACCCAGCACATCGGCGCCTACCAGGTCCACGTCCCGCACGAGGGCGAGGACCGCGCGGTGACCTTCATCGACACCCCGGGTCACGAGGCGTTCACCGCCATGCGTGCCCGTGGTGCCCAGGTGACGGACATCGTGATCCTGGTGGTGGCGGCCGACGACGGCGTCATGCCGCAGACCATCGAGGCGCTCAACCACGCCAAGGCTGCGGACGTGCCGATCGTGGTCGCGGTCAACAAGGTCGACAAGCCCGAGGCGAACCCGGACAAGGTCCGCCAGCAGCTGACCGAGTACGGCCTGGTCGCCGAGGAGTACGGCGGCGAGACCATGTTCGTCAACGTGGCGGCCAAGCCCGGCATCGGCATCGAGGAGCTTCTCGAGGCCGTGCTGCTGACCGCCGACGCGTCGCTGGAGCTGACCGCTCCGATCGACGGGCCGGCGCAGGGTGTCGCCATCGAGGCGCACCTGGACAAGGGCCGTGGCGCGGTGGCGACCGTGCTGGTGCAGAAGGGCACCCTCCGGGCCGGCGACTCGATCGTCGCCGGTGGGGCGCACGGCCGGGTCCGGGCCATGCTGGACGAGAACGGCAAGCCGGTCGACGAGGCCGGGCCGGCGCGTCCGGTCATGGTGCTGGGTCTGACCACGGTGCCGGGTGCGGGTGACACCTTCCTGGCCGCCGAGGACGACCGGACCGTGCGGCAGATCGCCGAGCAGCGGCAGGCACGGCGGCGGGCGGCGTCCTTCGCCAACTCCCGCGGCCGGGCGACTCTCGAGACGCTCATGGAGCAGCTCAAGGAGGGCGAGAAGACCTCGCTCAACCTGGTGCTCAAGGGCGACGTCTCCGGTTCCGTGGAGGCCCTCGAGGACGCGCTGTTCAACCTCGACATCCCGGAGGAGGTCCAGCTTCGGATCATCCACCGGGGCGTGGGTGCGATCACCGAGAGCGACGTCATGCTCGCGAGCGCCTCGTCCGAGGCGGTCACGATCATCGGCTTCAACGTGCGGGCCGCCAACAAGGTCCGCGAGATCGCCGACCGCGAGGGCGTGGAGATCCGGTACTACACGGTCATCTACCAGGCCATCGAGGAGATCGACGCCGCGCTCAAGGGTCTGCTCAAGCCGGAGTACGAGGAGGTCGAGCTGGGCACCGCGGAGATCCGCGACGTCTTCCGCTCGTCCAAGATCGGCAACATCTCCGGCTGTATCGTCCGGTCCGGCCTCATCCGCCGCAACGCCAAGGCGCGGCTGCTGCGGGACGGGGCGGTCGTGGCGGACAACCTCACGATCAGCTCCCTCAAGCGGTTCAAGGACGACGCGACCGAGGTCCGCGAAGGCTTCGAGTGTGGTCTGACGCTGGGCGGTTTCAACAACGTCCAGGTCGGCGACATCATCGAGACCTTCGAGATGCGGGAGAAGCCGCGCGCCTGAGCGGTGTGAACGACGGCGACGGCCGGGGCCCTGCGGGTCCCGGCCGTCGCCGTTTCCGCAGGCTGCGACAATCTCGGGCGTGCCCAGGTACGCGCTGCTCCTCGCCCCCTCCGCCAACCGCGTCTACGCCGACGCCGCCGGCCGGCTGGCCCGCGCGGAGCTGGCCGTGTTCGCCGGGTCGGGGGTGCTCGACGCGGCGCCGGCCGACGCCGCCGTGGAGCGGATCGGCGGGGTGGAGTACCTGACCTTCTCGGCCCCGGCGCCCGGCCTCGGCACCCGCGACCTGGCCCACCTGGCGAACCTGTCGGCGGCGTACGCGCTGTTCGAGCGGGTGGGCGACGACCTCCTACGGCCGGTGCCGCTGCACCCCCTGGCCCGGTACGACTCCGACCTGGTCACCATCCCCAAGTACGTCGGCAAGACCAACGAGCAGTTCACCCGGCTGCTGCTCAACGTCACCCTGCTCGCGTCGGCGTCGGCGCCCCGGATGCTGGACGGGCCGGTCGTGGTGCTCGACCCGCTCTGCGGGCGGGGCACCACGCTCAACCAGGCGCTCATGTACGGCTACGACGGCATCGGCGTGGAACACGACGGCAAGGACGTGGACGCCTACGCGGCGTTCCTGCGTACCTGGCTGCGCCGCAAGCGCCTCAAGCACACGACCGAGACGGTGCCGGTGCGGCGGGACCGCCGGCTCGTGGGCCGGCGCTTCGAGGCGGTCGTCGCGCCGTCCCGGGACGCGCACCGGGCCGGGGCGACCCAGCGGGTCACCGTGCTGCACGCCGACACCACCCGGGCCCGCGAGGTGCTCCGCCCCCACTGCGCCGACGTGATCGTCACCGACGCCCCGTACGGGGTGGCGCACGGCAGCCGCACCGGGACCGGCCTGTCCCGCAGCCCGCTGGACCTGCTCACGGCCGCCGTGCCGGTCTGGCGGGAGCTGCTGCGCCCGGGCGGGGCCCTGGGGCTGTCCTGGAACACGCTCGTGGCCCCGCGGGCCGCGGCCGAGTCCGTGCTGGCCGACGCCGGCCTGCGGGTGGTGGACGGGCCCGGCTGGCGGGACCTCGCGCACCGGGTCGACCAGGCGATCGAGCGGGACGTGCTGGTGGCGGTGGCCGCGGCGACCACTCCCGCGCGGCTCGTCTGACGGCGCGCGGTGACCGGGAGCCGTCGCCGGAGAGCGGGTGACCGGAGGAGTGCTCTGCCGTACCGTTGCTCGCCGTGTATACCGGAACCGCGCAATTCGACCTGTTGCTGCCGGGGGACTCCCGGTCCCTGAAGGCCAAGCGGTCGTACGTCCGGCCGATCGTCGCGGCGCTGCGCCGGCTCGAGGTGTCCGCCGCCGAGGTGGGGGCGCTCGACCTGCACGGCCGTACCCAGATCGGGGTGGCCGTGGTGGCCGCCGAGCCGCCGCACGTCCGTGAGGTGCTCGACTCCTGCGAGCGGCTGGTGGCCGCCCGGCCGGAGGTCGAGCTGCTGTCGGTCCACCGCCGCCTGCACGGCGAGGAGGACTGACCCTGCCGGTCGCCGGCCGGCGACGGCCCCGCGCGGGGGCGGCGATCGCGCGGGTAATGTTCGGGATGTTGAGCGGTCGGACCGGCGGCGCCGCGCCGTCGTCCCCGGCCGACGGCTCCAGGTCGCGGCAGCGCCGTCAGGCGCGCCGAGCGGGAGCCGTCGTAGGAAGCAGGAAGCCCTGGAGGTGGGGGACATGACGGATCCGGCCAAGGTTCGCCGGCACGCGGAGCGCGTCCGTGAACTGGTCGCTTCGGTGGTGCGGAGCCAGATCAAGGACCCCCGGCTCGGCATGATCACCATCACCGACGCCCGGATCACCGCCGATCTGCGCGACGCCACGGTCTTCTACACGGTGCTCGGCGACGCGGCGGCCCAGGCCAGCACCGCCGCCGCGCTGGAGAGCGCCAAGGGCCTGCTGCGCAGCACCGTGGGCAAGGCGCTCGGGCTGCGCCACTCGCCGACCCTGACCTTCGTCCTCGACGACGTGCAGGACCAGGTCAAGCACATCGACGACCTGCTCGCGGCGGCCCGCAACGCCGACGCCGAGGTGCAGCGCCTGGCCGCCAAGGCCGAGTATGCGGGCGAGGCCCAGCCGTACCGGGTCGAGGACGAGGACGAGGACGCCGACACCGGGGACGCCGAGGTCGAGGAGACCGGGGACGAGGAGCCGCGCGGCGGCGACCGCCGGTGACCGGTCCCGCCGAGGGCGGCCCGCCGGCCGGCCCGACCGACACCGACTGGGCGGCCGCCGTCGCGGCGGTACGCGGGCTCCCCGCCACCGCGCGGGTGCTGCTCATCTGCCACGTCAACCCGGACGGCGACGCGCTGGGCAGCATGCTCGGGTTCGGGCTGGGCCTGCGCCGGCTCGGCGTGCGGCAGCTCCAGGCGACCTTCCCCGGGCCGCCGGAGGTGCCGGAGCCGTTCCGCTGGCTGCCCGGGTCCGAGCTGCTGGTCGCGCAGGACGACGCGTACCCGGATCCGGACCTGGTGATCTGCTTCGACGCGGCAAGCGAGTCGCGCCTGGGCGACCTGGTCGGCCGGCTGGACAAGGCGGGCGCGGCGCTGGTGCTGGACCACCACGCCTCGAACACCGGGTTCGGCACCATCCAGCTGGTGGACCCGCACGCGGCGGCCACCTCGGTGGTGGCGTTGGGGCTGCTGGACCGGCTCGAGGTGGCGCTGGACGCGGAGATCGCGGCCGGCCTCTACGTGGCGCTGAGCACCGACACCGGCTCGTTCCGCTTCGAGGCCACCACGCCGGCCGTGCACGAGATGGCGGCCCGGCTGCTGGCCACCGGGATCCGGCCGGGGGAGATCTCCCGGCAGGTCTTCGACACCCGGCCGTTCGGGGCCGTCCGCCTCTTCGGCGAGGTGATGGGCCGGGCCCGGCTGGAGCCGGCGGCCGCCGCCGGGCGCGGGCTGGTCTGGACCTACGCCACCCGCGAGGACCTGGCCCGGCACGACCAGCCGGCGTACGTGCTGGAGGCCCTGATCGACTCGGTGCGCTGCACCGCCGAGGCGGACGTGAGCTGCGTGGTCAAGCAGTCCGGCGACGCCGAGTGGGCGGTCTCCCTGCGCAGCAAGGGTGCGGTGGACGTGAGCCGGGTCGCGATGGCGCTCGGGGGCGGCGGGCACCGGTTCGCCGCCGGATTCACCGGGCGGGGCGCGGTCGACGAGGTGGTCGAGCGCATCCGGGTGGAGCTGCCCGGCGCGCTGCTGGCCGCCTGACCCACCCCGACGGCGGGAGCCGGGGGACGGACTCCCACGCCTGCCGGTCTTTCCGCGTTCCGTGACGCTGGGGACAATCGGGTGATGGATCACCCCCGTGAGCTCACCGTCGAGGCGCCCCGGGCCTGGGACCGCCCGGTCGTCTCCGTGCCGGTGCTGGTCTGCCTCTCCCTGGTCGGCGGGCAGTTGCCGTCCTTCTCCGCCGCGGCCAACCTCTACACCCTGGGCACCGGTGGGGCGTTGATCTGGGTCGGCCTGAGCAACCGGGTTCCGCCCCGACGGCCGGCGCCGCGGCGGCTGCCGGCCGGCGCGCTCTGGTGGCTGCTGCCGGTCACCGTCTTCGGCGTCCTGGAGGGCACGACCTTCGTGCTGTCGGTGGGGGACGAGTTCCCCACGTTCTCCCGGCTGGCCGACCCGATGCTGGAGGACCATCTGGTCCGCTCGGCGGCCTGGTTCGCCTGGCTGACCGCGTTCTGGGGCCTGGTCCGCCGATGATGCGCACCGTGGCGATCGGCGGATTCCTGGCCGCGCTGCTGCTCTTCGCGGCCGTCGAGTGGGCCGCCCGGCGGGAGGGCTCGCGCATCCCGTCCCTGGCCGACGTCTGCGCCTTCGTGATGCGCTACGAGGTCGGGCCGGTGCCGGTCGGGCGGATCGGCCTGTTCGGGTTCTGGTGGTGGCTGGGCTGGCACTTCCTGGCCCGCTGACGCGCGCCGCCGGTCCGCATTCTCTGCTGTCCGCATTGCGGGAACAGTGGGCAACATGTGGAAAGTGAACGTTAATTTGGGTGAGGGCCGGTGCTTCGGCGCAGGTCACGGGGCGGTGGTGCCACACCCGGTGCCGCCTCCCTCCAGGGTCAGACCGACCCGGGCACACGCTGCCAGCGAGCCGCTCCGGTGATCCCGGACCGCACCGCCGGCGCTCAGCAGGCCGACGACTCCACGTCGCGGCGCGGCGGAGGTCGCGCCGGGTGGGACCGTCGGCGCCCATGAGGGCCGCCGTGCTCGGCGGTCCGCACCCGGGAAGGGAACTCCCATGGCGACCAAGCGCAAGCCGCAGACCGAGAACACGACCGACGAGGCGCGCGAGCAGATGCGCCGCGCACTGCAGACCTCGATGGACACCCGTCAGTGACGGTGGCCGCCCGGCGGTGACGCCGTAGCCACGACGTCACCGCCGCTCCGGTCGCCCCTGCGCCCCGCACGGCGCTACCGTCACGCGGTGCGCCGGATCCTGATCGTCGGCAGCGCGGGCGCCGGCACGAGCACGCTCGCCCGGGAGGTCGCCCGCCGGCTCGACCTGCCGCTGATCCACCTCGACCGGCATTACTGTCGCCCCGGCTGGGTGCCCGCAGGGGAGGCCGACTTCCGCGCCGACGCCGCCGCACTCGCCGCCGCCCGGCCCGGGCGATGGACGGCAACTACGCCGCCACGCCCTCAATCTCGGCCTGCCCCGCCGCCGATCTCCTGGTGCTCTGCGACCCACCCGGCTGCGCTGCCTCGTCCGGGTGCTGCACCGCCACTGGCCACACCGCGCCCCACCCCACCGGGTTGATCATGAGGTTGGCGGCAGTTTCGGAGATCGACACCGCCCCTAACTTCATGATCGTCGCGGGGGAGTCGGCCGGTAAGTAGTGGGCAGGGTTGCGGGCCTTACGGGGGGCGTGCCAGGATCGGCGGCGATGAGTCAGACAGTCGCGCCCGCCGTCCCGTCCGCCACGGCCCGGCGGATCGCCGCGCTCGCCCTGCCGGCCCTCGTGGTCCTCGCGGCCGAGCCGCTCTACGTGCTGGTCGACACGGCCGTGGTCGGGCACCTGGGCCGCGTTCCCCTCGCCGCGCTCGCCATCGGCGGCACCGTGCTGACGCTGACCGCCTGGCTGGGCACCGTCGTGGCGTACGGGACCACGGGGCGGTCGGCCCGGCGGTTCGGCGCGGGCGACCGGGCCGCCGCGGTGGCCGAGGGCGTGCAGGCGTCCTGGCTCGCCCTGGGCGTCGGGGTGCTGGTGGCGCTCGCCATGCAGGTCGGCGGCGGGTGGTTGGCGCGTACCCTCGCCGGTGGCCCCGGCGACGTGGCCGACGCCGCCGCGACCTGGCTGCGGATCGCGGCCCTCGGCGCGCCCGGCCTGCTGCTGGCGGCGGCCGGCAACGGTTGGCTGCGCGGCATCCAGGACACCCGCCGCCCGCTGCTCTTCGTGCTCGGCCCCAACCTGCTCTCCGCGCTGCTCTGCCCGCTGCTGGTCTACCCGGCCGGGCTCGGCCTGGCCGGTTCGGCCGTGGCGAACGCGGTGGCGCAGACCATCTCCGGCAGCCTGTTCGCGGCGGCCCTGGTCCGCGAGCGGCTCCCGCTGCGCCCCCGGCCCCGGCTGATCGGCCAGCAGCTGGCGCTCAGCCGGGACCTGCTCATCCGGGGGGTCGCCTTCCAGGCCAGCTTCCTGTCCGCGACCGCCGTGGCCGCCCGGTTCGGGGCTGCCGCGGTCGGCGCGCACCAGATCGCCGTGCAGCTCTGGTTCTTCACCGCCCTGGTGCTGGACGCCCTGGCGATCGCCGCGCAGTCCCTGATCGGCGCGGCGCTCGGCGCCGGCGACGCTGTGGCGGCCCGCGCCCTCGCCCGGCGGATCGCCCTGCTCGGCGGGCTCTGCGGCGTGGCGTTCGCGGTGCTCATCGCCGCCGGCGCCGGCCTGGTGCCGTCGTGGTTCAGCTCCGATCCGCAGGTACGCGAGCAGGCCATGGTGGCCTGGCCCTGGTTCGTGGCGCTCCAGCCGATCGGCGGCGTGGTGTTCGCGCTCGACGGCGTGCTGATCGGCGCGGGGGATGTGCGCTACCTGCGCAACCTGACCATCGTGGCGGCGCTGGGCGGCTTCCTGCCGGCCATCTGGCTGGCCTACGGGCTCGACCTCGGGCTGGGCGGCATCTGGGCGGGGCTGACCCTGTTCGTGGTGCTCCGGCTGGTCGCCCTGCTGCTGCGGCTGCGCTCCGGCGGCTGGGCGGTGGTCGGCGCGGTCCGCTGACCGCTCTCCGGATCATCGCGGCCCCGCGATGGCGGTCCCGGGTCGACCGGCTCAGCAGGTGTCCGGGAGGTCCAGCGTCGCGGCGGGGTCGAAGACCGCGTCCGGGTCCGGACCGTCCGGGCCGCCGAAGCCGCGCGTGCCCGGGCCGAGCAGTCCCCTGTCGAAGGCCGCGCAGTCGACGTTGGCGGTGTACGAGTTCGCGTCCTCGACCCACAGTCCCTCCGAGCCGCGCTTGACGTCGTCGGGATGCGGCATGCTCCAGACCACGGTGTCGTGCACGACGACCAGCCCGTCGCCCGGTGCGGTGCCGCTGGTCTGGAAGGCGTACGCCCAGACGAAGTTGGTGGTCACCGCCAGGATCCGGACGCCGTCGGCGTCCGTGGTGGCCCGGTAGCTGATCCGGCCCTTCACCCGGGGCCGGTCGGCGGTGAGCCGAGCGCCGGGTGCCAGCCGGGTGGCGTACGCGGCGAAGGCGTCGGACGCGAAGCTCTTGCGCAGGCCGGCGCGGGCGTCGGGGGCGAACTGCCGGATCAGCGGCTCCGGATCGTCCGTGGTCATGAACCGGCGGTCCAGTCGCGCCGTCACCAGGACCGGCCGGACCTTCGCCAGCGCGGCCGCCACCTGCTTCTCGCTGAACGGTCCGGTCCGCTTCGCCGCCGGCAGCACGATCCCCGCCTGTCCCTGCGCGAACCCGGCGGCCGGGGTGCCGTCGAACGGGCCGGACGCCCGCGGTGGCGCGGCGGACGTGGCGACCGGCGCCGCGGACGTGGCGGCCGGCGGGCCGAACGTCGGGAACACCACCGGCCGCCCGCGCGCGGACGGCATCGACACCAGGATGGCGCCGCCCACCACCCCGACGAAGGCGAGCACGAGCAGCGCCGTCACGCCGGTCAGCAGCGAGCCGGGGTGCCGCCTGCGCCAGCCCCGCAGCCCGCCGTCGCGGCCTGGATCACCCGCGACGGGCGGCGACCAGCGCTGCCACTCCGGCCCCGCCGGCGGTCCGGGCCGGTGGCCCGGCGGCGCGGCGGGCTGGCGCGGTGGTGCGGCGGGCTGGCGCGGTGGTGCGGAGTCCGGCCGATCGTCGGTCATCGCGGCCCCCGGTCAGGAGTGGGCGAGATGTCACCGAGTGTCCCACCTTGTCGCCCGATGCGGTAGCCCTCGGCTCCCTCAGGCCACCTCCGCAGCGGTGAACGGTCCGGTAGCGGTGGCCCGGGACAGCGTGAGCGCCTCCTCGCCGACCGCGAAGTCGCCGCTGCGCTCCGTGCGAAGAGGTCCCGCGGTTCGCCGACCCGGCTCAGTGGCACCGGAGACGGCGTGGGAGAGGCCGTCGGCTGTGCGGTGCCGGCCCGGACCCGGTCGACCCACGTGACCGAGCGTGGCCGTGGCGCCGAGGAGTGCCAGCGCCAGCAGCACGACGTAGGCGACGTGGCGCTTGCCGCGCTCCCGGGACCACACGAGCCGGATGCGCTCCCCGCGGGTCAGATCTCGTGGTGCGTGATCTTGTTGAACAGGTAGAGCGTGCCGACCACCAGGGCGGTGGCCACCACGCCCACCACCACGAAGGACACGATCGCGGACAGTGCGGGGTGCCGCTCGCTGAACCGGGTGCGGTCCCGCCATGCCCAGAGCCGGCGGCGTGCCGCCGCCAGCGGAGGCGCGCCGTCGACGAAGTCCGAGAGGCGGCGGCCGAGGGTGCGCCGCGGCGGCTCCGGGTTCCGCATCCACTCGGGCAGGTCGACCCGTGGGCGGTGCTCGTGCGACGGCGGGGTGGTGCTCATGCGAGGGCTCCTTGCAGGTGGGGGTGACGAGGGCGGCGGCAGTCTGCCGGAACGGGGTCGGCGCCGCGACCCCGTGCCCGGGGTTCGAGTCAGCAGGTGTCCGGGACGTCGAGGGTGCGGTCCGGGTCGAAGACGGCGTCCGGGTCCGGGTCCTCCGGGCCGCCGAAGGTGGGGCTGCCCACGTCGAGCAGTCCCTTGTCGAACGCGGCGCAGTCGATGTTGGAGCCGTACGAGTCGGACTTCTCGATCCAGAGCCCGTTGGAGCCGCTCCGCACGTCGCCGGGGTGCGGCACGCTCCAGACCACCGTGTCGTGCACCACGACCACCCCGTCGCCGGGCAGCCCACCGCTGGTCCGGAAGGCGTACGCCCACACGAAGTTGCTGGTGATCTCCAGGATGCGGATGCCCTGGGCGTCCTTCGTGGCCCGGTAGCTGATCCGCCCCTTCACCCGCGGCTGGTCCGTGGTGATCCGCGCGCCGGGCGCCAGCCGGGTGGCGTAGGTGGCGAAGGCGTCGGAGGTGAAGTCCTCGCGCAGGTCGGCCCGCGCGTCCGGGGCGAACTGCCGCAGCAGCCGGTCCGGATCCTTCGAGGTGATGAACCTCCGGTCCAGCCGGCTGGTGACCAGTGCCTTGCGGACCTTGGTCAGCGCGGCGGCCACCTGCTTCTCCGTGAACGGCCCGGTCCGCTTCGCGGCGGGCAGGGCGATCCCGGCCGCCCCCTCCGGGAAGTGGGCGGCCGGGGTGCCGTCGAAGGCGCCGGCCGCCGGGGGCGGTGACGCGGACGAGAGGACCTGCTCGCCGACCGGCTGGCTGATCGTCGGGTACGCCGTCGGCGTCGCCGCCCAGCGCTGGACGCCCAGGTAGCCGCCCGTGACGACCAGCCCGAAGAAGGCGAGCACCAGCAGGGCCGCCACGCCGCCGATCAGCCTGCCCGAGTGGTGGCTCAGCCGGATGCGCCACCGGCCGGAGCGGTCCGGCTCGGCCGCCACGGCCGGCTGGCGGAGCCAGTCGGGAACCGTCCCCAGCCCGTCGGCGGGCGGGTACGCCTGGTCGGGGCGGCGGGGTTCGGGGGTCGGGGGGTGGTAGGTCATCTCGGTTCCCGGCGGTTCATGGAGGTGGGGGACGGGCGGGCCGGCAGCCGGACGTGCCGGGTCAGCAGGTGTCGGGGATGTCCAGCGAGCGGTCGGGGTCGTACAGGGAGTCGGCGTCCGGCGTGGGGGTGGCGACCGGCTTCCCGTCGCCCCCCTTGCCCAGGTCGAGGAGCCCCTTGTGGATGGCCGCGCAGTCGACGTTCGCGACGTATGAGCGAATGTCCGTGACCCAGAGACCGTTGTCCCGGGACCGGACGTCGTCCGGGTGGGGGACCTCCCAGACCAGGGTGTCGTGCACGACCACCACCCCGTCGCCGGGCACGACTCGCGGGCCTTGGAAGGCGTACGCCCAGACGAAGTTGGTGGTCACCCGGAGTACCCGGAAACCCTGCCCGTCCCGGGTCGCCCGGTAGGTGACCCGGCCCTGCACCCGGGGCTGGTCCGGCAGCAGCCGGGCACCGGGCGCGAGCCGGGTGGCCAGGCTGACGAACTCCGCGTCACTGAGTTCCTCGCGGACGTGCTGGCGGGCGTCCGGGGCGAACTGGCGCACCAGGCGCTCCCGGTCCTTCGCCGTCATGAAGGCGCGGTCGAGCCGGGCGGTCACCAGCGCGGTCCGGATCTTCGTGAGCGCGGCGGACACCTGCTTCGCGGTGAAGCCGCCGGTCGCCTTCGCCGCGGGCAGCGTGATCCCGGCCGCGCCCTCCGGGAAGGCGCTCGCGGGGGTGCCGTCGAAGGGGCCGGCGGACGGGGGCGGCGACGCCGAGGTGGTTGCCTCGATGCCGGCGGGCGGGCGCACCGTCGGGTACGCGCGAGGCGGGTCGGCCGGGCGCTGGACATAGCGGTATCCGGCCGCGCCGAGGTACGCGAGCAGCGCGAGCACCAGCACCGCGCCGACACCGAGGCGCAGGCCGCGGGCGTGCCGGCCGAGCCAGATGCGCAGCCGGGCGGCCGGGCCGAGCCGGATCTCCCGCTCCAGTTGGCGTACCCAGTCCGGGATCTCCTCGGGGCCGCCCCCGGAGGGGCGGCCGGGCCGCGGTGGCTCGGGGGTGAAGTCGTCGCTGCTCATCGTGCTTCCCGGACAGGAGGGGGGTGAGGGGCGCATGATCTTGACACCCGGCTCGATCGGGGCGGTATCCCCCGCAGGGCCGATCACCGCCGTCTGGCAGGCTTGGCCGTCGTGAGCGCAGACGGTCTGATCGTGGTCGACAAGCCCGGCGGCATGACGTCGCACGACGTGGTCGCCCGGATCCGGCGGCTGGCCCGGACCCGGCGGGTGGGGCACGGCGGCACGCTGGACCCGATGGCCACCGGCGTGCTGGTGATCGGCGTGGGCCGGGCCACCCGCCTGCTCACCTACGTGATCGGCGCCGGCAAGAGCTACACCGCGACCATCCGGCTCGGCCAGGCGACGGTCACCGACGACGCCGAGGGCGACGTGATCGCCACCACCCCGGCCGGCACGGTGACCGACGACGCGGTCCGCGCCGCGCTCGAGGCGCTCACCGGCGAGGTCGACCAGGTGCCCAGCGCGGTCAGCGCCATCAAGATCGACGGGCAGCGGGCGTACAAGCGGGTCCGCGAGGGGGAGAGCGTCGAGCTGCCGGCCCGCCGGGTGACCATCTCCCGGCTGGACGTGCTGGCGATCCGCCGGGACGCCCCGGACGTGGTGGACGTGGACGTGGACGTCACCTGCTCGTCCGGGACGTACATCCGGGCCATCGCCCGGGACGCGGGCCTGGCGCTCGGGGTCGGCGGCCATCTCACCGCGCTGCGCCGCACCGCGGTCGGCGGGTTCACCCTGGCCGAGGCGGCCACCCTCGACGCGCTGGAGCAGCGCGCGCCGGACGTGGTGAACCTGCCGCTGGACGCGGCCGCCGGCCGGTTCTTCCCGCGCCGGGACGCCACGCCCGAGGAGGCCAGGGTGCTCTCCCACGGCGGGCCGCTGGACCCGGCGGGCATCGCCGGGCCGTACGCGGTCTTCGGCCCGGGCGGCGGGTTGATCGCTATCGTCAGCGAGCGGGACGGCCGGGCCCGCGCGGAGATCGTGCTGGCCCCCGCCTGACGGCGCGGGCGGACAGGGGAGGAGCGGCATGCAGCGGTGGCGGGGGTACGAGGCGGCGCCCGGCGGCTGGGGACGTTCGGTGGTCACCATCGGCGTCTTCGACGGCGTGCACAAGGGCCACCAGGCCACCATCGGGCACGCCGTGGCGCGCGCCCGCGAGCTGGGCGTCAAGTCGGTGGTGGTGACCTTCGACCCGCACCCGGCCGAGGTGGTGCGCCCCGGCTCGCACCCGGCCGTGCTCACCGAGCCGGCCCGCAAGGCCGAGTTGATCGAGGCGCTCGGCGTCGACGTGCTCTGTGTGGTGCCGTTCACCCCGGAGTTCTCCCGGCTGCCGGCCGAGGCGTTCGTGCACGACGTCCTGGTCGAGCACCTGCACGCCGCGCTCGTGGTGGTCGGCGACAACTTCCGGTTCGGGCACCGCGCGGCCGGGGACGTGGCGCTGCTGGAGCGGCTGGGTCGCACCTTCGGCTTCGGGGTGGAGGGCGCCCCGCTGGTCGCCGAGGCGGGCACGGTGTTCTCCTCCACGTACATCCGCTCCTGCGTCGACGCGGGCGACGTGGCCGCGGCGGCCGCCGCGCTGGGCCGCCCGCACCGGGTCGAGGGCGTGGTGGTCCGTGGTGACCAGCGCGGGCGTGAGCTGGGCTACCCGACGGCCAACCTGCTGACCCACCGGTACGCGGCCATCCCCGCCGACGGGGTGTACGCGGCCCGGCTGGTCCGCCGGGGCGGGGAGCCACTCGCGGCGGCGGTCTCCATCGGCACCAACCCGACCTTCTCCGGCCGGGAGCGCCGGGTGGAGGCGTACGCGCTGGACTTCAGCGGCGACCTCTACGGCGAGCGGCTAGCCCTGGACTTCGTGGCGCACCTGCGGGAACAACGGAGGTACGACGCGATCGAGCCGTTGGTGGCCCAGATGGCCGAGGACGTGGAGCGGACCCGCCGGGCGGTCGGCTGAGCGCGCCGACCGGCCGCTTCGCGGCCCTTCACCGGGCGGTTCCCGGCCGGGCTGGTAGGCTGGCGGGGACGTCGGCTGACCGACGTGGGGCCTCGCGTGCCTGCACGACGCCGCGGGTGCGAGGAACCGGTCCGTTTCCCGGTCACTCCGACCGATCCGGACCTCATCTAACGTTCCACGAAACAGGGAGAACATGGCGCTCGACCAGGAAGCCAAGGCCAAGATCCGTGCGGAGTACGCGACCGCCGAGGGCGACACCGGTTCGCCGGAGGTGCAGGTCGCGGTCCTCACCAAGCGGATCGCCGAGCTCACCGAGCACCTGAAGGTGCACAAGCACGACCACCACAGCCGCCGCGGGCTGCTGCTGCTGGTCGGCCGTCGCCGCCGGCTGCTCAACTACGTCCAGAAGAAGGACATCAACCGCTACCGGTCGCTCATCGAGCGGCTCGGCCTGCGCCGATGACGTGACGGGGGAGTGGCCACGCGGCCGCTCCCCCGTTTCGGTACCACCAGAAGAACCCGGCCACACGACCGACCGAGAGGGAACCGGTCAGCGCACCGGTCTCCGGTAGTGGCCCCCGGGCACCCCGGCATCATGCCGGCCACCCGGGCGCTTCGATCGAAGACCGGCCGCCTGAGCAGTTCCCCGTGTCGTGAGCCGACGACGCGAAGGAGCACCACAGCACATGACCGAGACCAACCTCGGCACCGAATCCCGCACCGCTGTGATCGACAACGGGTCCTTCGGCACCCGCGAGATCACCTTCTCCACCGGCCGGCTGGCCCGTCAGGCCGCCGGCTCCGTCATCGCCCAGCTCGGCGAGACGGTCGTCCTCTCCGCCACCACCGCCGGCAAGCAGCCCCGGGAGCAGTTCGACTTCTTCCCGCTGACCGTCGACGTCGAGGAGCGGATGTACGCCGCGGGCCGGATCCCCGGCTCGTTCTTCCGCCGCGAGGGCCGGCCCAGCGAGGACGCCATCCTCACCTGCCGGCTGATCGACCGGCCGCTGCGCCCGTCGTTCGTCAAGGGCCTGCGCAACGAGGTCCAGGTCGTCGAGACCGTGCTGGCCCTCGACCCGCAGCACCCGTACGACGTGGTGGCCATCAACGCCGCCTCGATGTCGACCAAGCTCTCCGGCCTGCCGTTCTCCGGCCCGATCGGCGCGACCCGCGTCGCGCACGTCGACGGCCAGTGGGTCGCCTTCCCGACCCTGGAGGAGCTGGCCCGGGCCACCTTCGACATGGTCGTGGCCGGCCGGGCGCTGCCGGACGGCGACGTCGCGATCATGATGGTCGAGGCCGAGGCGACGCCGCACGCCGTGGCCCTGATCTCGGACGGCGCCACCGCGCCGACCGAGGAGATCGTGGCCAGCGGCCTGGAGGCCGCCAAGCCGGCGATCCGTGAGCTGTGCCGCGCGCAGAGCGAGCTGGCCGAGGTGGCCGCCAAGCCGGTCGCCGAGTTCCCGGTCTTCCTGGACTACTCCGACGATGCGTACGAGGCCGTGGCCGAGGTGGCCCGCGCCGAGGTCGCCGAGGCCCTCAAGATCGCCGGCAAGGCGGACCGCGAGGAGGCCCTGGACCGGGTGAAGGCCAAGGTCGCCGAGGAGCTCGGCGGCCGGTTCGAGGGCCGCGAGAAGGAGCTCTCCGCCGCCTTCCGGTCGCTGACCAAGTCCGAGGTCCGCAACCGGGTGCTGCGCGAGCAGGTCCGCATCGACGGCCGCGGCCCGCGGGACATCCGCCCGCTGACCGCCGAGGTCGGCGTGCTGCCGCGGGTGCACGGCTCGGCGCTGTTCGAGCGCGGCGAGACCCAGATCCTGGGCGTCACCACGCTGAACATGCTGCGCATGGAGCAGATGGTGGACACGCTGTCCCCCGAGAACCGCAAGCGCTACATGCACAACTACAACTTCCCGCCGTACTCGACCGGTGAGACCGGCCGGGTCGGCTCGCCGAAGCGGCGCGAGATCGGCCACGGCGCTCTCGCCGAGCGCGCGCTGATCCCGGTGCTGCCGTCGCGCGAGGAGTTCCCGTACGCCATCCGGCAGGTCTCCGAGGCGCTCGGCTCCAACGGCTCCACCTCGATGGGCTCGGTCTGCGCCTCGACGCTGGGCCTGCTCTCGGCCGGTGTGCCGCTGAAGGCGCCGGTCGCCGGCATCGCCATGGGCCTCATCTCCGACGAGGTGGACGGCAAGACCCAGTACGTGACGCTGACCGACATCCTCGGCGCCGAGGACGCGTTCGGTGACATGGACTTCAAGGTCGCCGGCACGCGGGAGTTCGTCACCGCGCTGCAGCTCGACACCAAGCTCGACGGCATCCCGTCGGACGTGCTGGCCGCCGCGCTGCAGCAGGCGTACGAGGCCCGGCAGACCATCCTCGACGTGATGCAGCGGGCCATCGAGGCGCCGGCCGAGATGTCGGACTACGCTCCGCGGGTCACCACCGTGAAGATCCCGGTCGACAAGATCGGCATGGTGATCGGCCCGAAGGGCCAGACCATCAACGCCATCCAGGACGAGACCGGCGCCGAGATCTCGATCGAGGACGACGGCACCATCTACGTCGGCGCGACCAACGGCCCGTCGGCCCAGGCCGCGGTCGAGCGGATCAACGCGATCGCCAACCCGACGCTGCCGAAGGTCGGCGACCGGTTCCTCGGCACCGTGGTGAAGACCGCCGCGTTCGGCGCCTTCATCTCGCTGCTCCCGGGCCGCGACGGCCTGCTGCACATCTCCAAGGTGGGCGACGGCAAGCGGGTCGAGAAGGTCGAGGACTTCCTCAACGTCGGCGACCGCGTCGAGGTCGAGATCGCCGACATCGACGCCCGCGGCAAGATCTACCTGGACAAGGTCCGCCCGGAGGGCGCCGAGGCGCCGGCCGCCGGCGAGGCCGCGGGTGAGGAGCGTCCGGCCGGCCGGGACCGCGGCGGCGACCGTGGCCCCCGGGACCGCGGCGACCGTGAGCGCGGTGGCGACCGCGGCGGCCGGGGCCCGGAGCGCGGCGAGGGCGGCGGCGAGGGCGGCGGCGACGGCCGTCCGCGGCGCCGCACCCGGCACAGCTGATCCACCGACCGGCCGGGTGACGCCCACGGCGTCACCCGGCCGGCTTCGTTCGTCATCACCGCACCACCCACCCCTCGTCGAACTGAGAGCAGGTTCCTCGTGAGTCGGACCCGGCGTTCGTCCTCCCCGGCGGCTCGACGGGGGGTCACGTCGCCCGGGGTCGCGCGCCCCGCGGGCGGAGCCGCCCGGGCGATCACCCGCACCCTCAGCGACGACCCGCTGGGCGGCACCGTCCGCCGCACCGTGCTCCCCAGCGGCCTGCGCGTGCTCACCGAGGCGATCCCGGCCATGCGCAGCGTCTCGTTCGGCATCTGGGTGGCGGTGGGCTCCCGCGACGAGACCGGGCCGCAGGCCGGCGCCGCGCACTTCCTGGAGCACCTGCTTTTCAAGGGCACCAACAAGCGCAGCGCGCTGGAGATCTCCTCGGAGATCGAGGCGGTGGGCGGCGAGACCAACGCCTTCACCACGAAGGAATACACCTGCTACTACGCCCGCGTGCTGGACGAGGACCTGCCGCTGGCCATCGACGTCATGTGTGACCTGGTGGCCGACTCGGTGCTGGCCGCGCCCGACGTGGAGACCGAACGCGGGGTGATCCTCGAAGAGATCGCCATGCACGACGACGAGCCCGGCGACGAGGTGCACGACCTGTTCGCCCGCGCCGTCTACGGCGACCACCCCCTCGGCCGGCTGATCTCCGGCACCGAGGAGACGGTCACGCCGATGACCCGGCGGCAGATCCAGAGCTTCTACCGCCGCCGCTACGCGGCGCCGCAGATCGTCATCGCCGCCGCCGGCAACCTCGATCACACCGCCGTGGTGAAGCTGGTCCGGCAGGCGCTGCGCGGCACCCCGCTGGACACCGACCCGGCCGCGCCGGCCGCGCACCGGCCGGCCACCCCGGCGGTACGCACCAAGCCGGCCGCCACCCTGGTCGAGCCGAAGGAGACCGAGCAGGCGCACGTCATCCTCGGCTGCCCCGGCATCGACCGCACCGACGAGCGGCGCTTCGCCCTCGGGGTGCTCAACAACGTGCTCGGCGGCGGCATGTCCAGCCGGCTGTTCCAGGAGATCCGCGAGCAGCGCGGCCTGGCCTACTCGGTCTACTCCTACGCCAGCCAGTACGCCGACAGCGGCCTGTTCGCCGTCTACGCCGGCTGCGCGCCGGGCAAGGTGGACGAGGTGCTGGACCTGACCCGCGCCGAACTCCAGCGGGTGGCCGCCACGGGGATCAGCGAGGCCGAGCTGGCCCGGGGCAAGGGGATGAGCAAGGGCTCCTTCGTCCTCGGCCTGGAGGACACCGGCTCCCGGATGAGCCGGCTGGCCAAGGGCGAGCTGCTCTACGGCAACCTCATGCCGGTCGACGAGCTGCTGGCCCGGGTCGACGCGGTGACGCTGGACGACGTGAACGGCCTCGCCGCCGACCTGCTCGCCCGGCCGATGTCCCTCGCCGTGGTGGGCCCGTTCGACGAGTCCGCCTTCGCCGCGCGCTGACCGTCCCGCTTGCCGGTCCGTCGGGGTGGCCGCGTCCCGATTGGGATAGGTTGTGCCCCGTGAGTGA
This sequence comes from Micromonospora halotolerans, assembly GCF_032108445.1. Classification (NCBI taxonomy): domain Bacteria; kingdom Bacillati; phylum Actinomycetota; class Actinomycetes; order Micromonosporales; family Micromonosporaceae; genus Micromonospora; species Micromonospora halotolerans. The sequence continues at coordinate 874,036 of NZ_CP134876.1, read as the reverse complement.
CGAGCAGGAGAAGACCCAGGTCGGCGTGCTGGGTGCCCACGGCCGGATGGGCATGGAGGTCTGCAAGGCCGTCGACGCGGCCGGCGACCTCGACCTGGTGGCCACCGTCGACCAGGGCGACGACCTGTCCGCCGCCTCCGGCGCCGACGTGGTCGTCGACTTCACCACCCCCGACGTCGTCATGGACAACCTGCGCTGGTGCATCGACCAGGGCATCCACGCGGTCGTCGGCACCACCGGCTTCACCGAGCAGCGCCTCGACCAGGTGCGCGGCTGGCTCGCCGGCAAGCCCGGCGTCGGCGTGGTGATCGCGCCCAACTTCGGCATCGGCGCGGTGCTCATGATGCAGTTCGCCGCCCGCGCGGCCCGGCACTTCGAGTCGGTCGAGATCATCGAGCAGCACCACCCCCGCAAGCTGGACGCCCCCAGCGGCACCGCCACCCACACGGCCCGGCTCGTCGCGCAGGCCCGCGCCGAGGCCGGTCTCGGCCCCACCCCCGACGCCACCAGGGACGAGGTGCCCGGCGCCCGCGGCGCCGACATCGACGGGGTACGCGTCCACGCCGTCCGCGCCACCGGTCTGGTCGCCCACCAGGAGGTGCTCTTCGGCACCACCGGCGAGACGCTGACCATCCGGCACGACTCGTACGACCGGGCCTCGTTCATGCCCGGCGTGCTGCTGGCGGTGCGCGAGGTGCGCCGCCGGCCGGGCCTCACCGTGGGCCTGGACGCCCTGCTCGACTGACCTCCCCGCACCCGCGGCCGGCCGTACCCCGGACGGCGGCCTCCCGCCCGGCGCGGGTGCGCAACGGCGATCAAGCGGCACGGCCCCGGCCGGGTGCACGCTGTGCACATGACCCAGACGGACGGACTCACCGGCCTCCTCGACTGGCTCCAGGAAGCCCTGGACGACCCGGAGACCGGGCCGGCGGATCTGGCCGCCCGGGCCCACCTGTCCCGGTTCCACTTCGACCGGTTGGTCGCCGCGGCCACCGGGGAACCGCCGGGCGCACTGCGCCGCCGCCTGCTCCTGGAGCGCGCCGCGCACCGGCTCATCACCAGCGACCGGACCGTCCTCGACATCGCCGTCGAGGCCGGGTACGGCTCGCACGAGGCGTTCACCCGCGCCTTCCAGCGGTCGTACGGCACCGCACCCACCCTGCTCCGACGCCGCCCGCCGCTGACCTTCCGCGAGCTGGAGCTGCCCTGCCCCAGCGGCGTCCACTTCCAACCGCCCGGCGGCCTGCGGCTGCCCGCGACACGTCAGGAGACTCCGATGAACGTCCTCCAGCACCTGGTCGACCACCACGTCCAGACCCTCACCGCGATCATCGAGCGCGCGGGCACCCTCGGCGACGAGGTGCTCGACCGGCCCGTCACCGTGTCCGTGGAGACCATCGACGAGCAGCCGACGCTCCGCTCGTTGATCAACGCCATGGTCACCCAGGAGGAGCACTGGCTGTCGGCGCTGCGCGGCGGCGAGTGGCCCGACGAGAGCGACCGGTCCGTGTCCGGGCTGGCCGCCCGGCACGCGGTCGCCGGCCGCGACTGGCGGGCCTTCGTGGCCCGGACGCTCGACGCCGGCACCCTGGCGGACACCTTCGTCGACACCACCTGCACGCCGCCGACCACCCACACCCTGGGCGGCACCATCGGCCACGTGATCACCTTCGCCGCCGTGCGCCGCACCCTGGCCATCGGCGCCCTGCACAGCGCCGGGATCACCGACCTGGGCGCCGGCGACCCCCGCCCGTACCTGGACGCCGCCGCGACCACCGCGGCCGGCTGACCCGCGCTGGCCGGCCCGGCTCGCCGAGGTGGCGGTGTCCGACACCGCCACCTCGGCGGTACCGGTGCCGATCAAGGCCGACGGTCGCCGTCGACGTGCCGGGTCGTCGGGCACGGCCCGGTGCGGTGGCTTCGGCTCCGGCGAAAGCGATGGCCCGGCGGGCGGGCCGGTCCTAGGCTGACCGTCATGATCGATTCCGGGCTGTGTGACCGCGTCGGCCGCCGGGTGACCCTGCGGCCGGTGGGCGACGACAACTGGCGGGCGGTGGCCGACGTCGCGCCCCGCGACGACCAGCGCACGTTCGTGCCGGCGCTGGCGGCCCGCTACCTGGTGCTGACCATGCGCTCGGACGTGTGGACCTCGCTCGCCGTGTGTGCGGACGAGACGGTGGTCGGGCACGTCATGTGGGGAGTGGACGACGACGGCTCCCGCTGGATCGGCGGCATGGTCATCGACGCCGGCGAGCAGGACCGGGGCATCGGTCGCGCCGCCGTGAAGACCCTCACCGACTGGCTCAGCAAGGCCGGACAACCGATCCGCCTCAGCTACCGCCCCGACAACACCGCCGCCGCCACCCTCTACGGCTCCCTGGGCTTCCACCCGACCGGCGCCATGGAGGACGACGAACTCATCGCCGAACTCACCCCGGCCTGACCCGCCGCGCCCGCCCCAACCCGTTGATCAAGAAGTTTGCGTCGTGGAGCAGCCGGTTCCCGACGCAAACTTCTTGATCAACTTGGGAGTCAGGCGGGGGAGTGGGTGGGGTTGGGGGCCGGGCGGGGGGTGGGGATGTGCAGGGAGTGGGGGAGGCCGGTGAGGGTGGGGTGGCCGGTGTGGTTGACCGTGATCTTGATCGGGGTGCCGGCGATTCGCAGGCCGTCCGCCGCGAGGGCGCCGAGTTCGGGGCCGGCCAGGGGGCGGAGGTCGACGCGGCCGGCGGGCACGTCGGGATAGAGGCCGAGCGCCGCCTGGAGGAGCAGCACGGCCGCCGCGGCCGACCAGGCCTGGGGGTGGCACGCCGCCGGGTACGGCACCGGCCGGCCGAGCGCCGCCCGGTCGTCCCCGCCGTACAGCTCGGGGAGGCGGTAGTCGAAGGCCTCGGCGGCCGCCAGCAGGCCGTCGGCGAGCCGGAGCGCCGGCGCGCGGTGGCCGTCCCGGGCCAGCCCACCGAGCACGACGGCCGTGTCGTGCGCCCAGATCGACCCGCAGTGGTACGACAGCGGGCTGAACCCGGCGTCGTCGGTGGACATGGTGCGCAGGCCGAAGCCGCCCGCGAGGGCCTCGGTCGAGAGCAGGGCGGCGACCTGCGCCGACTCGGCGTCCGAGAGCAGCCCGGTGCCGAGCAGGTGGCCGATGTTGCTGGTCAGCGAGTCCACCGGGCGCTTGTCCCGGTCGAGCGCCAGGGCGGGCTGTGGGCCGTGCGGGCCGTCGACCCAGAACGCGGCACGGAAGCGGGTGGCGAGCCGGTCGGCGTACCCGCGCCAGCGGTCGGCGCCGGGGCGGCCGAAGGCGTCGAGCAGGTCGGCCCCGTTCACGGCGGCCTGGTACGCGTACCCCTGCACCTCGGCCAGCACGATGGGCGGCGCGGCCAGCCGGCCGTCCCGGAAGCGCACCGCGTCGCCGGAGTCCTTCCAGCCCTGGTTGGCCAGGCCGTGGCCGGTGGTGTCGACGTACTCGATGAAGCCGTCGCCGTCGGCGTCGGCGTGCTCGCCGAGCCAGCCGAGCGCCGCCTCCAGGTGGGGGAGCAGCGGCTCGACCTGGTCGGCGGGGAGCCCCCAGCGCCAGGCGTCGTGCAGCAGCCCGACCCAGAGCATGGTCGCGTCGACCGTGCCGTAGTAGGCGGGCGGCAGCCGTAGCCCGCCGTCGGCCAGGGCGACCTCGTGCCGGCGCAGCTCGTGCAGGATCTTGCCGGGCGCCTCGCCGGTGGCCGGGTCGACCCGGGTGCCCTGCCGGCGGGCCAGCACGCGCAGCGTGCCGGCGGCCAGGTCGGTGCCGAGCGGCAGCATCATCCGGGCGGCCCAGAGACTGTCCCGGCCGAAGAGGGTGAGGAACCAGGGCACGCCGGCGCCGAGGAAGACGTCCTCCGGGTGGGCCGGCTCGGCCAGGCGCAGCGCGCGCAGGTCGGCCAGGGCGCGGTCGAGGAGCCGGACCAGGCGGCGGTCGTCGGCGCGTACGGCCGGCTCGGACCAGCCGGGGCCGGGCGGGGCGGCGGTCACCACCGCCTTCGGGTCGGTGACGGCCAGCCGCCAGCGCAGCGTCGCGGACTCGCCGGGGGCGAGCGTGACGGGCCAGCTCAGCCGGGGTGCGGTGGCCCGGTCACCGGCGGCGTCCACGGTGGCCGCCTCGCCGGTGACGGTCACGGTGAGCCCCTCGGCGGCCCACTGGACCCGGCCCGGCTCGCCGGCCTTCGCCTCCAGCGGCGCGCCGCTCCCGCCGGACTTGACCAGCTCGATGGGCGCGAGGTCGCAGCCGAGGTCGACGCTGACCGTGGTGTGGACCGGGTCGGCGGCGGTGGACGAGACGACGAGTTCCTCGGTGACGCCGTGCGGGCCGGCCTGCCGGGTGCGCTCGACCCGGACGGTCGGGTCGGGGGTGGGGTCGCCGAGCCAGCGGGCCAGGGCGACGAAGCGGGCGCCGTGCGGCCCCGCCGGCCCGCGGGTCAGCGCCTCCGGCTCCCGGTCGTCGAGGCGCAGCTCGGCGCGGGAGAGCACCCGGGCGTCGGCGTGGAAGACGCCCTGGACGCCGTGCGGCCGGATCTGACCCGCCGCGTCGCCCAGCGCGCTCGTGGGGGCGTGCACCACGCCGACCAGGTCGTGCAGCAGCGGTTGCAGGTGGCGTTCGGACAAGGGGAACTCCCGGTGCTGATCGGTGGGCCGGCGACGTCTTGACAGATGGCTCCGGCCGGTGCCACAGTGCGAAACATTCCAGAAACTTTGAACGATCTAATCCTGCCTCATCGGAGTTGGATCGTTCAAGGCGGCGAGAGGGATCAAGTGGCTGAAAAGGTGACCATCGCGACGGTGGCCCGGCATGCCCAGGTGAGCCGGCAGACGGTCTCCAACGTGCTCAACGCGCCGCACATCGTCCGCGAGGAGACCCGGCGGCGGGTGCAGGAGGCGATCAGCGCGCTCGGCTACCGGGCCAACCAGGCCGCCCGGCAGATGCGGACCGGCCGCTCCCGCCTCATCGCCGTCCGCATCGAGCCCACCCGCGACGGGATCAACGGCTCGGTGCTCGACCGCTTCCTGCACGGGCTCACCGAGACCGCCGACGCCGCCGGCTACCGGGTCATGCTCTACACGGCCCGCGACGACGACCAGGAGATCGCCACCTACGACGACCTGCTCGGCGCGTACGACCTGGACGCGTTCGTGCTCACCGGCACCAAGCACGGCGACCCGCGCACCGCGTGGCTGGCCGCGCGCGAGGTGCCGTTCGTGACCTTCGGCCGGCCGTGGGACGCCCTCGACGCGCACCCGTGGGTCGACGTGGACGGCGCCGCCGGCACCGCCCAGGTCACCCGGCACCTGCTCGACGCCGGCCACCACCGGATCGCCTTCCTCGGCTGGCCGGCCGGCTCCGGCGTCGGCGACGACCGGTGCGCCGGCTGGCGTACCACCATGGCGGCGGCCGGCCACGACGTGGCCGGCCTGCGCCGGGAGAGCGAGGACGGCATCGCCGAGGGCGAGCGGGAACTGCGGGACCTGCTCGCCCGCGACGTGCCGCCGACCGCGGTGGTCTGCGCCAGCGACTCGCTCGCCCTCGGCGCGCTCCAGGCCGCGCGCCACGCCGCCGCGCCGGTCGCCGTCGTCGGCTTCGACGACACCCCGGTGGCCGCCGCGGTCGGCCTGAGCAGCGTCAGCCAGCCGCTCGCCGCGGCCGCCGCCCGCTGCGTCGACCTGCTCACCGACCTGCTCGACGGCCAGCCCACCGATCACCATGTGCTGCTCACTCCCACGCTCGTGCTCCGGCAGACGGCGTGACCCCATCCCCCATCCAGGAGAGTCAGATGACACCTCGCACCCTCACCCGGGCGGCGGTGGCCGGCTTCGCCGCCGTCGCCCTGTTCGGCTCCGCCGCGTGCGGCAGCGGCTTCGACGACTCCGCGAACGACACCAAGCAGTCCAGCGGCCCGGCGAGCCTGCAGATCATGATCGGCTCGTCCGGCGAGGCCGAGACCAAGGCGGTGCAGGAGGCCGCCGCCAAGTGGGCGTCCGCCAGTGGCAACACGGCCACCGTCACCCCGGCCCAGGACCTCACCCAGCAGCTCGGCCAGGCCCTCGCCGGCGGCACCCCGCCCGACGTCTTCTACGTCGACGCGACCCGCTTCGCCGACTACGCCAGTGTCGGCGCCCTGGAGCCGTACGGCGACAAGGTCAGCAACAAGGACGACTTCTACGAGAGCCTGCGCACCACGTTCACCTACGACGGCAAGCTCTACTGCGCGCCGAAGGACTTCTCCACCCTCGCCCTGGAGATCAACACCGACCTCTGGGCGAAGGCCGGCCTGACCGACGCCGACGTGCCGACCACCTGGGACCAGCTCACCGCCGTCAGCCAGAAGATCAAGGCGAAGAAGATGGTGGCGCTCGCCCTCGGCGACACCCGCGACCGGATCGGCGCGTTCATGGTGCAGAACGGCGGCTGGCTCATGAGCAAGGACGGCAAGCAGCCCACCGCCGACACCCCGGAGAACCTCCAGGCCCTCCAGTACGTGAAGTCCCTGCTCACCAACGGCTACGCGAAGTTCCCGAAGCAGCTCGACGCCGGCTGGTCCGGGGAGGCGTTCGGCAGGGGCAAGGCCGTCATGACCATCGAGGGCAACTGGATCAAGGGCGCCCTGCAGAACGACTTCCCGAACGTGAAGTACAAGGTCGTGCCGCTGCCGACCGGCCCGAAGGGGCAGGGCACCCTCTCCTTCACCCAGTGCTGGGGCATCGCGGCCAAGTCGAAGTACAAGGACCAGGCGATCAAGTTCGTCGAGGCGATGACCGCGGGCGACCAGCAGGTGAGCTTCGCCAAGGCGTTCGGCGTGATGCCGTCGCGGCAGTCCGTCCGCGACCAGTACGCCAGCGCCTTCCCGGCGGACAAGCCGTTCATCGACGCCGCCGCGTACGCGCAGGGCCCGGTGAACGCCCCGAAGATGGACAGCGTCCTGCGGGACCTGGAGGCCGGCCTCCAGGGGCTGGCCACCGGTGACCCGAAGACGGTCCTGAGCAACTTCGACAAGAACGCCAAGGCGGCGCTCGGCGGCTGAGGTGCAAGGAGGGGCCCCTTGTTAACAGACGGGTGATAAGAGGGGGCCCCTCCTTCACCCCCCGACAGGAGGGAGGGACGAGATGGCAACCGAAGCGTTGCGCGCCCCGGCGACCACGCCGGCGAAGCCGCCTCGCCGTCGCGGCGGCGGCATCCGCGGCAACGAGAACATCGCCGGCTGGCTCTTCGTCGCGCCGGTGATCGTGATCCTCGGGCTCTTCCTGCTGCTGCCGATCCTCATGGCGCTGTGGGTGAGCCTCACCGACTGGAACGGCCAGGGCAGCCCGTTCACCGGCGACGTGCCGTTCGTGGGCGGCGACAACTACACCCGGCTGTTCGCCGACGACGGCCTCGACCGCCGGGACTTCATGACCAGCATCCGCAACAACATGTACTACGTGGGCATCGTCGTGCCGGTGCAGACCGCGCTCGCCCTCGGCCTCGCCCTCGTGGTCAACAACCGCATGCTCAAGGGGAAGGGCTTCTTCCGCAGCGCCTTCTACTTCCCCTCGGTCACCAGCTCGGTGGCGATCAGCGTGGTGTTCCTGTTCCTGTTCGCCAACTCCGGCGCGGTCAACAGGCTGCTCGGCCTCCTCGGCATCAACGGGCCGGAGTGGTTCGCCGACTCCCGGGGCGTGCTGCACCTGCTGCTCGGCGCCGTCGGGGTGGACACCCCGCCCGGCGCGCTCACCTCCGGCGGCCCGTTCGGCCTGACCTGGTGGGACTGGCTCGCCGGTCCGAGCGTGGCCATGGTGTCGATCATCAGCCTGGTCATCTGGACCACCTCGGGCACCTTCATGCTGATGTTCCTGGCCGCGTTGCAGAACGTGCCGGTGGCGCTCGACGAGGCCAGCACCCTCGACGGGGCGACCCGGTGGCAGCGCTTCCGGCACGTCACCCTGCCGCTGATCAAGCCGACCATGTTCCTGGTGCTCACCCTCGGCCTGATCGGCTCCTGGCAGGTCTTCGACCAGGTGTACGTCATGAGCCAGGGCGACCCCGCCAAGACCACGCTCACCCCGGCGTACCTGTCGTACCGGACCGCCTTCCGGGACTTCGACTACGGCTCCGGCGCGGCCATCTCCTTCGTGCTGTTCCTGATCATCATCCTGTTGACCCTGCTCCAGCGCCGGGTGATGGCCGACCGGGACGAGCCCCGGCGGGCCCGGTGGTGGCGGCGACGCGTACCGGAGGGGTCCTGACATGGCCGTGCTCACCGACCGGCCGGCGGCCCCCGTCACGCGCCGCGCCGACCGCGGGCCCCGCGCCCGGGTCAACCGCATCCTCGGGTACGCGGTCCTGATCGCCTTCGGGCTGGTCTTCCTCTACCCGTTCGTCATCCAGCTCGGCAACTCGCTCAAGACCGAGCCCGACGCGGCGGCGAACCCGCTCTCGCCGATCCCCGACGCGCTGACCCTGGCCGGCTTCGAGCGGATCTTCGCCGGCACCAACTTCCCGCTCTGGCTCGGCAACTCGCTGCTGGTCACCGTGCTGGTCACCCTCGGCCGGGTCTTCTTCGACTCGCTCGCCGGCTACGCGCTGGCACGGCTGCGCTTCCGGGGCCGGGCCGGGCTGTTCGCCGCGGTCATCGCGGTCATGGCGGTGCCCGGCGTGGTGCTGCTCATCCCGAAGTTCCTGGTGCTCAAGCAGCTCGGCCTCTACGACAGCTACGCGGGCCTCGTGGTGCCCCTGCTCGCCGACGCGGCCGGCGTCTTCATCATGAAGCAGTTCTTCGAGTCGGTGCCGGTCAGCGTCGAGGAGGCGGCCCGGATCGACGGCGCGGGCGTGTTCCGCACCTTCTGGTCGGTGGTGCTGCCGATGGCGCGGCCGGCGCTGATCACGCTGACCATCCTGTCGTTCCAGGGCTCCTGGAACGAGTTCCCGCACAGCCTCGTCTCGGTGCAGGACCCGCACCTGTTCACCCTGCCCCGGGGCTTGGCCGACCTGGTCAGCGGGTCGCTGGGCAAGGGCACCCAGTATCCGCTCAAGCTGGGCGCGGCGCTGCTCGCCACCATCCCGGTGGCGGTGCTCTTCATGGTCTTCCAGCGCTACTTCGTGCGCGGCGCCAACGAGGGCGCCGACAAGGGCTGACCGGTGGCCGGCGGTCCCGCCCCGTGCCGGGACCGCCGCCCCCGGTTCAGCCCTCCTGGAGCACCGAGAACACGTTGCCGGCCGGGTCGGTGAACCAGGCGATCGACGGGCCGTTGCCCCGCATGACCCCCTTCTCGTCCTGCGGCATGCCCTCGTAGCGCGCGAACCGCACCCCGCGCGAGGTCAGCTCGTCCACCGCCCGGTCGATGTCGGGCACCGGGAAGTTGAGCACCGTGTAGGTGGCCGGCCGGTGGTCGGCCTTCGGGTAGACCAGCACCGGCCGGTCCCCGGCCAGGTGCAGGGTCAGCAGGCCCCCCATGGCGTCGTCCCGGGACACCCGCAACCCCAGGACGTCGGTGTAGAACCGCTCCGCGCGGTCCGGGTCGTCCACCGAGAACCCGCTGAACGCCTTCGTGTCCCTGAACATGACCCGCTCCTCACTCCGCCGGCGCGTCGCCTCCGTCGTGCCTACCAGGGGTGGACGGTCCAGGGGGCCCGAACTCATCGGCGCGTCGGGGATCGAGCCGGGTCGGCAGTCCGAAACGCGGGAAGAGCCGGGGCTCCAGGAAGTGGTTGAGCCGGGCGATCCGCCCCCCGGCGGCCTCCAGCACCGTGATCGAGAAGGCCCGGTGACCGCCGGCCGGGTCGACCCGGTACTGGGCCACGGCCGGGCCGCCGTTCGCGGCCACCCGCACCAGCCGGGAGCCCCGGCAGCCGGCCCCCGGCCCGCGCAGCCAGCGGCCGATGTCCGCGGCGCCGCGCAGCCACATCCGGTAGGGCGGCATGCTCTGCACGGCGTCCGCGCGCAGCAGCGCCACCAGGGCGTCGACGTCGTAGCGGGCGAAGGCGTCCACGTAGCGGTCGAGCAGGTCGCGGTCGACCGGGTCGAGATCCGGCCCGGCGCGCCGCTCGGCGCGCACCCCGGCCAGGGTCGCCCGGGCCCGCTGCAGCGCGCTGTTGACCGCCGGCACGGTGGCGTCGAGCAGGTCGGCGACCTCGTCGGCGCGCCAGCGCAGCACGTCCCGCAGGATCAGCACGGCGCGCTGCCGGGGAGGCAGGTGCTGGAGCGCGGCCACGAACGCCAGCCGCACCGACTCCCGGGCCACCGCCAGCTCCGCCGGGTCGGCCGGAAGGACCGCCGAGTCCGGCACCGGCTCGACCCAGTCGCCGGCCGGCGTGCCGAGCGACCCGGCCACCGGCGCGGCCGGCCCGTCCAGATTGACCGGCAGGGCCCGCCGGCTGCGCCCGCGCAGCAGGTCCAGGCAGACGTTGGTGGCGATCCGGTAGAGCCAGGTGCGCAGGCTGGACCGGCCGTCGAAGCCGTCGCGGCCGCGCCAGGCCCGCAGCAGGGTCTCCTGCACCGCGTCCTCGGCGTCGAACACCGAGCCGAGCATCCGGTACGCGTAGCCGGTCAGCTCGACCCGGAACGGCTCCAGGTCGGGGGGAGCGGGCGCCGGTGCGGTCGTCATACCGCCCACGGTAGGCGGTGCCCCCGACAGCCCGTACTCAGGAAGCGGCCGGCTCGGCGGGGACGCCGACGTGCAGGCGGACCTGGGGGACCAGCATGTCGTCCACGTCCAGCGCGCGGCCCGCGCCGTCCGGCTCCCAACCGGTCGAGGTGAGGAACCCGCGGGTCGCCTCGTCGGCGTCGAACGCCCAGGCCACCGCCCGGGTGAAGCCGTCCTCCCGCCAGTGGTCGACCATGGCGGCGAGCAGCCGGCTGCCGTGCCCGCGCCGGCCCCAGCGCGGCTCGACCAGCAGGTCGGTCACCGCCACCACGCCGTCGGCGAGCGCGTCGGCCGGCTCGCCCGGCGCGAGCGCCTCGGCATCGGCCGGACCGGAGGCGGCGAACCCCACCAGATACGATTGCTCGGCCTGTTCGACGGCGACCAGCACGCGGTGCGCGCCCGAGGGCGGCTCCTGCACCGCGGCGCTCCACCGCCGGGCGAGATACGCCTCGTCCAGGTTGTCGAGCACGTGCCGGGGCAGGATCCGGCGGTACGCGACCCGCCACGTGGCGAGCTGGAGGCGTGCGATCTCGCCGGCGTCCTCCGGACGCGCGGGGCGGACGTACCCGAGAGCCATGGCACGTGAGCCTACGCAGGGCGAGGAGGGCGACGGTGGCGCAGGGTGCCAGGCGGACGATCGCGCAGGTCGTCGCCGTGGTGGCGCTCGCCGGAGCGGTGACCGCCTTCCTGTCCGTGGCCGCCGTGCGGCACGGCTTCTTCGACCTCAAGGTCTACTACGGCGCGCTGACCTTCTGGGTGCACGACGGCGGAGAGATCTACGACTTCCTCAAGGGCGGCACCCAGTACGGCTTCACCTACCCGCCGTTCGCGGCACTGGTCATGCTGCCGATGGCGTACCTGCCCTGGTGGGCGGCGATCACCGTGAGCGTGGCGGCCACCGTGGTGGTCAGCGCCGTGGTGATCTGGTGGCTGCTCGACCCGGTCGCCCGGCGCGCCGGCTGGACCCGCTGGTTCGCCCTGGCGGTGGCGCTCTGCCTGGCCGCCGCGTACGAGCCGATGCGCGAGACGGTCAACTTCGGCCAGGTCAACATGCTGCTGCTGTTCCTCGTGGCGGTGGACCTGCTCCGGCTGCTGCCGGCGCGCAGCCGGTGGGCCGGGGTGGGCATCGGGCTGGCCACCGCGATCAAGCTGACCCCGGGCATCTTCATCGTCTACCTGCTGGTGACCGGCCGCTGGCGGGCCGCGTTCACCGCCATCGGCGCGGCCGCGGCGGCCACCCTGGTCGCCGCCGCGCTCTTCCCGGACGCCTCCCGGGAGTTCTGGACCGAGGCGCTGTGGAACACCGACCGGGTGGGCGAGCTGGCCTTCGTCTCCAACCAGTCGCTGCGCGGGGTGGTGGCCCGGCTCCATCCGGAACACCCGAGCACCGTCGCCTGGCTGGCGCTGGTCCTCGCCACCCTGGTCGTCTGGGGCTGGCGCTCCCGGGCCGCGGTGGCCGCCGGCGACGAGGCCACCGGCCTGGCGCTGACCGGCGCCACCATGTGCCTGGTCAGCCCGGTGACCTGGGTGCACCACCTGGTCTGGCTGCTGCCGGGGCTGATCCTGCTGGTCGACAACGGCATGGCCGCGCCCGCCCGCAGCCTCCGCCGCCGCCTGCTGCTGGCCGGCGCCCTCGTCGGGTACGCCTTCCTCATCAGCCGCATCGTCTGGGCCTGGGAGAAGGACTTCACCGGGGTGGGCGGGTTCCTGGGCAGCAACACGTACGTCTGGATCAGCCTCGCGCTGCTGCTGGCCCTGCCGATCCGGCGCTGGGCCACGCCGACCGGCGGCGGTCCGGTCGAACCGGGCGGGCCGGCCGGGTCAGCCGTCGAGCCGGGCGGTGTAGCGCAGCTCGAGGAGCCGGACCGGGTCCCGCCCGCCGTGCAGCGGCACCGCGTAGGTGGACTCCTCCCCGTCCGGTGACAGCCCGGCCCGCTCGTAGAAGCGGCGGGCCCGGGCGTTGTCGGCGAGCACCCAGAGCCGGTACTCCGCGAGGCCCCGCTCCGCGAGGCCGGCCCGGGCTGCCGCGAGCAGCGCCTGGGCGCTCCCGCCGCCCCACCGGGACGGGTCCAGGTAGATCGCCAGGATCTCCCCGTACGCCGGGTCGAGGTCGCCGCGGTCCTGGTTGTTCCGGTACGGCCCGAAGGTGGTGAACCCCTCGATCGTGCCGTCGACCTCGGCGACCAGCGTGGTGAACGGGTGCTCCGGGTCGGCCGTGCCGAGATCCCGGCGGCGCTGCGCCCAGGCGGCCGGGTTCAGCCGGTCGAGCACCTCGGCCGGCATGATCCCGGCGTACCCGGCCTGCCAGCCGCGGATGTGCACCCGGGCTATCGCCTCGGCGTCGTCCGGTTCCTCCCGGCGGATGGTGCGCACCCGTCCGTTCTATGCCGCGCAGGGCGATCGGTCCAGCCGCCGCACCTGTGTCGTACCGGTGGAATAAGGTCGCCGACGATGGCCGTACCGGAATCGCTCTCGCTCGCCCAGGCCCGCCGGATCGCCCTGGCCGCCCAGGGCTTCGCCGACCCGGCGCCCGCCGGCGTGCCCACCCGCCGGCACCTGCGCCGGGTGCTCGACCGGGTCGGGCTGATTCAGATGGACTCGGTCAACGTCCTGCAACGGGCACACTACCTGCCGCTCTACAGCCGGCTCGGCCCCTACCCGACCAGCCTGCTCGACACGGCCGCCTACCGGCGCCCCCGGGACCTGTTCGAATACTGGGCGCACGAGGCGTCGCTGGTCCCGGTGGGGCTGCACCCGGCGCTGCGCTGGCGGATGGCCAAGGCCCACGACGAGGCGTGGGGCGGGATGCGCCGGATCGCCCAGGAGCAGCCCGAGCTGGTCGCCTGGGTGCGCGACGAGGTGGCCGCCCGGGGCCCGCTCACGGCCGCCGAGATCGAGCACGACGCGCCCCGGGAGACCGGCAACTGGGGGTGGAACTGGTCCACCGTCAAGCGGGCGCTGGAGTTCCTGTTCTGGGCCGGCGAGGTCACCGCGGCCGAGCGCACCACCTCGTTCGCCCGCCGCTACGACCTGCCCGAGCGGGTGCTGCCGGCCGCCGTGCTCGACGCGCCCACCCCGAAGGACGCCGACGCCCACCGCACCCTCGTGGCGATCGCCGCCCGGTCGCTGGGCGTGGCCGCCGAGCCGGAGCTGCGGGACTACTTCCGGCTGCCGGTGGCCGGCGCCCGGCAGGCGATCGCCGAGCTGGTAGAGGCGGGCGAGCTGACCCCGGTCACCGTGGCGGGCTGGCGGCAGCCGGGCTACCTGCACGCGCAGGCGCGGCTGCCCCGCTGGGTGCGCGGCAACACGCTGGTCAGCCCGTTCGACCCGCTGGTCTGGGAGCGGGCGCGCACCGAGCGGCTGTTCGACTTCACCTACCGGATCGAGATCTACGTGCCCGCGCCGCAGCGGGTCTACGGCTACTACGTGCTCCCCTTCCTGCAGGGCGAGCGGTTCACCGCCCGGGTCGACCTCAAGGCCGACCGGAAGGCCGGGGTCCTGCTGGTGCCGGCCGCCTGGGTCGAGCCCGGCGCCGACCCGGGGGAGACCGCCGTGGCGCTCGCCGCGGAGCTCTACCGGCTCGCCGGCTGGCTCGGCCTCGACGCGGTCGCCCCGCCCGCCGCCGGCGACCTGGCCGCCCCACTGGCCGCCGCCCTGGTGGGCGTGGCCGGTGTACGGTGAGCGCGTGACGAGCGTTGACCGGCCGGCCGCCGCGCCCGACCCGCACCCGGTCCCGCCCGCGGAGCACGCTGCCGGGCCCGTGGCCTGGCCCGCCGGGGTGGGCTACCCGCCGGTCGAGCCGGACCGGTTCACCCGCCTGGTGCTGCGGCTGCACGCCCGCGCCCCGCGCTGGGCGGTCCCCCTCGCGGCCCTCGGCTGCGTCGGCCTGGGCATGGGCTACGCGCTGCTCAGCGACCCCACCCACAGCGACCCGGACGCGCGCCCGACCTGCCTGCTCAAGCTCACCACGGGGCTGGACTGCCCGGGCTGCGGCGGCACCCGCGCCCTCTGGTACGTGCTGCACGCCGACCTCCCCGCCGCCGCCCGGCACCACTTCCTCTTCGTCTTCTCGCTGCCGTTCCTGGCCTGGCTCTTCGCGAGCTGGGCGGGAAACCGGGCGTTCGGCTGGCGGCTGCCGGAGCTGCGGATCAGCCCCAAGGTGATCGGCGGCTTCCTGGCCCTCTGGTTCGCCTTCTCGGTGGCGCGCAACCTGCCCTGGGCCCCGTTCACCTCGCTCTACGTCTGACCGCCGAGATCTTGGACACGTGCCGTCAGGTGCGAACGGAAGTGTCCGGGATTCGCCGCTGGTGCGCTGGTTCACGTCCGCGCGCCCAACTTTCGCGCGAGCCGCACCGGCCACTACAGTCGCAGGAATGCCGGAGATGGTGCAGCCCCAGGTCAAGCTGATCGCGTGGACCCAGTTCCAGGCCCCGGACGACGTGCCGTGGTCGACCGACGCGGAGGGTGGTCAGGCGCTCGCCGAGTTCGCCGGGCGGGCCTGCTACCAGAGCTGGAAGAAGCCGAACCCGGCCACCGCGACCAACGCCGGCTACCTGGCGCACATCCTGGACGTGGGGCACCTGTCCGTGCTGGAGCACGGCTCGGTGAGCTTCTACTTCAGCGGGGTGTCCCGGTCGTTCACCCACGAGCTGATCCGGCACCGGCACTTCTCCTACTCGCAGCTCTCCCAGCGCTACGTCCCGGAGCGGGACGCCGCCATGGTCGAGCCCGCGGTGATCGCCGAGGACCCGGAGCTGCACAAGAAGTTCGTCGAGGCGAGCGAGGCGGCCGTCCGGGCGTACACCGAGCTGCTGGAGGGCCTGGAGGCCCGCTTCACCGACGAGCCCAACCCGACGCTGCGCCGCAAGCAGGCCCGGCAGGCGGCCCGGGCGGTGCTGCCCAACGCCACCGAGACCCGGATCGTGGTCACCGGCAACTACCGGGCGTGGCGGCATTTCATCAAGATGCGCGCCACCGAGCACGCCGACGTGGAGATCCGCGAGCTGGCCGTCGAGTGCCTGCGGCAGCTCCAGGGGGTCGCGCCGAACGTCTTCGCCGACTTCGTGATCTCCACGCTGCCGGACGGCACCGAGGTGGCGGCGTCTCCGCACGCCGAGTGAGTCCTCGCCCTTCGCCGCCGGGGGCCCGGTGGTCGTCCGCTAGGTTGTGAACATGACGCACGACCTCCCTGCCGTCCCGAACCGGGGCGCGTCGCGCCCGTTCGGGCGACTGATCACGGCCATGGTGACGCCGTTCACCGCCGACGGGTCGCTCGACCTCGACGGCGCCGTACGGCTCGCCAGCCACCTCGTCGACGAGCAGGGCAACGACGCGCTGGTGCTCAACGGCACCACCGGCGAGTCCCCGACCACCACCGACGCGGAGAAGGAGACCCTGATCCGCGCCGTCGTGGAGGCGGTCGGTGACCGGGCCCGGATCGTGGCCGGTGTGGGCACCAACGACACGCGGCACACCATCGAGCTGGCCGCGCAGGCGGAGAAGGCCGGCGCGCACGGCCTGCTGGTGGTGACGCCGTACTACAACAAGCCGCCGCAGGCCGGGCTGCTGCGCCACTTCACCGCGGTCGCCGACGCCAGCGGACTGCCGATCATGGTGTACGACATCCCGCACCGCACCGGCACGGCGATCGCCACGGACACGCTGGTCACGATGGCCGAGCACGGCCGGATCGTGGCGGTCAAGGACGCCAAGGGCGACCTCACCGCCACCTCCTGGGTGCTGGCCCGCAGCGATCTGGCCTTCTACAGCGGCGAGGACGCGCTGACCCTGCCCGCCCTGGCGGTCGGCTCGGTCGGCGTGGTCGGCACCTCCACGCACTTCACCGGGGTGCAGACCAAGCAGCTGATCGAGGCGTTCGAGGCGGGCGACATGGCCACCGCGCTCACCCTGCACCGGCGGCTGCTGCCGCTGTTCACCGGCATCTTCCGGAGCCAGGGCGTGATCCTGGTGAAGGCGGGTCTGGCGGCCAAGGGCCTGCCGGCCGGCCCGGTGCGCCCGCCGCTGGTGGACGCCACCGGCGACGAACTGGCCCAGCTGCGCGCGGACTGCGCCGCGGCGGGCCTTCCCCTACCCGAATGATCGAACGACACGACGGACGCCGCGCGACGGCGTCGCAGAATGAGGTGACGCGTGACCGAGGCGCACATCGAGGGTGAGCTGCCCCCGCCGCTGCCGGAGGGCGGCCTGCGGATCATCCCGCTCGGCGGACTCGGCGCCATCGGCCGGAACATGACGGTCTTCGAGTACGACGGCAAGCTGCTGATCGTCGACTGCGGGGTGCTCTTCCCCGACGTCGAGCAGCCGGGCGTGGACTTGATCCTGCCCGACTTCGGTCCGATCCTGGACCGGCTCGGCGACGTGCAGGCGATCGTGCTCACCCACGGCCACGAGGACCACATCGGCGCGGTGCCGTACCTGCTCGCCCACAAGCCGGACATTCCGCTGGTCGGCTCGCAGTTCACCCTGGCCCTGGTCGAGGCGAAGCTGGCCGAGCGGCGGATCCAGCCCTACACGCTCACCGTCGCGGAGGGGCGGCGCGAGCGGCTCGGCCCGTTCGAGTGCGAGTTCTTCGCGGTGAACCACTCGATCCCCGACGCGCTCGCCGTGGCCATCCGCACCGGCGCCGGCCTGGTGCTGCACACCGGCGACTTCAAGATGGACCAGCTCCCGCTGGACGGCCGGATCACCGACCTGGCCGGCTTCGCCCGGCTCGGCGCCGAGGGCGTGGACCTGCTGCTCTCCGACTCCACCAACGCGGAGATCCCCGGCTTCGTCACCCCGGAGCGGGAGATCGGGCCGGTGCTCGACTCGATCTTCGCCAAGGCGCGCGGCCGCATCATCGTGGCCTCGTTCGCCTCCCACGTGCACCGGGTGCAGCAGGTCTTCGACTCGGCCGTCGAGCACGGCCGCAAGGTGGCGCTGATCGGCCGGTCGATGGTGCGCAACATGGGCATCGCCCGCGACCTGGGCCTGCTCAACATCCCGCCGGGCCTGGTGGTCGGGCTGGAGGAGGCCACCGCGCTGCCGCCCGAGCAGATCGTGCTCATGTCCACCGGCTCGCAGGGCGAGCCGATGAGCGCGCTGGGCCGGATGGCCAGCGGCGACCACCGGCACATCACCATCGCGCCCGGCGACACCGTGGTGCTCGCCTCCTCGCTGGTGCCGGGCAACGAGACCTCGGTCTACCGGGTGATCAACCGGCTGGCCCGGGCCGGCGCGACGGTGATCCACAAGGACGTGGCCAAGGTGCACGTCTCCGGTCACGCCCCCGCCGGCGAGCTGCTCTACCTGCTCAACGTCACCCGGCCGAGCAACCTCCTGCCGGTGCACGGCGAGTGGCGGCACCTGCGGGCGCACGCCCGCCTCGGCATCGAGTCCGGCGTCGAGCCGGACCGGGTGGTGCTCTGCGAGGACGGCGACGTGGTGGACCTGGTCGACGGGCGGGCCAGCCTGGTCGGCCACGTGAAGAGCCGATACGTCTACGTCGACGGTCTCGCCGTGGGCGACGTCAGCGAGTCGCTGCTCACCGAGCGCCGGATCCTCGGCGACGGCGGTTTCATCGCCACCACCGTGGTGGTCGACTCGGTCACCGGCAAGGTGGTCGGCGGGCCGACCCTCTCGGCGAAGGGCTTCTCCGAGGACCCGGAGGCGTTCAGCCCGGTGATCCCGCTGGTCACCGAGGCGCTGAACCGGGCCGCCGCGGACGGCATCACCGACCCGCACCAGCTCCAGCAGATCGTCCGGCGCACCGTCGGGCGCTGGGTCAACGACGCGTACCGCCGCCGGCCGATGATCGTGCCGACGGTCGTCGAGGTCTGACCGCCGCACGTTCCGCACGCCGGCCCACCGTCCGCGGTGGGCCGGCGTCGCCGTCTCCGGGTACGCCCCGGAGCCGTCCGGACACGCTGGGTCGAATCCCGGCCGTCGCGTTCAACCGATCGGCGCCCGTCTCCGTACTCCGCTCCGGCAGGCGTACCCGCGCCGGCCGGGAGGAGCGTGGCGGATGGACCGCAGACGGATGACAGCCATCGGTGTACTGGTGGCGGCGGCGGGCACGGCGGCGGCGGTGACCCTGCCGTCGTTCGCCGGCGAGAACCCGACCCGGCGGACCGCACCGGTGGCGTCCGACGGTGTCGCGCCCGAGGTGCTGGACGCGCTGAGCCGCGACCTGTCGCTCACCCGGGACCAGGCGGCCCGGCGGCTCAAGACCGAGCGGTGGGCGTCCGGCACGGTCACGAAACTCCGTGGCGAACTGGGCGCTGACTACGGCGGCAGTTGGCTGGGGGCGGACGGGACGACGCTGAACGTGGCGGTGGCCGATCCCGCGCAGGCGGCCCGGGTGACCGCCGCGGGCGCGGTGCCGAAGCGGGTCGACCGCGGGGTCGCCGAGCTGGACGCGGTGAAGACACGGCTCGACGCGGCCGGCGGGGAGGCCACCCCGGACGTCGCCGGCTGGTACGTCGACGTGGCCACCAACTCGGTCGTGGTGGTCGCCCAGCCTGGCGCGGAGGCGGCCGGCCGCCGGTTCGCCGAGGCCAGCGGGGTGCCGGCCGGCGCGGTGCGGGTGAGGACCGCCGACGAGGCGCCCCGCCCGCTGTTCGACGTGCGGGGCGGCGACGCGTACTTCATCAACAACGCCGGTCGCTGCTCGGTCGGCTTCTCGGTGGTCGGCGGCTTCGTCACGGCCGGGCACTGCGGCCGTCCCGGGGACCGGACCGCCGGCGCGAACCGGGTGGCCCAGGGCACCTTCGCGGCCTCCTCGTTCCCGGGCGACGACTGGGCCGTCGTCGAGGTCAACGGCCAGTGGACGCCGCAGGGCGTGGTGAACGACTTCAACGGTGGCACGGTGCCGGTGAACGGCTCCACCGAGGCTCCGGTCGGCGCCTCGGTGTGCCGCTCCGGCTCGACCACCGGCACCCGGTGCGGGGTCATCCAGGCCAAGAACGCCACGGTGAACTATCCGGAGGGGACGGTCACCGGGCTGACCCGGACGAACGTCTGCGCCGAGCCGGGCGACTCGGGTGGCGCGTGGCTCTCCGGCGACCAGGCGCAGGGGGTCACCTCCGGTGGCTCCGGCGACTGCACGCGGGGCGGCGTGACCTTCTTCCAGCCGGTCAACGAGATCCTCCAGCGCAACAACCTGACCCTGGTCACGGCGGGCGCCCAGCCCTCCGCGCCGCCCGCCGGGGGCGGGGCCACCGCGCCGCCGGAGAGCACCGCGCCGGTCACCCCGCCGGCCGGCGACGCCACGGACTGCACCGGGCAGGTGAGCCGGACCGGCCGGATCGCCGCCGGCCGGGCGCAGGTCCAGCCCGACGGCCGCTTCTTCCGGGTGTCCGGCGGCGCCCAGGAGGGGTGCGTGTCCGCCCCGGCAGGCGCCCGCGTGGTGCTGGAGCTGCAACGCTTCACCGGCACCACGTTCCGCACCGTGGCCCGCGCCGGCAGCGCCGACGGGCTCGCCCGGCTGACCGCCGAGACCCCCGCCGGCGCCTACCGCTACCGGGTGGTCGGGCTGGCCGGCGCCGGCGAGTACACCCTGGCGTTCTCCGCCCGCTGAGCCGCCGCCGGGTCGACCCCGGCGGCACCGGACCGCGGCCCCCGTCCACCACCGCCCGGTGGCCGGGGGTCGCGCCGCGTCCGGGCCCGCGGGTGCCGGGCTCAGGGCAGCGCGGCGACCGCCTCGGCGTACGCGGCCCCGGTGCTGACCGCCGCCGTGATCAGCACGACGAGCTGTGAACGGGCCACCCCGTACGCCAGGTCGGTGGTGACGTCGGCGGCCAGCAGCAGCGTCCCGTCGCCCGGGTCGTGCACGTACGCCGCCGGCAGCAGCCGGTCGTGGTTCCAGGCGTTGCAGAACGCGTACGCCTCGGCGCGGCGGGCGGCCGGCAGCCGGCGCAGCGCCACGGCCCGGGCGTGCAGCACCTCGCCCTGCGGCCCGAGCCGCCGGAACTGGACCACGGCCTCGCCCCAGCGCCCCACCACAGTGCCGTCGGGCTCCACCGTGTACGCGTCGCCGCGCGCGTCGAGGGCGGCGGTGAGCATCCGGAGGCTCAGCGGGGCGGGTTCCTCCGCGCCGGGCGGGCCCGGCTCGGCCGGGTCGTCGTCGGGGATGTCGTCCTCGGCCGGCAGCGGCACCGGCTCGGCGAGCGGCCGCTCGGCCAGCCAGGACGCGATCCGGCCGGACTGGTGGCCGGTGCCGTTGCGGGCGTCGAAGCTGCCGGCAAGCGTGGTGGCGAGGGCCTGGAGCTGACCGGCGAGCGTGGACACGTCCACCTCGGCGGCTGGCCGGGGCCCGTGCCCGGGCCGGTGGATCCGCCGCCCGCCCAGACCGGCCTCGGTGGCCAGCCCGCAGAGCAGCGCGCCCGCCGCCGCGAACTCCATGGCGGACAGGTCGTCGGCCGGGTGGTCGAGGTGGGGCAGCTGCTCGGCCAGGACGTCCAGCCCGTGCGCCAGGTGCCCGCCCAGCGCGCAGAACCGCAGGTGCGCGGCGAGCTGCGGGAAGGCCGCCCGCTCGCGGCGGTGCCGCCGGTACGCCCGCACGTGTGCCCGGGCGGCGCGCTCCGCCTCGCCGGTGCGCAGCCAGGGCAGCAGCCCCGCGGCGAGGGCCCGCTCCGGCTGGTCGGTGCAGCCCGGCTCGCCGTCGAGCACCGGCTCCAGCGCGGCCAGCGCGGCCGCCGGCTCGCCCCAGCCGGCCAGCAGCTCGGCCCGGCGGGCCGGGGCGCAGCCCGCGCAGCCGGCCACCGGGTCGGCGGCGTCGCCGGCGGACCAGCGGTCGTACTCGCGGCGGGCGGTCGGCTCGTCCCCGAGGTGGTCGGCGAGCCGGCAGCGCAGCTCGGCCACCGGCCCGGCGCCGGGGCCCAGCCGGTCGGCGAGGTCGTCCAACAGGGAGCGGGCCTGGTCCAGGGCCACCCGGGGGGTGCCGAAGAGGGCCTCGACGGCCTGCCGCTGGTGCCGGCGCAGCCGCTCGGCCCCGCCGGGGCCGTCGAGCAGCTCCGGCTGCCGGTCCACGGTGGCCAGGCAGCGGCGTACCGGCTCCACGGTCCGCCACCGCTCGCCCAGGTGCAGGTACGCCTCGACCAGCGCGAACCGTGCCGCCAGCGCGGTGCGCGGGTCGCCGGTGGCGTCCGCGCGGGCGGCGATGCGTTCCAGCTCGGCGCAGCGGGCCTCGCCGTCGGGCAGGTCCCGGGCGTCGGCGAGCGCGTCGGCGAGCCCCCGGTCCCGGAAGGTGGTCATCGCAGTGTCCCGCCGGGCAGGTCCGCCACGGCGGCGGCGAGCTGGCAGCCGGTGGTGACGCCGCAGTCGACGAGCTGGTCGAGCTGGTGCGGGGTGACCCCGCGTTCCAGGTCGGTCGTCACCTCGCCGCACACCTGGGCCAGCCCGTCGTCGGCGACGTGCACGAACGCCTTGGGCCAGAGCCGGTCGTGGTTCCAGGCGTTGCAGAAGGCGTGCAGGTCGGGCACCGTCTCGATGCCGAACCGGTGCGCCGTGACGGTGCGCACCTGGAGCAGCTCCCCGGCGGTGCCGCGCCGGAAGAACCAGATGAGGCTGTCGCCCCAGCGGCCCACCAGGTCGCCGTCGGCGTCCTCGGTCACCGCGTACCCCCGGTTGGCCAGCACGGCGGCGATCAGCTCGCCGGTCAGCGGCCGTAACGTCTGCGGGTGTCCGGCCAGGGGGCCGTCCGGACCGTCCTCGATCTCGGGCGACGCCATGAGGGCATCCCTTCTGAGGCGAATAACACAAAGCGCGGCGGATCCCTGCCGCGACGCGCGGACACGACCCGGAAAAGCGGCGATCTGCCGGGTCCCGCCGTTACGGTGACTGTATGGCGGGCCGTACCTCTCAGGCGAGCCGGCGGCGCGGCGCGTCGCCGCGCGGAACCACGAACAGTCGTGCCCGCCAGCCGGCCAAGAAGGCCACGAGGGCGACCGCCCGGCGGCGCCCGGCGCGCGGGCCGAGCCCGGCCGCGTTCGCGGGCCGCGCGCTGGGTGCGCTGTGGATGGGTCTGGCGCACAGCGTGGGTTGGGCGTTCCGGGCCGCCGGCCGGCAGGCCGCCACCACCCGCGAGCTGGACCCGGAGCACCGCCGCGACGGGGCCGGGCTGCTCCTGTTCGGCCTGGCCATCCTCAGCGCGGTGGGCATCTGGTCCGGCGGGGCGGGGCCGGTTGGCCGGCACCTCGCGGACACCGCCCGCCTCTTCATCGGCGCGATCGCCATCGTGGTGCCGGTGCTGCTCATGGTGGGCGCCTGGCGGCTCATGCGCACGCCGGCCGATCCCGCGCACCGGGGGCGCGGCCTGGTCGGCTGGGGCTCGATGCTGCTCGCCACGGCGGCCATGCTGCACATCGGACAGGACCCGGTCGACGAGGTCCAGCGTGACTACGCGGGCGGCCTGCTGGGCGCCGGTGTGGGTGACCTGCTCAAGTCGGCGGTCACCGCCTGGGTGGCCATGCCGCTGCTGCTCCTGCTGCTGGTCTTCGGGCTGCTGGTCATCACCGCGACCCCGATCAACAAGATCCCGGAGCGGCTCGGCCTGCGCGGCGGTCCCGTGCCGCCGCCCGAGGCCGAGGAGGCCGAGGAGCCCGAGGCGGCGGCGAAGCCGGCCCGCAAGCGGGCGGCCAAGCGCCTCCCGCCGCCGCTGGACCCGCTGGACCCGGACGACGACCTCGACGGCGTCGACCTCCAGGACACCCTGGTGCTGCCGCGCAAGAGGGTGCCGGCCAGCCGCAAACCGGTCGAGCCGCCGGAGCACTCCCCGCTGCCCACCCGCGCCGAGCAGCTCGCGCTCACCGGGCTGGCCGGCGACTACACCCTGCCGCCGGCCAACATGCTGGGCAGCGGGGCCGCGCCGAAGACCCGGAGCAAGGCCAACGACGAGGTCATCGCCGCGCTGACCGGCGTCTTCGAACAGTTCGACGTGGACGCCGCGGTCACCGGCTTCACCCGCGGCCCGACGGTCACCCGCTACGAGGTCGAGCTGGGGCCGGGCGTCAAGGTCGAGCGGATCACCCAGCTCTCCCGCAACATCGCCTACGCCGTGAAGTCCCCGGACGTGCGGATCCTCAGCCCCATCCCGGGCAAGAGCGCGGTCGGCGTGGAGATCCCGAACACCGACCCGGAGAACGTGGCGCTCGGCGACGTGCTGCGCTCGCGGGCGGCCACCAGCGACCACCACCCGATGGTGGTCGCGCTCGGCAAGGACATCGAGGGCGGCTACGTGGTGGCCAACCTGGCCAAGATGCCGCACATCCTGATCGCCGGCGCCACCGGCGCGGGCAAGTCGTCCTGCCTGAACTCGCTGCTGGTGTCCGTCCTCACCCGGGCCACCCCGGACGAGGTGCGGCTGCTGCTGATCGACCCGAAGCGGGTCGAGATGACCGGCTACGAGGGCATCCCGCACCTGGTCACCCCGATCGTGACCAACCCGAAGAAGGCGGCCGACTCGCTGGAGTGGGTCGTCCGCGAGATGGACATGCGTTACGACGACCTCGCCGCCAACGGGGTCCGGCACATCGACGACTTCAACCGCAAGGTGCGCAACGGCGAGATCAAGGCGCCGCCGGGCAGCGAGCGGGAGATGCGGCCCTACCCGTACCTGCTGGTGATCGTGGACGAGCTGGCCGACCTCATGATGGTCGCGCCGCGCGACGTGGAGGACTCCATCGTCCGGATCACCCAGCTGGCCCGGGCCGCCGGCATCCACCTGGTGCTGGCCACCCAGCGCCCCTCGGTCGACGTGGTCACCGGCCTGATCAAGGCGAACGTGCCGTCCCGGCTCGCCTTCGCCACCTCCTCGCTGGCCGACTCCCGGGTCATCCTCGACCAGCCCGGCGCGGAGAAGCTGCTCGGCCGTGGCGACGGGCTGTTCCTGCCCATGGGCGCGTCGAAGCCGATCCGCATCCAGGGCGCCTGGGTGACCGAGCGCGAGATCCACGACGTGGTGAAGTTCTGCAAGGACCAGCGTGAGCCGGACTTCCGCCCGGACGTGCTGGCCCCCGCGCAGGACAGCAAGAAGAAGGTCGACGAGGACATCGGCGACGACCTGGACCTGCTGGTGCAGGCGGTGGAGCTGGTGGTCACCTCGCAGTTCGGCTCGACCTCGATGCTGCAGCGCAAGCTGCGGGTCGGCTTCGCCAAGGCGGGCCGGCTCATGGACCTCATGGAGACCCGGGGCGTGGTCGGCCCGTCCGAGGGGTCCAAGGCCCGCGACGTGCTGGTCAAGCCCGACGAGCTGGAGGAGGTCCTGGCCGGCCTGCGCGGCGGCGAGGAGTAGCCCGGACGTGTCACGCGACGAGGGCCCGCCGGGATCCGGCGGGCCCTCGTCGTGCTGCTGACGGGGTCAGGAAGTCAGCGCGGCGGCGAGCACCATGCCGAGGATGGCGCCCACGACGTTCGCGGCGGCGGCGTACCAGCCGAGCGGCTTGTCGCCGAGCACCGCGCCCACGATGCCGAGGATCAGCCCGACCAGGCCGAGGAACGGCACGAAGATGGCGATGACGGCGAAGACGAAACCGATGATCGTGCAGATCCGGGCGGCGTTGCTGCGCGGGCGGGTGCTGGCGGGCATGTCGGCCATGATGTCCTCCGTCGGTGGGTTCCCTCTCGGGTGAAGCGAGGAGGGGATACCCCGGACGGCAGCACGTCCAAACGGGACGCCGGCGGGTCGGCGCTCAGTGGAAGAGCTTGAGGCCGACCACGCCGGCGACGACCAGCAGCAGGCAGGCGATCCGGGGCAGGCTGGCCGACTCGCCCAGCGCCACCATGCCGACCAGCGCGGTGCCGACCGCGCCGATGCCGACCCACACCGCGTAACCGGTGCCCACCGGGATGTCGCGCAGCGCGTACGCCAGGCCGGCCATGCTGGCCACCAGCGACACGGCGAAGACCAGGGAGGGGAGCGGGCGGGTGAAGCCGGCGCTGCGGTCCAGCGCGATCGCCCAGGCGGTCTCCAGCAGTCCGGAGAGCACCAGCACGAGCCAGGCCATGGGTCACCTCTGACGGGACGGGCCCGGCCACCGGGGCCGGGACGGGCGGTCACGCGGGGCGTCTTGGCCTGACCGGGTACGCCCACCACTCGTCCGGGGCGGCACGGGGGCCGCCGGATCCGACGCTAGCACCGCCGGGGTCGGCGGTCCGGCACGGTGACGAACCCCACCATCGCTGGAGTTCACGCGAACTTCAGGTTGCACGATGGTCCGCATGACCGTGCTCTTCTCCGACGAGGACGTCGCCGCCGCCCTGGACGCCCCGCTCACCGTCGCCGCCATGCGGGACGCGCTGCTGGCCGCGTACGAGGGACGGCTGATCGCCCCGCCCCGGGCCTCCGCCCCGCTCGGCGGCGGCCGGATGGTGCTCACGGCCGGGCACCTCACCGGCGAGTGGTACGGCTTCCGCTCGTACGACACGTTCGGGCACCCGGAGAGCGGGCAGCTCGTGGTGCTGCACGACGCCACCACCGGCGCGGTACGCGCCATCGCAGTCGGCGAGGAGCTGGGCTCGCGGCGCACCGGGGGACTGGGCGGGGTGGCCGTGGACGCGCTGGCCCGCCCCGACGCGGCCACCCTCGGCGTGGTCGGCTCGGGCCGCCAGGCGTGGACCCAGGTCTGGGCCGCCGCCGCGGTCCGCCCGCTGCGCGAGGTGACCGTGCACAGCCGCTCGGCGGCCCGCCGGGAGGCGTTCGCCGCCCGGGTCCGCGCCGAGCTGGGCGTGCCGGCCCGCGCGGTCGGCTCGGCCGCCGCGGCGGTGCGCGACCGGGACCTCGTGGTGCTCGCCACCACCAGCACCTGCCCCGTGCTGGCCGCCGCCGACCTGGCCCCCGGCACCCACGTCAACGCGGTCGGCTTCAAACAGGTCGACCGGCACGAGTTCGGGCCGGACCTGCTGGCCGCCGCCGACCTGCTGGTCACCGACTCGCCGGCCCAGGCGGCCGCGTACGCCCCGCCGATGCTCGCCGCCGTCGAGCCGTACGGGGACCGGCTGCGCGACCTGGGCGCGGTCCTGGCCGGGGCGGACCCGGGGCGGACCGGCGCGGACCAGATCTCGGTCTTCTGCTCCACGGGCCTGGCCGGCACGGAGGTCTTCCTGCTCGACCGGCTGGCGCGGGTCGGGGCGGCGGCCCGCTGATCCGCGGCCCGGTGTGAGCCGGCCGATGCCCCCGGCCGGCCGTCGTGGGGTTCCCGGCCCGGCCCGGTACCCTCGGATGGTGTCTGCCACCTCCCCCTCTCCTGCTGCCGGCCGTCGCGTCGCCCTGCTGACCCTGGGCTGCGCCCGTAACGAGGTCGACTCGGAGGAGTTGGCCGCCCGGCTGCACGCCGACGGCTGGCAGGTGACCACCGACGGCGAGGGCGCCGACGTGGTGGTGGTGAACACCTGCGGTTTCGTGGAGAAGGCCAAGCAGGACTCGATCCAGACGCTGCTGGCCGCCGCCGACACCGGCGCCAAGGTGGTCGCCGCCGGCTGCATGGCCGAGCGCTACGGCCGCGAGCTGGCCGACAGCCTCCCCGAGGCGCAGGCGGTGCTCAGCTTCGACGACTACCCGGACATCGCCGCCCGGCTGGACGCCGTGGTGGCCGGCGAGACGCTGGGCGCGCACACCCCGCGCGACCGGCGGGAGCTGCTGCCCCTCACCCCGGTGAAGCGCCGCGAGGCGGCCGTGTCGCTGCCCGGTCACGGCACCCCGACCCGGGTGGCCACCGAGGCCGACGAGCACACCCCGGCGCACCTGCGGCAGGTGCTGCGGCACCGGCTCGACAGCGGGCCGGTGGCGTCGCTCAAGCTGGCCAGCGGCTGCGACCGGCGCTGCGCGTTCTGCGCCATCCCGGCGTTCCGCGGGGCGTTCGTCTCGCGTACCCCGGACGAGCTGCTCGCCGAGGCGGAGTGGCTGGCCAAGACCGGCGTCCGCGAGCTGGTGCTGGTCAGCGAGAACTCCACCTCGTACGGCAAGGACCTGGGCGACCCCCGGGCGCTGGAGAAGCTGCTGCCGCAGCTCGCCGCGATCGACGGCATCGTGCGGGTGCGGGCCAGCTACCTCCAGCCCGCCGAGACCCGCCCCGGCCTGGTCGAGGTGATCGCCACCACGCCGGGCGTGGCCGCGTACTTCGACCTGTCGTTCCAGCACTCCAGCGAGCCGGTGCTGCGCCGGATGCGCCGTTTCGGCTCCACCGACCGGTTCCTGGAGCTGCTCGCGTCCGCCCGCGAGCTGGCCCCGGCGGCCGGCGCGCGCAGCAACTTCATCGTCGGCTTCCCGGGCGAGACCCGGCAGGACGTGGCCGAGCTGGTCCGGTTCCTGACCGAGGCGCGCCTCGACGCCATCGGGGTGTTCGACTACAGCGACGAGGACGGCACCGAGGCCGCCGGCCTGCCCGGCAAGGTCTCCGCCGCGACGATCAAGCGGCGCTACGACCGGCTCGCCGCGCTCGCCGACGAGCTCTGCTCCCAGCGGGCCGAGGAGCGGCTCGGCTCGACCGTGGAGGTGCTTGTCGACTCGGTCGCCGACGGCGTGGTCGAGGGGCGGGCCGCCCACCAGGCTCCCGAGGTCGACGGCTCGACCACGCTGGTCGCCCCGCGGGGCGGCGGGGTGGACCTGGCCGCGCTGCGCCCCGGCGACCTGGTCCGGGCCACGGTCACCGCGACCGAGGGAGTGGACCTGATCGCCGTACCGGATGAGATGATCTCGGCGGCGCCCGGCGCGGCACGGTGACGGCGGGCCCGGACGGAACGGGGAAGCCACGTGGGGCGGTGCCGGACATGACCGGAGCGGAGTCGACGGTGGCGGCCCCGGTGCCCCTGCTCAACGCGGCGAACGTGCTGACCGCGGTGCGGCTGGTGCTGGTCCCGGTCTTCGCGGTCACCGTGGTCGCCTCCGCCATGAGCCACGCCGGCTGGCGGATGGCGGCCTGCGTGATCTTCGTGGTGGCCTCGGCGACCGACCTGGTGGACGGCTGGATCGCCCGCCGGTTCGGGCTGGTCACCTCGCTGGGCAAGGTGGCCGACCCGATCGCCGACAAGGCACTCACCGGCGCCGCCCTGGTGCTGCTCTCCTGGTACGACCGGCTGCCCTGGTGGGTGACCGCGGTCATCCTCGCCCGCGAGTTGGGCATCACCGCGCTGCGGTTCTGGGTGATCCGGCACGGCGTCATCGCGGCGAGCCGGGGTGGGAAGGTCAAGACCGCGCTGCAGATCCTGGCGATCACCTGGTACCTCTGGCCGATGCCCGAGGCGCTGGCCCCGGTCGGTCCCTGGATCATGGGCGCGGCCGTGGTGGTCACCGTGGTAACCGGCTTCGACTACATCGCCCAGGCGCTGCGCCTGCGCCGTCCCACCCGCTGATCCCGGCCGGCGCGTCGCCGCCCACAACGTCATGATCGGCGAATCGGTGCGCAGGATGAGTAGGTCGCCGCGGGACGGGAAGAGAGGGCCGGCATGGGGACGGATGCGAACTACGAGCGGCCCGCCGGTAGTCCGGCGGCCTCGGTAGTGCACAGCCTGCACGAGCGCAAGGAGACGCTGGCCACCGTCGAGTCGCTGACCGGCGGGCTGCTCTCCGCGTCGATCGTGGAGATCGCCGGGGTCAGCGGGGTCTTCCGGGGCGGCCTGGTGGTCTACGCCACCGAGTTGAAGTCGGAGCTGGCCGGCGTACCGGAGGACCTGCTGGCCGAGCGCGGGCCGGTCGATCCGGACGTGGCCGCCGCCCTCGCCGAGGGCGGGCGGCGGCGGTGCGGCGCCGACTGGGGCCTGGCCACCACCGGCGTGGCGGGGCCGGAGCCGCAGGACGGCAAGCCGGTCGGCCTGGTCTACGTGGCCGCGGCCGGGCCCGGCGGCCGCGGCGAGGTGCGTGAGCTGCAACTCGACGGTGGCCGGGACCACGTCCGATCGGCCGCGGTGATCGAGGCGTTGCGGCTGCTCGCCGAGCAGATCCACGCCGCCGCCCAAGCCGACGAGGCGCAGTCCGCCGACGAGGCGGAGGGCGCCGACCGGGCCGGAGCCGGCCAGCGGTGACCCGGTCCGCGACACGCCCGACCGCGGCCGCGCCGGCCCGGGGCCGCCGACCGGCCCGCGAGATCGGTCCGGCAGGATTGGAGAGGCGGGGTGGGATGTCGTCGGGGCGACCAACGGGTACGGTTGCGGGAAGGCTCCGGCGGACGACGCCGGCGCCGGGGCGGTCCGCCGCGCCTGGCGCGGCACGCCCGGCCGGAGATGGTGGTTCCCGTTCAGGGGGAGGTGCGATGGTTCTGCTACGCCGGGTGATCGGTGACGCACTGCGGGCGCGCCGGCAGGGGCAGCACCGCACCCTCCGCGAGGTCTCCTCCGCCGCCAACGTGAGCCTCGGCTACCTCTCCGAGATCGAGCGCGGCCAGAAGGAGCCGTCCAGCGAGCTGCTGGCCGCGATCTGCGACGCGCTCGGCGCCCGCCTCTCCGAGCTGCTCCGCGAGGTCAGCGACACCGTCGCGCTGGCCGAGCAGATGCCCGGTGTGCTGGTGCCGGTGACCGACGAGTCGATCGAGCCGACGCCGGCCGTGCGCAAGGCCACCAACCGGGGGGTCCGCCAGGTCACCTCCGACGGCTCGGTGGCCGTGCAGGTCCGCCAGGACTCGCCGCTCAAGGCGACGCTGCGCACCACCCGGGTCCGCCCCGCGGACCGGGACGTGGTCTGCGCCGCCTGATCCCGCCCGTCGCGCCGTGGCCGCCGGTGGCGACCGCGTCGTAGTGTTGATCAGGGTCGTACGGGGTGCCGGGTTGGCGTCCGACTGGGACCATGAAGGCACACCGCGCGGCTCGCCGGTCGACCCCGGTCGGGCGACGCGACGCTACTGAGGGGACAAGGCGGAGATGGCGAACCCGTTCGTCAAGGGTTGGAAATACCTGATGGCGCTCTTCGGCGCGAAGATCGACGAGCACGCCGATCCGAAGGTGCAGATCCAGCAGGCCATCGAGGAGGCCCAGCGGCAGCACCAGGCGCTGGTTCAGCAGGCGGCCGCCGTGATCGGCAACCAGCGCCAGCTGGAGATGAAGCTGTCCCGGCAGATGACCGAGGTCGAGCAGCTCCAGGCCAACGCCCGGCAGGCCCTGGTCCTGGCCGACCAGTCCCGGGGCCGCGGCGACGAGACCGAGGCCGGGCGCTACGAGCAGTCCGCGCAGCTGCTCGCCAGCCAGCTGGTCTCCGCCGAGCAGGCGATGGAGGACCTCAAGACCCTGCACGACCAGGCGCTCGGCGCGGCCGCGCAGGCCCGCAAGGCGGTCGAGAACAACTCGATGATCCTCCAGCAGAAGCTGGCCGAGCGCAGCAAGCTGCTCAGCCAGCTCGAGCAGGCCAAGATGCAGGAGACCGTGGCCCGCTCGCTGGAGTCGATGTCCGCGCTCACCGCCCCCGGCACCACCCCGTCGCTCAACGAGGTCCGCGACCGGATCGAGCGCCGCTAC
Source organism: Micromonospora halotolerans (assembly GCF_032108445.1). NCBI lineage: Bacteria > Bacillati > Actinomycetota > Actinomycetes > Micromonosporales > Micromonosporaceae > Micromonospora > Micromonospora halotolerans. The sequence goes on along the minus strand of NZ_CP134876.1, from coordinate 842,956 downwards.
GCCGACGCGATGGGCCGGGCCGAGCTGGCCGGCAACTCCGTCGAGGGCCGGATGCTGGAGATCCAGAAGGCGAGCCTCGACTCGGCCGGGTCGGCGAGACTGGAGCAGATCCGGTCGAGCATGGCCGGCGAGCAGCTCGGCAGCCGGCAGGAACGCCCCGCGGTGGGGCAGCCCGCCGACCCGGCGGCCGCCGCCCGGCTCGACGAGATCCGGGCCAACATGAGCCGGGAGCGCGGCACCGGGGAGAGCACCACGAGCTAGGGGACGGGGGAGACCGATGGTCGACGAGCGGGCACGGCACTTCCGCCGGCTGCGCAGGTTGCGCCGGTCCGCGCGGCGCTGGAGCGTCCTGGCCGGTGGGCTGGGCGGCGCCGCCGCCGTGCTGACCCCGTACGCCGGGCTGGGCCTGCCCGACGCGGCCTGGGCCGGAGCCGCCGGCAGCGCCATCGCCGTCGCGGTCTGGCGCTGGGCCGACCTGAGGGTCCTCGCCGCCGCGCCGGCCCCGCCGGCCCTCGACCCGGCCGAGGCCGCCGCCCGCTCCCGCGCCCGGCTGGTCGCCGCCGTCGAGCGGCTGCCCGTGGGCCCCGGCGTCCTCGCCGAGGTACGCCGCGTCCGCTCCCGCCTCGCGCTGCGCGGCACCACCGCCGCCGAGGCGTGGGCCCGGCTGGACCGGGCCGCGCTGACCCTGGCCGGGCTGGCCGGGCGGCTCACCGGGCTGGCCGAGCCGGCGGTCCGCGAGGCGGCCGAGGCCGACCGCTCCCTGCGTGACCTGGCCAACCGGGTGGCCGGCGTGGAACGCGCCCTGAAGCTCGCCCCCGCCGAGGCGCGCGGGTCGCTCGCCGAGGCGCACGCCACCCTGGTCGACCAGTTGGAGAGTGGAGTGGCCGCGTACGAGCGGCTGGTGGTGGCCGCCGCCGGCTACGTGGCCGAGGACGCCCACCCCGGCACCCACGATCCTTCGGCGGCCCGCCTCACCGAGGCCACCGACCTGCTGCACGGCGTCGCGTCCGCCCTGGCCGAACTCCGCACCGCGCACGCGCCCCTCCGCACCCCCTGACCCACCGCCTCCCCGCGTCAGTCGGGGGTGGTGACCCGGGTGGGGGCGGTCCAGGCCGAGGTGCCGACGACGTTGACCGAGCGGATGCGGTAGTGGTACGTCGCGCCCCGGGTCAGGCCGGTGTTCGTGAAGCCGCGGCCGGTCACGCTGAACGTGGCCAGGTCGTGGGTGAAGGCCGCGTCGGTGGCGCGCTGCACCACGAACCCCGCGCCCGTCCCGGTGGGCGTGCTGGCCGACCAGCTGAGGATCACCGTGGCGGTGTCCGGGGCGGGCGCGGTGGCGGTGGCAAGCACCCCGGTCGGCACTCCGGGCCGGGGTGGCGTCGTCACCGTGGCCACCGTCGACCACGGTGACGCGGCGCCCAGGTAGGTGGTGCGAACCCGGTAGTAGTAGGTGGTGTCCGGGGCGACCGCCGGGTCGAGGTGGGCCTCGCCCACGGCGATGGCCGTGGTCCCCGGCCCGCTCGTGAACGTCGGGTTGGTGGCCCGCTGCACGTCCACGCCGGTCGCGAAGGAACGGTTCGCCCAGCGCAGCGCGATCCGCAGCGGCGCGGCCGGCGGGATCACGGCGGCCAGCCTGGCCGGCGCGGTGAGCTGCACCGCGGCGGGGATGCTGTTCGACCAGGCCGAGCAGCTCACCGCGTTCTCGGCCCGGATCCGGTAGTGGTAGGTGACCCCGGGGGTGACGGTCGCGTCGGTGTACCGGGTGGCCGCGGCGGCCACGGTGAGCTCGGTGAGCCCGGCCGTGAAGGCCGCGTCGGTGGCACGTTGCAGCCGGTGGCTGCTGGCCGGCGGGCGGCTGCCGTTGCCGGTCCAGGTCAGCGCGATGGCGGGCAGCGCGGTGGCCGAGCCGGGCGCCGGGGTGGCGGTCAGCCCGGTCGGCGCCTTGGGCGCCATCCGCAGCACGAGCGGCCGGCTCATGCCCTGGTCGCGCAGCCCCGCCGAGCGGGTCTGCCAGCGGTACTCCCACCCGAGGTTGACCAGCTGGTTGACCACCGTGGCGGGCCGGCCGTCGACCGGGCTGACCGGGCTGGCGTCCAGCCGGGCGCCGGCCGGCCGGGTCGGGTCGAGCAGCCGTACGCTGTCGCCGATCTTGAAGGGGAGGGTGGGCGGGACCGGGCGCAGGGCCACGATCACGTCCTCCCGCGGGTTGACCCGGACGGTGTCCTTCCAGCCCAGCTCGTTGGCGTCCGGCGGGCGGACCGTGCCGTCCCAGCCGACCCGGTTGACCAGTTGCACGTCGCAGCCCTCGACGTGCACCGGGTGGGTGCGGGGTGCGTCGCCGACGATCCGCCACAGCTGGGTGCCGTCGGCCGGGCCGCCCACCGGCACGGTCGGGTCGGTCGCGTACAGCACCTCGGTGGCCGGGTCGGCCGGGCCGAGCGGCAGGGCGGCCGGGGTCCGGTGCCCGGCGTTCGGGTGGGCGACCCCGAGCCGCCCCACGGCCCGGCCGTGCCGGGACTCGAAGACCTGCCCGACCGACTTCACGGCCAGCGGCAGCGTGACCGGGGCGGCCGCGCCGGCCGGGGTGAAGGTCACCGAGGTGGCACGCACCGGCACCAGCGTGGCGCCGGCCGTGCGGATGCCGAAGGCCGCGTCGTAGGCCGGCTGCGGCACGATCGGCGGTCGCTGGCTCTCCGCGTACGCGCCGGGAAGCCGGGCGGCGAGCCGGTCCCGGTCGTACGGCTCGGCCGGGGTGCCGGTCACCCGGATCTGGAGGAGGGTCCGGGTGTTCGGGCCGTAGCCGGGGCGGGTGGCGGGCAGGCCGCCCGTGGCGGTGCGGTCCGGCGCGTCGGTGTGGTGGTCGTAGCGGGGGTCGAACCGGGGCAGCGGCGCCGGGCAGTCGTTGTAGAGGATCAGGGTGCTGCCCGGCGGGACGGTCGCGAAGTCGACCACCACGTCGGCCCGCTCGCCGGGGGCGAGCAGCAGGGTGTGCCCGTCCACGTTGAGCGCGGTGGGGTCCTGGCGGTCGTACCGGTAGCCGATCGGGCGGTGGGCCAGCACCACGGGGGCGGGCAGCAGACCACCCTCGTTGCCGATCTGGATCAGCTCCGGGCCGGCGGCGGCCGGATCGGGCACCCCGCCCTCGCGCCCGTCGACCGGCCAGTGCGCCGGCCGCGCGGCCGCCCGGACCGCGTCGACCATCGGCACCTCGCCGGCGCGCGGGTCGCCCGGCGCGCCGGTCCCGGTCCACATCGGCTGGTCGGAGCGGGCCCGGTAGAGCTGGAGGTTGAGCGTGCGGTCCGGGCAGGCGTTGAGGATCCGGAACCGGTACGCCCGCGGCGCGACCTCCAGGTAGGGGTACGCCACCCCGTTGACCAGCGGGGTGTCCCCGTACGCCTCGGGCACCGCCGACGGGTGCGGCACGCCCGGCGCGAGGGGCGGCTCGTCCGGCTCGGCGACGGGATCGTGGTGCGGGTTCGGCACCGGGGCGACCCAGGGGCTGGCCCCGCCGTCCGGGTCGTGCGTCCACGGGCCGTAGTCCCAGCGGCCGGTCGGGTTCCCGCCGCTGCTGCGGTACGGATTCTGCCGGGGCTGGTAGACGTGCGGGTGCCAGAGGCTGCCCTTCGCGCCCCAGCGGTCCCGGTCCCAGGTGGGATCCTGGGCGGCGAGCTGGGCGTCGTCCGGCACGAAGGTCTTGTCCTCGATCACCAGGGGCAGCTGGTCGGCGGGAAGCACCCCGTCGTCGACCAGCCGCTCCTCGGCCGGGTCGGTCAGCAGGTAGAGCGCGAGCTGCCCGGAGTAGACGGTGAGCCGGGACAGGCCGAGGATGTTGTCGTGCAGCCACATGAGCCGGCCGCTCTGCTCGTTGGGGAAGTAGAGCGTGGTGGCGCCCGCGCCGGGCGGCGGCATGTCCGGCACCGGGGTCACCCCCACCCCGGTCGGGTACGGGGTGATCTCGCCGGCCGGGGTGACCCACTGCCACGGGTTGCCGGCGCTGATCCAGGCCGTCTGCGCTCCGGCCAGGTGCGGCACCGCCCGGTTCTGCGGGTACGGCGCGGGCCCGTCCAGCGGCCCGGTCCCGGCCCCGTCGACCGTCTCGTCGACCGGCAGGAACAGTTCGCCGGCCCGGCCGGTGGGCAGTTGGTTGATGAACTTGATCCGCACCGGCCGGCCGCGCCGGGCGACGATCATCGGGCCGAGGTGCCACGGCCGGTCGGGCGGGACCACCGTGTTGTGGCCGGCCGCGTCGGTGCCCAGGTTGAGCTGGCGGTAGCCGCGCAGCCGGGTGGCCGGCAGGTCGCGGTGCAGGCGTTGCGCGTACTCCTGGAGGCCGATCTCGTAGTAGTCGCAGCCCGGCCACGTGATCGTGTCGGGGACCGCGACGGGCAGGCGGGCGCCGAGGCCGGCGGTGGCGAGCGGGCCGGGCACCGGCAGCGGGTCGACGAACTTGCGGATGCCGGTGCCGGGCAGCGGCCGGCCGGCCCGGTCGAGCACGGGCAGCGGGCTGGCGGCGAAGTTCGGCACCGGGCCGAACAGGCGCGGCACGGCGGCCGGGTCGAGACTGGCCGGCGTGGGGCCGGTTTCCTCGTCGGTGGCGCGGGCGGCGGGCACCGTCGGCGCGTGGTCCTCGGCGGTCCGGGCGAAGCGGTCCGCCCATCCCGGCCGGAGTCTGCGGAACAGCACCATGGCTCTCCCCGGGGTCGGGGCGCGCCTGCCGTCACCCCGACGTGGCGGGCGTACGCGCTGCTGACGATCGGTGAGCACTCCACCGCAGCATGCGACGCCGAAGGTGCGGGAGGGAACTACCCAATCGTCCGTATCTCGGGCGATCTTGGATGGTTCGTGGAAGTTCCACGCGCCGGTCCCCGGCTAGCGGTCGAAGCGGATCTCCACCCGCCGGTTGCGCGCCCGGCCCGCCGGGTTGTCCGCACCGTCCACCTGGTTGGGCGCCACCGGCCGGGCCTCGCCGTGACCCGCGACCGCGACGGCGACCCCCGGCCCGAGCAGCCGCGTCAGCTCGGCCCGCACCGCCTCCGCCCGCCGCCGCGACAGCGTGAGGTTGCTCCGCTCGTCGCCGACCGAGTCGGTGTGCCCGTCGATGCGGACGGTGCCCCGGGCCTGGGCGCGCACCTGCTCCGCGATCCCGGCCAGCCGGGTGCGCGCGGCCGGTGACAGCTCGGCCCGCCCGAAGGCGAAGAGCACGTCGGCGGCGAGGGTCAGCTCCACCCGGGAACGGGACTCGGCCGTGATGCTGCCGTCGGTCAGGTCCTCGACCGGGACGAGGATGTCCTGCGCCGGGGCGTCGAGGTCGAGCACCGGAGCCCGCACCACCGCGCCCGCGGGGAGGCTCGGCCCGGGCACCACGACCGGCTCCGGCGGCGGCGACGCCGGTGCGGCCGCCAGCGCCGGTCCGGCCGGCACGACGAGGGCGACGACGGCGGCCAGCGCCGCCGCCCGCTCAGCCGAGCGGGACATTCTCGAACACCGGCACCCGGGGTACGACCACGTCGACGGCGCTGACGTCGGCCGGCGGAGCGCCGAAGGTGGCGTACAGCCAGATCGACTGGCCCGGCTTCACGAACACCGAGGAGAGGCCCGACGACGCGAGGTACCGGGCGTCCCGCCCGTCCGGTGCGGCGCTCGGATCCACCCGGGCGACCAGGTGGCGCTTGCGGTTCTTCCGGTCCACCATGGTCACCCCGGCGAACGTGAGCGAGATGGTGTCGCCCTGGAAGGTGTCGCCCACCTGCCAGCTGTCCGTTCCGCCGGCGTCGGTGCGGGTCAGCTTCACGTTGACCGTGACGAAGCCGTCCCGGCGGCGGAGCTGGTACAGCTCGACCCGTACCGGGAACAGGCCGCCCTTGCTGATCTGGACGTCCCGGGTGGCGACGACCGCGCCGAGGTCCGCGACCCCCGCGCTCGCCGTGGCCTTCCCGTCGTCCGAGGCGTCCGAGGCGCGGAAGACGCCGCACCCCGTCACCGTCATCGCCGTGGCCAGCGCGACCGCGCCGAACCGGCTCGTCCTGATGGTCCGCACGAGACCCTCCCCATGATCGACGGCCACCAGCCTACAAAGTGGACGCGTCAGGGGCGGGCCGGTTGGCAGGCCGGGCACCAGTACGTGACCCGCTCGCCCAGCTCCTCCTTACGGATGGCGGTGCCGCAGCGCCGGCACGGCTGGGCCCGCCGGCCGTAGACGTAGCTGGTCTGACCGCGGTGCAGCGACCCGGTGGTGCTCTGCGCCCAGCGGCCCCGGTTGGCGGCGAGCAGCCGCTGCGCGAGCGTGACCGTGCCCGGCAGGTCGGGCACCGCGCGGACCGGAGTCCACGGGTTGACCCCACGCAGGAACAGCACCTCGCACTTGTAGAGGTTGCCCACCCCGGCCAGGTTGCGCTGGTCCAGCAGCGCCTCGCCGATCGTCTCGTCCGGGTGGGCGGACAGCCGACGCACCGCCTCCTCCGGGTCCCAGTCGGGGCCGAGCAGGTCCGGGCCGAGGTGGCCGACCAGCGACTCCTCCTCGGCGGTCGGGATCAGGGCCAGCTCGTGCAGGTGGTAGCCGACGGCGACCGCCCCGGGGGAGCGGAGCACCACCCGGATCAGGTGCGCCGGCCGGGCCGCCCACCGCTCGCCCGGCGCGTACGCCCGCCAGGCGCCGTCCATCCGCAGGTGCGAGTGCAGGGTCCAGTCCCGCCCGCCTTCGCCCCCGCCCCCGTCGCCGGCGGCGTCGGGCGGCGCGGGGGTGCCGGCCCCGGGCAGCGCGGCGGTGGCTCGCGCGGCGGCGTCGGGCGGCGCGGCGGTAGCTCGTGCGGCGGCGTCGGGCGGCGCGGTGAGGCGGAGCAGCAGGTGCTTGCCCCGGCTGGCCGACTCGCGCACGGTCCAGCCGGTCAGGTCGGTCGCGGCGAGCTGCGGCACGCGGAAGTCCGAGCCGGTGAGCCGGGCGCCGGCCAGGGCGCGCTGGAGGACGCGGGCGGTGTTCCAGACGGTGTCGCCTTCGGGCACCCCTCCATCCTCCCTCGCCCGGCCGGATCTGCAGGGTGGGCCGGGTCAGTCGCCGGTGACCGTCACCACGTCGCCGGGGCGCACGCCGAGCAGGTCGACCGCGCGGCCGGTGTTGACCGCCAGCGCCACCAGCCCGGCCGAGTCCACGTACGTGACCAGCCCGCCGGCCGGGGCGTCGCCGAAGGTCCGCCCGCGCACCGCCGCCCGCCCGGCCACCCGCACCCGCTCCGGCAGCGCGGCCAGCAGGGCGCCGGGGGCGGCGAGCTGGACGTTGCCGAAGTGGTCGACGGTCAGCACCTCGGCGGTGAAGCCCGCGTCGTCGGCGCGGACCACCGGCGCCGGCAGCCGGACCAGCGTCGCCGGGTCCACGGCCGGGCCCGCCTCGGCCAGCGGCGTGCCGAGCGCCAGCCGCGCGGCGACCGGCGCGAACACGTCCCGCCCGTGGAAGGTGCGGGAGACCGTCGGGGCGAGCCAGGCCGGATTGGTCAGCTCGACCGCCCCGGTGATCCCGCCCAGGGCCTCGGCGGCGTCCAGCAGCAGCCCGTTGTCCGGGCCGACCAGCAGCCCGCCCGGAGCGGCCAGGGCGACACCGCGCCGCGCCGTGCCCACACCCGGGTCGACCACCGCCACGTGCACCCCCACCGGCAGGTACGGCACCGTCTGGGCGAGAACGGCCGCGCCCCGGCGTACGTCGGCCGGCGGCACCAGGTGGGTCACGTCGATCACCCGGGCGGCCGGGGCGAGCCGGGCGAGCACCCCGTGGCAGGCCGCCACGAAGCCGTCGGCCAACCCGTAGTCGGTGGTCAGCGAGATCCAGGGGCCGCCGGCCGGCCCTCCGTCGCGGCCCGTCACGACCCGGCCGCCGGCGCCGGGAACCGCCGCTCCAGCCGCAGCTCGTCGTGGAGCGGGATGTCGTCCTCGCCGAGGTACGGGATGGTCGGCTTGACGGTCCGGGCCCGGTCCACCGCGCCCGCGTCCACCGCCACGATCCGCAGCCCCCGGCGCTGGTAGAAGCGGAGCGCCCGGAGGTTGTCGTTGGTGGTGACCAGCCAGAGCCGGTCGGCACCGGCGGCCGTGGCAACCGCCTCGGCGGCGGCCAGGAGGGCGCTGCCGGCGCCATTGCCCGGGGTCGTCGCGGCCAGGCTGACCACCTCCAGCCCGCCGTCGGCGAGCCGGTGCACCAGCGCCCCGGCGAACCCGCCCGCGCCGTCCACGGCCACCAGGGCGGGTAGTTCCCGCAGGTCGTAGCGGGTGTCGTGGACCACCACGTGCGGGCCGCCCCACTCCCGCTCGTGCAGGGCCGCGAGGTCGGCGTGGTCGCCCGGCCCGGCGGGTCGTACCTGGATCGAGGTCATGTCGTCCCCCTCGTCGTGTGCGGAGCAAAACGTAGCGAGCGGGCCGCTGGAACGCCGACAAGATCTTGGTAGCAAACGGCCCCTATAGGGGCCATTTCCGTCCAAGATCTCACGTGGCCCGCTGCCGCTGCGGGAGGTCAGCCTCGGAGGCGGAGGCCGCGGGGGGTGGCGCGGAAGCCCGCCGCGGTGAGCGCGTCGCGCAGCGGCGAGGAGTGCACGGCCTCGCCGTCGGCGCGTTCCACCGAGATGGCGCCCAGCGCGCCGGAGTGCACCGCGTCGGCGAGTGCCTTGCCGGCCGCGGCCAGCGCGTCGGTGTCGTCAGTGAAGGAGAGGATGGTCCGCCCGCCCCGCTCGACGTAGAGCACCAGGTCGCCGCCGACCAGCACGACCAGCGCCCCGGCCTTGCGCCCGGCCCGGTGCCCGGTGGCCGGGGCCGCCCCGTCACCGGAGTCGACCACCCGGTCGGGCCAGGGCAGGGCCGCGCCGTAGGGGTTGGCCGGGTCGGTGGCGGCGAGCACCACGGTGGGCCCGCCCCGGCCCCGACGGTCGTCGGCGGGGTCGGCGAGGGCGCGGATCCGGTCGACCGCACCGGGCACGGCGAACTGGGCCGCGCCCAGCCCCTCGACGAAGTAGCCGCGCCGGGCCGCCCCGCGTTCCTCCAGCGCGGACAGCACCGGGTAGACCGCCGCGAAACCGCCGGTCACCTGCTCGGCCATGACCGCGCCCCGGGTGACCACCCCGTGCCGTTCGAGCAGGAGGTCGGCCAGGGCGGCGGCCCGCCGGGTGGGGTCGAGGTCGCGCTCGGGCAGCCGGGACCAGCGGCCGGCCACGGTGGGCGGGCCACCGCGGCTGGGCAGGGCCACCCGGCCCGGGCGGCGGTAGCGGGTGCGCGGGGCGGTCGGCCGGCTGCGGTGCGCCCCGCCGCCGCCGAGCGCCGCCCGGAGCGGGGCCAGGGTGTCGTTGGTGAGGTGCCCGGCCCAGACCAGGTCCCACACCGCGGCCGCCAGGGCCGTGTCGTCGGTGGCGCCGATCCGGTCGGACAGGGAGCGGAAGAACAGCGCCTGCCCGTCGGCCAGCGCGTCGAGCACGGCCTCGTGCAGCGGGGTGACGGCCAGCGCCTCGTCCGGCGGGGGGAGCAGCAGCGGCGCGACGTCCGCGTACGCGAGGGTGACCCAGCCGTCGCCGCCGGAGATCGCCCCGGACCCGGCCCAGACCACCTCCCCGCTGGCACAGAGCTCGTCGAGCTGGGCGGGGGAGTAGTCGGCGATGCGGGCGGGCAGCACGAGACGTTCCAGCGCGGACGCCGGCACGGCCGCACCCTGCAACTGCTCGACGGTGGCGGCGACCGCCTCCACGCCACGGGCCGAGGAGCCGACCTGCTGCCAGCGGGGCAGGAACGCGGCGAGCGCCCGGGGCGGCACCGGCTCGATCTCCCGGCGCAGCGCGGCGAGGGACCGGCGGCGCAGCAGCCGCAGCACCTCGGCGTCGCACCACTGGGTGCCGACGCTGTCCGGGGCGAACTCGCCGGAGACCACCCGCCCGGTGGCGGCGAGCCGGCGCAGCGCCTGCTCGACGACGAACACCCCGAGCCCGAAGCGGGCGGCGCAGGTGGCCGCCGCGAACGGGCCGTGGGTGCGGGCGTAGCGGGCGACCAGGTCACCGAGCGGGTCGGCCACCGGCTCCAGGTAGGCCTCGGCCACCCCGACGGGCAGCGCCACGCCGAGCGCGTCGCGCAGCCGGGCGGCGTCCTCGACCACCACCCAGCGGTCCTCGCCGGCGATCCGCACGCGCAACGCCCGGCGGGCCGCCTCCAGCTCGCCCAGCCACCCCGCCGGTACGCCCCGCTCGGCCAGCTCGGCCTCGCTCAGGTCGCCGACCACCCGGAGCAGCTCGACCACGTCCTCGGCGTCGCGGGCGCGGCGCTGCTCGGTGCGCCAGCGCAGTTGCCGCTCGGTCTCGGCCAGCACCGCGGGGTCGAGCAGCTCCCGCAGGTCGACCCGGCCGAGCAGCTCGCCGAGGAGCGCGGAGTCGAGGGCCAGGGCGGCGGCCCGCCGTTCGGCCAGCGGCGCGTCGCCCTCGTAGAGGAACGCGCCCACGTAGCCGAAGAGCAGGGAGCGGGCGAACGGCGACGGGCGCTCGGACTCCACCTCGACCAGGCGGACCTTGCGGGCGCCCAGGTCGCGCATCAGCTCGGCAAGCGCCGGCTGGTCGAAGACGTCCTGGAGGCACTCCCGGGCGGCCTCCAGAGTGACCGGGAAGTCGGCGTACTCGCGGGCCACGTCGAGGAGCTGGGCGGCGCGCTGGCGCTGTTGCCAGAGCGGCTGCCGGCGGCGCGGGTCGCGGCGGGGCAGCAGCAGCGACCGGGCCGCGCACTCGCGGAACCGGGAGGCGAACAGCGCCGAGGTGCCGACGGACTCCTCGACCAGCTGGGCGATCTCCTCGGGGTCGAAGACCACCACGTCGGCGCCGGGCGGCTCCTCGGCGGTGTCCGGCAGCCGGACGACGATCCCGTCGTCGGAGGGCATCACCTGGGCGTCCACCCCGTAGCGCTCGGCCAGCCGCCGGCCGATGGCCAGCGCCCACGGGCCGTTGACCCGGGCGCCGAGCACCGAGTGCACGGCGAGCCGCCAGTCGCCCAGCTCGTCGCGGAACCGCTCGACCACGACCGTGCGGTCGTCGGGCAACGACCGGGTGGCCTCCTTCTGCTCGCGCAGGTAGGCCATCAGGTTGCCGGCGGCCCAGTCGTCCAGCCCGCCGGCGCGCAGCGCGGCCACCGCGTCGGTGTCGGACTGCCGCAGCAGCGCCCGGACCCGCGCGCCGATGGCCCGGCCCAGCTCGACCGGCCGGCCGAGCTGGTCGCCCTTCCAGAACGGCATCCGGGCGGCCTGCCCGGGCGCGGGGGAGACCAGCACCCGGTCGGGCGTGATCTCCTCGATCCGCCAGGACGACGAGCCGAGCAGGAACACGTCGCCGACCCGGGACTCGTAGACCATCTCCTCGTCCAGCTCGCCCACGCGGGCGGCCCGCTCGGCGCCGGCCAGGAAGACCCCGAACAGCCCCCGGTCGGGGATGGTGCCGCCGCTGGTGACGGCGAGCCGCTGCGCGCCGGGCCGGCCGGTGAGCACGTCGGCGGCCCGGTCCCAGACCAGTCGGGGGCGCAGCTCGGCGAAGGCGGTCGACGGGTAGCGCCCGGACAGCATGTCGAGCACCGCGTGCAGCGCCGAGTCGGGCAGCTCGGCGAAGGGCGCGGCCCGGCGGACCAGCACGGCCAGGTCGCCCAGCCGCCACGGCTCCAGGGCCACCATCGCCACGATCTGCTGGGCCAGCACGTCGAGCGGGTTGCGCGGGTAGTGCAGCTCCTCGATCGCGCCCTCGCCCATCCGCTCGGCGACCACGGTGCAGGAGAGCAGGTCGCCGCGGTGCTTCGGGAAGACCACGCCCCGGGAGACCGCGCCGACCTGGTGCCCGGCCCGGCCGACGCGCTGCAGGCCGGCGGCGACGCTCGGCGGGGCCTCGATCTGCACGACCAGGTCGACCGCGCCCATGTCGATGCCCAGCTCCAGGCTGGAGGTGGCGACCACGGCCGGGAGCTGCCCGGACTTGAGCGCCTCCTCGATGTGCTTGCGCTCCTCCCGGGAGACGCTGCCGTGGTGGGCGCGGGCGATCACCGGTGGCGCCCCGGCCGCCGCCCCGGACTGTGCCATCACCTCGGCCGGCTGCCGGGGCGCGCGCAGCGGCCCGACCGGCCCGCCGAACGCGTCGGCGCCGCGCCGCCGCGCCGGGCCGACGCCACCCTCCGGACCGACGTCGCCGGCCGCCAGGCCGGGGCCTTGTCCAGGACCGTCGTCCGGCGGGCCGCCGCCCCCGGGCAGCAGCTCGGATACGCGCACCGGCTCCCCGCCCCGGGCCACGCGACCGCCGTCCGGGGCGGCCGCGGCCTCCAGCTCCTCGGCGGCCAGCTCGTTGAGCCGGGCGCAGAGCCGCTCGGCGCTGCGCCGCGAGTTGGTGAACACGATGGTCGACCGGTGCGACCGGATCAACGCGAAGACCCGTTCCTCGACGGCGGGCCAGATCGACGCCCGGCGCGGCCCGACGCCACCCAGCGCGTCCTCCGGCGGCTCCTGCTCGTCGAGGCGGGTCATGTCCTCGACCGGGACCTGGACGCTGACCTCGATGGTCTTGCTGGTGGGCGGCTGCACCACGTCGACCGGGCGGGCGCCGCCGAGGAAGCGGGCGCAGACGTCGATCGGCCGGACGGTGGCGGAGAGCCCGATGCGCTGCGCCGGGGTCTCCAGCAGCGCGTCGAGGCGTTCCAGGGAGAGCGCCAGGTGGGCGCCGCGCTTCGTCCCGGCGACCGCGTGCACCTCGTCGACGATCACCGTGCGCACCCCGCGCAGCGAGTCGCGGGCGGCGGAGGTGAGCAGCAGGAACAGCGACTCGGGCGTGGTGATGAGGATGTCCGGCGGGGTGCGGGCGAAGGCCCGCCGCTCGTCGGAGGGGGTGTCACCGGTGCGCATGCCCACGGTGATGTCGGGCGGGGTGAGGCCGAGCCGGGTGGCGGCCTGCCGGATGCCGGTGAGCGGGGCGCGCAGGTTCCGTTCGACGTCGACGGCGAGCGCCTTGAGCGGGCTGACGTAGAGGACCCGGCAGCGCTGCCGCGCCTCGGCGGGCGGTGGCTCCTTGGCCAGCCGGTCGAGCGACCAGAGGAACGCCGCAAGGGTCTTGCCGGAGCCGGTCGGGGCGACGACCAGCGCGTTGCGGCCGGCGGCGACCGACCGCCAGGCGCCTTCCTGGGCGGGGGTGGGCGCCGCGAAGGCCGCGGCGAACCACTCCCGGGTCGCCGCGCCGAACCCCGCCAGGACCGCCGCGCCCCGGGTCACCTCGTCCGCCACGCCCTCCATCCTGCCTCGACCGTGTGACAACCGGTCCTCGCGAGACGCTGATCTGTCCGGGACGGTGCTTTAAGCGACGGATGCGGCCTTGGACGCGTTAAGTCTTACTTAACTGCTTGCTTGCACTGCGCAACATAAAGTAACTTCACTCGCAACGCAGCGTGGGGTGGAGGGGCTTGGATGACCGTGCAGGGGCGAGGGTCCGGGTCCGGCACCGACGTGCTCATCCGCAAGGTCGACAGTCACCTCGCCACACTGCGCACCGGCCTGCACGGCCCCGAGCTGGAGCTGGCCGAGGAACTGGCCCGCTGCCTGCGCGAGCTGGTCGTCGCCACCGCCCACTCCAGCGCCGCCGACCGGGGGCTCGTCCGCGCCGCCGTGCACTACTTCGTGCTGCGCCGGGAGAGCCGCGGCAAGCTGCTGCCGGTGCGCTCCCTGGCCGCCGCGCAGCGGGTCGTCAACAAGGCGGTCCGCCAGCTCGGCCGCACCGACCTGCTCGTCGAGGCGCCCCGCCGGGACCGCTCCGCCCCCGACCCCGCCCTGCGCTGAGCGGGGGCGCCGGGCGCCGGGCCGGTTTCCCGAAAACCGCCCGGTCGGGCGGGAATGTAGCGTCTGATCGGTCGTGGCCGCAGCGTGCCTGGGCGCGCTGTCACCTCGACCGGGAGTGCGCGTGCTCGTCCTGCTGATCCTGCACCTGGTGGCGGCCCTGTCCGCCCCGCTGCTGGTCCGCCGGTGGGGCCCCCGCGCCTGCCTGCTGCTCGCGCTCGCCCCGGCCGCCACCTTCGGGTGGGCGGTGGCGCACACCGGGGCGGTCCACGCGGGCGAAGCGGTGGTCGAGACGTACCCGTGGGTCGCGGAGCTCCAGCTCGACGTGGCGCTGCGGGTCACCACCCTGTCCTGGCTGATGCTGTTGCTGGTCGGCGGCGTCGGCGCGCTGGTGCTGGTCTACTCCGCCCGCTACTTCCACGCCGGCTCGGCGGGCCTGGCCCGGTTCGCGGCCGTCATGGTCGCCTTCGCGGGGGCGATGCTCGGCCTGGTCGTCTCCGACGACCTGCTGCTGCTCTACGTCTTCTGGGAGCTGACCACGGTCTTCTCCTACCTGCTCATCGGGCACAGCACCGAGCGGCGGTCCAGCCGCTGGGCCGCGGCCCAGGCGCTGACCGTCACCACCCTGGGCGGGCTGGCCATGCTGGTCGGCTTCCTGCTGCTCGGCCACCACGTCGGCAGCTACCGCTGGTCCGTCGTCACGGCCGCGCCGCTGCCCGGCGGCGGTTACCTGGTGGTCGCCGTGGTGCTCGTCCTCGCCGGCGCGCTCGCGAAGTCCGCGGTGTTCCCGTTCACCTCGTGGCTGCCGGTGGCGATGGCGGCGCCCACCCCGGTCAGCGCCTACCTGCACGCGGCGGCCATGGTGAAGGCCGGGGTGTTCCTCATCGGGCTGCTCGGCCCGGCGCTCGCGCCGGCCGGGCCGTGGCGTCCGGTCACCGTGGTCGCCGGGCTGGTCACGCTGGTCGCCGGGGGCTGGGCGGCGCTGCGGCAGACCGACCTCAAGCTGCTGCTGGCGTACGGGACGGTCAGCCAGCTCGGCCTGCTCACCGTGGTGCTCGGGGCGGGCACCCCGAAGGCGGCCCTCGCCGGCGTCGCCATGCTGCTGGCGCACGCGCTGTTCAAGGCGGCGCTCTTCCTCGTCGTCGGCATCCTCGACCACAGCGCCGGCAGCCGGGACCTGCGCGACCTGTCCGGCGTGGGACGCGGCGCCCCGGTGCTCGCCACGGTCGCCACGCTGGCCGCCGCCTCGATGGCCGGCGTGCCGCCGCTGCTCGGGTTCGTGGCGAAGGAGGCGGTGCTCGGGGCGTTCACCGGGCGGCCCGTGGTGCTCGCCGGGCTGGTGGTCGGAAGCGCGCTGACCGTCGCGTACAGCATCCGGTTCCTCTGGGGTGCCTTCGCGTCGCGGCCGGGCGTGCCGGTCACCGACGTGGCGCGGCCGCCCGCCGCGATGCTCGTACCCCCGGCCCTGCTCGCCGTCGCCGGGTTCGCCGCCGGCCCGGCCGCCGGCTGGCTGGGCGGCCTCCTCCGCCCGTACGCCGAGCTGTTCGGCCCGGTCGAGGAGAAGCTGGCGCTCTGGCACGGACCGACCGCGGCGCTCGGCCTCTCCGCCGTCGTGCTGGCCGGCGGCTTCGTGCTGCACCTGGTCCGCGGCCCGCTCACCCCGGCGCTGACCCGGCTGCGGGCGCCGGTCGGCGGCAACCAGGGGTACGAGTGGATCACCCACTGGTTCGACCGGTTCGCCATCGAGGTCACCGGCGCGACCCAGCGCGGCGCCCTGCCGCAGTACCTGGGCACCGTGCTGGTCTCCCTGGTGCTGGTGCCGGGCGGCGCCATGCTGGCCACCCGGCCCTGGCGCACGGAGATCGCGGTCTGGGACAACCCGACCCAGCTCGTGGTCTGCGTGGTGATCGCGGTGGCCGCGCTGCTCGCGGTGGGCGCCCGGCGCCGGCTCACCGCGATGCTGCTGGTGGGCGTCACCGGCTACGGCACCGCGATGATGTTCGTCCTCTACGGCGCGCCCGACGTGGCGCTCACCCAGTTCCTCGTGGAGACCGCCACCATCGCCGTCTTCGTGCTGGTGCTGCGCCGGCTCCCGGACCGCTTCTCGGCCCGCCCGCTGCGCCGCAGCCGCTGGGTCCGCCGGGGCATCGGGCTGGCCGCCGGTCTGGTGACGGCCGGCCTGGCGCTGGCCGCGGCGGGTGCGCGGCGGACCCCGTCGATCTCGGCCGCGTTCCCCGACCTGGCCGTGGCGGAGGGCTACGGCCGCAACGTGGTCAACGTGACCCTGGTCGACATCCGGGCCTGGGACACCATGGGGGAGATGGCCGTGCTGGTGGTGACCGCGACCGGGGTGGCCAGCCTGATCTTCGAGCGGTCCCGCACCGGGCCCCGGCCGCGCCGACCCGCCCCGGTCCGGTCCGGCCCGGACCGGGGGACGGTCTGGCTGCGCGGCGGGGCGACCCTGCACGCGCGCCGCCGCTCGATCGTCTTCGAGGTGGTCACCCGGCTGATCTTCCACACGGTGCTGCTCTTCTCGCTGTTCCTGCTCTTCTCCGGGCACAACTCTCCGGGCGGCGGCTTCTCCGGCGGCCTGGTCGCCGGCCTCGCGCTGACCGTCCGCTACCTGGCCGGCGGCCGGTACGAGCTGGCCGAGGCGGCGCCGGTCGGCGCCGGCACCGTGCTCGGCGCGGGCCTGGCCCTCTCGGTGGGCGGCGGCGCGGTCGGGCTGCTCCTCGCCGACCAGGTGCTGGAGAGCGTGAAGGTCAACCTCTGGCTGCCGCTGGTCGGCGACTTCTACCTGGTCACGTCGCTCTTCTTCGACATCGGCGTCTACCTGGTCGTGGTCGGGCTCGTGCTGGACATCCTGCGCAGCCTCGGCGCCGAGGTGGACCGGCACGTCGAGGCGGCCGGCGAACCGGCCCGCGGGCTCGCCGTGCAGCACGAGGGGGAGGCGCCGTGAGCGCGCCGCCGCGAGGGTCCCGGTCCCGTCCGGGGGTGCCCCGGTGACCCGGGGCGCGGCCGGGCCGACCCTGGTGCTGGTGATCGCCGTCGGCGTGCTCGTGGCCACCGGGGTCACGCTGCTGCTGGAGCGGAGCCTGACCCGGATCCTGCTCGGCGTCATCCTGCTCGGCAACGGGGTGAACCTGCTGATCCTGCTCGGCGGCCGGTCCGGGGCCGCGCCGCTGGCGGGCACCGCGCCGGCGTCGGCCATGAGCGACGCGCTGCCGCAGGCCATGGTGCTCACCGCCGTGGTGATCACCTTCGGGCTGACCGCGTTCCTGCTCGCCGTCGCCTACCGGAGCTGGTACCTGACCGGCGACGACGAGGTGCAGGACGACCTGGAGGACCGGCAGGTCGTCCGGCTCGCCAGGAGCAACGAGGTGCCCACCGCGGACCTCGGCGGCGAGGGGCCGGACAACGACCCGGAGCAGGTGGACCCGGAGCCGGCGCTGCGCCGCCTGCGCCAGCGGAGGGAGGAGGGATGACCGCTCTCGTGCCGCTGCCGGTGGTGGTGCCGTTGCTCGGCGCGGCGCTCACCCTGATCCTCACCAACCGGCCCCGGTTGCAGCGGTCGGTCAGCGTGATCGGGCTGACCACGACCCTGGTGGTGGCGATGGTGCTGCTGGTCGAGGCGTACCGGCACGGTCCGCTGGTGGTCCGGGTGGGCGGCTGGCCGCCTCCGGTCGGCATCGTGCTGGTCGCCGACCAGTTGGCCGCGCTCATGCTGGTGGTCTCCTCGGCGGTCACCCTGTGCGTGCTGCTCTACTCGATCGGTCAGGGGCGGGGGGAGACCAGCGAGTCCGCGCCGGTGAGCATCTACCACCCCACCTACCTCGTGCTGATCGCCGGCGTGACGAACGCCTTCCTCGCCGGAGACCTGTTCAACCTGTTCGTCGGCTTCGAGATCCTGCTGGCCGCGAGCTTCGTGCTGATCACCCTCGGCGGCACGGAGGTGCGGATCCGCACCGGTTCGACGTACGTGGTGGTCAGCGTCCTGTCGTCGATGATCTTCCTGGCCGCGGTGGGGCTCGTGTACGCGGCCACCGGCACCCTCAACATGGCGCAGCTCGCCGGCCGGTTGGACGCCCTGCCGTCCGGCGTACGCCTGGCGTTGCAGCTCACCCTGCTGCTCGCCTTCGCCATCAAGGCGGCGGTCTTCCCGGTCTCGGCCTGGCTGCCGGACAGCTACCCGACCGCGCCCGCCCCGGTCACCGCGGTCTTCGCCGGCCTGCTCACCAAGGTCGGCGTCTACGCGATCATCCGCACCGAGACCCTGCTCTTCCCCGGCGGGCAGGTCTCCGGCCTGCTCATGGTGGTGGCCGGGCTGACCATGGTGGTCGGCATCCTGGGCGCGGCGGCCCAGTCCGACCTGAAGCGGATCTTCTCCTTCACGCTGGTCAGCCACATCGGCTACATGATCTTCGGGGTGGCGTTGAGCAGCGTCGCGGGCCTGGCCGGGGCGATCTTCTACGTGGTGCACCACATCACCATCCAGACCACCCTCTTCCTGGTCGCCGGCCTGGTCGAGGAGCGCGCCGGCAGCACCGACCTGCGCCGGCTCGGCGGGCTGGCCCGCCTCGCCCCGCTGCTCGCCGTGCTCTTCTTCGTCCCGGCCATGAACCTGGCCGGCATCCCGCCGTTCTCCGGCTTCCTCGGCAAGCTCGGCCTGCTCCAGGCCGGCGTGGCGGCCGGCGGGACGCTGCCCGCCGTGCTCGTCGGGGCCGGCACCCTGACCAGCCTGCTCACCCTCTACGCCGCCTCCCGGGTGTGGAACATCGCGTTCTGGCGGGCGCCCCGGCTGGCCACCGCCGGCCCGCCCGTCCGGCTGCCCGGGCTGATGGTCGGGGCCACCGCGGCCCTCGTGGTGCTCGGGCTGGTGCTCACCGCGGCCGCCGGGCCGCTGTTCCGGGTCACCTCGGACGCGGCCACCGACCTGCGCCAGCGCACCCCGTACGTCCGGGCCGTCCTGCCGGCGGACCTGCCGTGACCGACAGCCTGCCCGCGGGCCGGCCGGCCGACGGCGGGGAACCGCCGGGCGGGCTGCCACCGACCGGATCGGCGCCCGACGCCCCCGCGCCCGCTGTGGGCCGGGGCGGGCGGCGGCGCGACCAGGCCATCGCGCTCGGCTGGCTGGTCGCCATCTGGGTGCTGCTCTGGGGCGACCTGTCCTGGGGCAACGTGCTCGCCGGCCTGGTGCTCGGCGTGGCCGTGCTGCTCTTCTTCCCGCTCCCGCCGGTCACCTTCGGCGGGCGGCTGCGCCCCGGCGCCCTGCTGGTCCTCGCGGTGACCTTCGCCGGCGAACTGGTCACCGCGAGCCTCCACGTCGCCGCCGTGGCGGTGCGTCCCGGCTACCGCCCGCGCGGAGCGGTCATCGCGGTGCCGCTGCGGGTCCGCACCGATCTCAACCTGGCGCTCACCGCCGAGGTGATCTCGCTGGTGCCGGGGACCCTGATCCTCGAGGTGGACCGCGACCGCGGGGTGCTCTACGTGCACGTGCTCGACGTCCGCGGCCCGGAGGACCTGACCGCCGGCCGGGAGCGCACCCTCGCCGTCGAACGTCGCATCGTCCGCGCCGTGGGCTCCCCCGCCGAGGTACGCCAGCTCGATTTCGAACCCGCCGATCGGAGGGACCACCCGTGACCGCGCTCCTCGCCCTCGCGCTGACCGTGCTGCTCTCGGTCACCGCGCTGCTCGCCCTGGCCCGGATCTACCGGGGCCCGTCCCTGCTCGACCGGGTGGTCGCCGCCGACCTGCTGCTCTCCACCATGCTCGGCGCGGTCGGCGCGGAGGCGGCGGTGAACGGGCACGCCACCACGCTGCCCGTGCTCGTGGTGCTCTCCCTGCTCGGCTTCGTCGGGTCGGTGTCCCTGGTGCGGTTCGCGGTCCGGGAGGAAGTGTGAGCGCGAGGAGTGAGCCGGGCCGGCGAGCCGCGCGGTCGCGGACGACGGGCGGTGCGGTGTGATCCTGATCGCCGACTGGCTCGGCGGCCTCTGCCTGCTGGCCGGGGCGCTGCTCAGCCTGGTCGCCGGGATCGGCGTGCTGCGCTTCCCGGACACGCTGGCCCGGATGCACGCCGCCACCAAGCCGCAGGTGCTCGGCGTGCTGCTGCTCCTCGTCGGCCTCGCGCTGCGCCTGCGTACGCTGTCGGACCTCGGCATGATCGCCCTGGTGGCGGTGTTCCAGCTGGCCACCGCGCCGGTCGCCGCGCAGATGATCGGGCGGGCGGCCTACCGTTCGGGGCGGATCGACCGGGAACTGCTGGACGTCGACGAGCTGTCCGGCCGGTGAACCGGACAGCGGGGAGGCTTCCGGCACCCTCAGCGAACGCCCAGCCGGCGCCGATAAAATGGCGGCATGATCGACTCCTCTGCCCAGGAGGGCAGCAGTAGCCAGCCGGGTCGTGCCCGGCAACCTCTGGACCCGACGGCCCCGGGAGCCCTGACCCTCCCGTGCTGATCCTCGTCGGACTCGTCCTCATCATCGTGCTCACCGCCGCCACCGGTTATTTCGTGGCCCAGGAGTTCGGTTACGTCGCCGTGGACCGGGGCAAGCTCAAGCAGCTCGCCGACGGCGGCGACGCCGCCGCCGCCCGGGCCCTGGAGGTGACCGGCCGGCTCTCGTTCATGCTCTCCGGCGCCCAGCTCGGCATCACCGTGACCGCCCTGCTGGTCGGTTACGCCGCCCAGCCGTACCTGGGCGCCGGGCTGGCCGACCTGCTCGGCCTGGCCGGCGTCTCCGACGCCGTGGCGCTGCCGCTGTCGGTGGCGCTCGCCCTGCTCATCGCCACCGTCGTGCAGATGGTCCTCGGTGAGCTGGCCCCCAAGAACCTGGCCATCGCCCGTGCCGTGCCGCTCGCCCGGGCACTCGCCCGGTCCACCCTCATGTACCTGCGGATCGCCGGACCGGTGATCACCCTCTTCGACCGCGCCGCCGTGCGGCTGCTCCGCCGGGTCGGCATCGAGCCGATCGAGGAGCTGCCCAGCGGCGCCACCCCGGAGGACCTGGAGCAGATCATCGCCGAGTCCCGGGAGGAGGGGCACCTCGACGCCGAGATGTCCGACCTGCTCGACCGGGGTCTCGACTTCCGGGAGCTCACCGCCGGGGAGGCCATGGTCCCCCGGGTCGACGTGCACACCGTACGGGCCGACGAGCCGGTCAGCCGGGTCGTCGAGATGCTCGACACCGGCCACTCCCGGTTCCCGGTGCGCGGCGCCGAGGGCGTCGACGACCTGATCGGCGTGATCGGGATCGCCGACGTGCTCGGCGTGCCGCCGGCCGAGCGGGCCAGCACCCGGGTGGCCGCGGTGGCCGTACCCCCGCTGCTGGTGCCGGAGACGCTGCCGCTGCCGACCGTGCTGGACCGGCTCCGGGTCGGGCACCGCCAGCTCGCCTGCGTGGTCGACGAGTACGGCGGCTTCGCCGGTGTGATCACGCTGGAGGACATCGCCGAGGAGCTGGTCGGGCCGATCCGCGACGAGGACGACCCGCCGGAGCGGGCCCCCGCCCGGCAGGAGGACGGCTCCTGGGTGGTGCCGGCTCGCTGGCGGATCGACGAGGTGGCCGACAGCACCGGCATCGCGCTGCCCGAGGCCCCCGAGTACGACACGCTCTCCGGCCTGGTCATGCGCGAGCTGGGGCGGGTGCCCGAGGTCGGCGACCGGCTGGAGATCGCGCTCGCCGTCGACGGCGACGAGCCGGACACCGAGCCCCGCGCCCTGGTCGAGGTGCTCGCCGTGGACCGGCACGTGGCCGACTCCGTCCGGCTGCGGACCACCGCCGCCGCGCACGGGGAGGAGGCCGCATGAGCCCCGGGTTCGCGCTCTTCTTCTCGGTGGTGCTGCTGGCGCTCAACGGCTTCTTCGTGGCGGCCGAGTTCGCGCTGGTCGCGGCCAAGCGGTACCGCCTGGAGCAGTCGGCGGCCGGCGGCGGCCGGGCGGCCCGCGCGGCGCTGGACGGCGTCCGCGAGCTGAGCCTCATGCTGGCCGGCGCCCAGCTCGGCATCACCCTGTGCACCCTGGGTCTCGGCGCGCTGGCCGAGCCGGCCATCGAGCACCTGCTCAGCCCGCTGCTGCACGCGGTCGGGCTGCCGGACGCGGTCAGCCACCTGGTCGGGCTGCTGTTCGCCCTGGCCCTGGTGACGTTCCTGCACCTCGTGGTGGGCGAGATGGCCCCGAAGTCCTGGGCGATCACCGACGCGGAGCGCTCGGCCATGCTGCTGGCGCTGCCGTTCCGGGCCTTCGCCCGGGTCGCCCGCCCGGTGCTGTCCGCGCTCAACGCGCTGGCCAACGCCGTGCTGCGGCTGGTCGGCGTCCAGCAGCAGGACCAGCTCGCCCAGGTGCACGGCCCGGACGAGCTGCGCATCCTGCTGGAGCAGTCCCGCGAGCACGGGCTGCTCGGCGCCGAGCAGCACCAGATGCTGACCAGCATGCTGGAGTTGCAGGGCACCACCGTGGCGCAGGTGATGGAGCCGTTCGACCGGATCGTCACGGTCCGCCGGGACGACGCCGCCGAGCGGATCGAGCAGGTCTCCCGCGACAGCGGCCGGTCCCGGCTCGCCGTGGTCGACACCGGCGGCGAGGTCTGCGGCCTGGTTCACGTGCGCGAGGCGGTCCGGGCGGTCACCACCGGCCGGCCGGCGACCGCCGAGGAGCTCATGACCCCGGCGTTCACCCTGCCCGGCGAGGCGTCGGTCACCGAGGCGGTGGCGGCCATGCGGGGCCGGCAGGCCCAGCTGGCGCTGGTCCGCAACGGCGGCGGCCCGACCCGGCCGATCGGCTTCGTCGCGCTGGAGGACCTTCTCGAGGAGGTCATCGGCGAGTTCGACGACGAGACCGACCCGGTGCCGCGCGGCCGCCGGATGCGCTGACTTTTCCGGATGCGCCCGCCGTCGTTCTCCCGACGGCGGGCGCACCCGGATCGGCGCGGCGGGCGCATGGGGGAGCGGGCAGCGGGAAACCGGCGGCATGCGGCTGACCGGGGTGTCGTCGGAGTCCGTGTGGACCGGGCTGTCGGTGAGCACCACGCTGCAAAACCCGAGCACCCGCCCCGGCCTGCGCCTGCCCGGCCGGGTCATGCTGACCGCCGGCGGCGCCGACGTCGCCGTCCGGCACATCCGGCTGGGGCTGGTCGCCCAGGTCGAGCCGGAGGACCCGGAGTCGCCCCACCGGCTGCTCCAGTACCACCAGGTGCCGATCGCCGGCCGGTTCGTGGTGCCGGCCGGGCGGCGGCGGGCGGTCGACTTCGCGATGCCGCTGCCCTGGGAGACCCCGGTGACCATGTTCGGCGGGGTGCCGCTGATGAGCCTGCGCACCGGGCTGCGTACCGAGGTGTCCGTCGACCCGGACCTGGACCAGGGGGCCATGGTGCCGGTCCTCGTGCATCCGCTTCCCACCCAGCAGCACATCCTCGCCGCGCTGGACACCCTCGGCTTCGTCATGCGCCAGGCCGGCCTCCAGCACGGGCGGCTGCCCGGGGTGGACCAGGCGCTCCCGCTCCACGAGCGGCTGGGGTTCTGGGTGGCCCCGCTCTACGCCGGCCCGATCACCGAACTGGAGGTGATCTTCGTGACCAACGCGGCGGGGCTGGAAGTGCTGCTCTGGATGGACCGCCGGCTGTCCCTGGCCGGGGTGACCCACCAGAGCATCAGCCGGTTCCGGGTCTGGCACGCGGGCGCCGACCGGCGGGACTGGGTGGCCACCGTCGACGGCTGGCTGCGGCACGCCATCGACCGGCACGCCGCGGCCGCCGCGAACGCCGACTGGTCCGCCACGGTCCGCGAGTCCGCGCACGTGAGCCGCCCGCCGGACGAGCCGGTCGCCCCCGGCTACGGCCTCGGCGGCACCGCCGGCGGCGCGGGCGTGGGCGGCGGCGGAGGCAGCGACGGCACCTGACCGGCGGCCGCGACCGGTTCGGGGCCGGGCCCGCGCCGGGTCACGGTGTTAGCAGGGGGCCCCTGCTATACCTCAGGCGTTAACAGGGGGCCCCTCCTTACACCGAGGCGGTGGCGAGCTTCAGGCTGAAGCCGAGGAAGAGCACGGCGATGGCCGTGGTGCCGGTCGCGGCGAGCCGCCGCCGGCGGTGGAACTGGGCGGCCAGGAAGGTGCCGGTGAGGATCAGCGCGGTCAGGTAGAGCGCGCTGGTCACCTGCGCGATCAGCCCGAGCAGCAGGAACGACAGCGCCGGCCAGGCGTAGCCCGGGTCGACGAACTGGATGAAGAACGAGATGAAGAAGAGGATCGCCTTCGGGTTGAGCAGGCTGATCACCAGCGCCCGCCGGAAGGGGTCACGCACCGCCGCCGGCTCCGCCGCGTCGATGAGCCGCGGCGTGGTGGGGTCGTTGCGGTCGCGCCATCGCCGCCAGGCGCCGCGCAGCATGGTCAACCCCAACCACCCGAGGTACGCGGCGCCGGCGTACTTGATCACGAGGAAGAGGGCCGGGTACGCCCGGAGCAGCGACGCCACCCCGGCGGCGGAGAGGATCATCAGCACCGAGTCGCCGACGAACACGCCCCCGGCGGCCCGGTAGCCGGCCGCCACCCCGCGCCGCGCCGCCGTGGACAGCACGAAGAGCGAGTTCGGCCCGGGCAGCAGCACGATCGCCACGGTGCCCAGCACGTACGTCCCGATGTCGGTGATCCCCAGCACGCCGGTCATCATGACGCCACGGGTGCCGCCCGGCGAAGCCGTTCCCGCAGCGTGGCCTGTGCGTTCGGCCACTCCGAGTCGAGCATCGAGTAGAGCGCGGACTCCCGCCAGGTGCCGTCGGCGCGCCGCCGGTTGGACCGCAGGGTCCCCTCCCGGACGGCGCCGAGCCGTGCGATGGCCCGCTGCGAGCGTTCGTTGAGCGAGCTGGTCTGCCAGGTCACCCGGACGGCGTCCAGCTCCTCGAAGGCCCGGGTGAGCAGCAGCAGCTTGGCCTCGGTGTTGATCCCGGTGCGCCACCAGGGCCGGCCGAGCTGGGTGTAGCCGATCTCCACGGTCCGCAGCTCCTCGTCGGGCTGGTAGTAGGAGGTGGTGCCGACCATCGCGCCGGTCACCGCGCAGCGCTGCACCCAGGGCATGCGCACCCCGCGCCGGTGGGCGTCCAGCGCGGACCGGATGTTCGCCGCCATCTCGTCGACGCCGCCCGGGCGCGGGCTGCCGACGTACCGCCAGACCTCCTCGTCGTCGAGGGCGGCGTACAGCTCCTCGGCGTGGGACTCGTCGAGCGGCTCCAGTACCACGTGCTCGCCGCGCAGCACCACCGGCTCCAGCCAGGGCGACGGTGCCGGCCGCAGGTACGCAGGCACCGGCGCGGTCACCCCGGCGTCCGGCTCGGGCAGGCCCCGGGTGACCCGCAGCGGCACCACGCCGGCCCAGTACGGCAGGTCGTAGTCGGCGGGCTCGTCGCTCACCCCGGCGGCCCGGATCCGGACCGACACCTCACGCAGCGGAAGCGCCAGCACGGCCGTCTCGGCCAGCTCCCGGCGGGTCGGCGGCCGGCTGTCGGCGCTGCGCCCCGCGCCCAGCTTCTCCACCAGCGCGGTGAGCACCCGGGCCTTCTCCTGCTCGTCGGTGACCAGCCGGGCGGTGCCGTGCGCCACCACGGACCGGTAGTTGGCGCTGTGGTGGAACTGGGAGCGGCCGAAGACCAGCCCGTCGAGGTGGGTGACCGCGACGCAGACCGGAAGCCCGGCCCCGTCGCGGGCGGCGAGCAGCGGCCGGCTGCCGGTGGAGCCGTGCACGTAGAGCGTGTCGTCGACCCGCACGACAAGGGTGGGCAGGACGCGCGGCTCGCCGTCCACGGTGAACCCGAGCGCGCAGTGGTACGCCTCGTCGATCAGGGCGTGGACGGTCTCCCGGTCGTAGTGCATCCGGTCCCGGTAGCGGCTGGCCGTGGTGCGTCCGGTCGGGGGGTACATGCGACATCCCACCTTCGTGCTAGTACAATCTCGGAACTGTGGCAGCACGTTATCAGATCAGCGGCTCGTCCTCGGCGGCGATTTCGGCGAGCGTGGAAACCGGCATCCGGGCCGGTGACCTCGCCCCGGGCGACGCCCTGCCCGCCGTCCGCGCCCTCGCCGTCGAGCTGGGCGTCAGCCCGGCCACCGTGGCGAAGGCGTACCAGGAGCTGCGGCAGCGCGGCCTGGTCGTCACCGCCGGCCGGCACGGCACCCGGGTCCGCCCCCGCCCGCCGGTGGCGAGCCGCCGCTCCGCGCTGATGCCCCCGCCGCTGCCCGGCAGCCGCAACCTCTCCGCCGGCAATCCCGACAGCCGGTTGCTGCCGCCGCTCGGCCCGCACCTGGCCGCGCTCGCCGCCGAGCTCGGGTCCCCCGGCGGGTACGCGGCAACCGCCGTCCTGCCCGAGCTGGCCGCCGCCGCCCGGGACCGGCTCGCCGCCGACGGGGTGCCGGCCGACCATCTCACCGTCACCGGCGGCGCGCTCGACGGCATCGAACGTCTGCTCGCCGCCCACCTGCGCCCCGGCGACGCGGTCGCCGTCGAGGACCCCGGCTGGGCCAACCTGCTCGACCTGCTCGCCGCGCTCGGGCTGCGCGCCATCGGGGTGCCGGTGGACGACGACGGCCCCACCGCGCCGGGGGTCGGCGCCGCGCTGGCCGCCGGCGCCCGCGCGCTGATCGTCACCAGCCGCGCCCAGAACCCCACCGGCGCCGCCGTCTCCGCCGGCCGGGCCGCCGAGCTGCGGACGCTCCTCGCCGGCCGCACCGACCTGCTGCTCATCGAGGACGACCACGCCGCCGAGCTGGCCCGCGTACCCCTGCACCCGCTCGCCGGGGCGACCCCGGCGTGGGCCTTCGTCCGGTCGGTGAGCAAGCCCTACGGCCCCGACCTGCGGCTCGCGGTGCTCGCCGGCGACGACGCCACCGTGGCGCGGGTGGCCGGCCGGGCCCGGGTCGGCGCCGGCTGGGTCTCTACCGTGCTGCAACGCCTGGTCCTGGCGCTGTGGCGGGACCCGGCCACCGCCGACCTGGTGGGCCGCGCGGCGGAGAGCTACGACCGGCGGCGCGACGGCCTGGTCGACGCCCTCGCGGCGCGGGGGCTGGCCGCCCACGGCCGGACCGGCATCAACGTCTGGGTGCCGGTGCCGGACGAGACCGTCGCGGTCACCGCCCTGCGGGACGCCGGCTGGTCGGTGGCCCCCGGCGCGCTGAACCGGATCGCCGCCGCACCCGGCGTGCGGATCACCGTCAGCCGGCTCGACGAGGCCGACCTCGGCCCGCTCGCCGACGCGGTGGCCCGCGCCGTCCGGCCGGCGGCCACCGGCTTCACCACCTGAGCCGCGGCATGGCCCGGCGTCCCGTGGGTAACCGCGGCCGGGAGGTGGGTGTCATGGCTTCGAACAGGTCCCGGACCGGACTCTGGATCGGCGTGGCGGTGGTGGTGATCATTCTGGTGATCATCGCGATCGCGCTGGCCTCGCGCGGCGGTGGCGGCGGCTCCGGATACTGACGCGGGCGCACCCGGCGTCGATGCCGAAACCGGTATATAAAGCTGGCATGGCCGAGACCGAGAACGCCCCCGGAGCGCAGGAGTTCATCCCGCCGCAGGCGGACACCATCGACGAGCTGCGGGCCGCCGCGACCGGCTGCCGGGGCTGCGAGCTCTACCGGAACGCCTCGCAGACCGTGTTCGGCCGCGGCGACGAGAGCGCCCGGGTGGTGCTCGTCGGCGAGCAGCCCGGCGACATGGAGGACCAGAAGGGCCTGCCGTTCGTCGGTCCGGCCGGCCGGCTGCTGCGCAAGGCCGTGGACGACGCCGGCATCGACCCCGGCCACATCTACCTCACCAACGCCGTCAAGCACTTCCGCTTCGAACTGCGCGGCAAGCGGCGCATCCACCAGACACCCGACCGGGTGCACATCACCGCCTGCCGGCCGTGGCTGGTCGCCGAGTTCGCCCGGCTGCACCCGGAGATCGTGGTGGTGCTCGGCGCCACCGCCGCCAAGGCCCTCCTCGGCCCGACCTTCCGGGTCACGAAGCAACGCGGCGAGCTGCTGCCCTGGCCGGCCGCCGCCCAGCACCCCGAGGACTTCACCCGGGTCCCGGTGGACAGCGCCGGCGCCGTCGCCGACGCACCGGAGACCCGGCTGCTGGCCACCATCCACCCCTCCGCGGTGCTGCGCGCCGACAACCACGACGTCGCGTACGACGGGCTCGTCGCGGACCTCAAGGTCGCCGCCCGCGCGCTGCGGTGACGGAGGGGGCCCTCCTGACGGGTCCGGGCTCCCGTCATACACCTCGGGCGGCGGCTCAGTCGCGGCCCTGTGACGTGCAGAGGCAGACGCGGTTGCCGTCCGGGTCGGCGAGCACCCAGAAGTGCGGTGCCGCCTCGTCGCTCACCAGCGTCCCCCCGGCGGCGAGCGCGGCCTCGATGCGCGGCCGCACCTCCGCCGGGTCCACCCACACGTCGGGGTGCCAGCGCTGGCGGGGCTCCTCGCGTCCCGACTCCTGGAACCACACCGTGGGCAGCGCGCCGGCCGGATCGCGTACCTCGTCACCCGCCCCCGGCCCGGCCCGGTGCGGCACCGCCAGCACCGCCTGCCAGAACGGCAGCACGGCGGCGGAATCCGGGCTGTCCAGGGCGAGTTCGAGCCGGGCCACGCCGGTGTGCGCCGGCGACAGGCCGGCCTCGGCGGCGAGCGCGGAGATGGCCCGGGCGAGCCGGATGTCGCGGTCGGTGACCCCGCCCACATCGTGCGACCAGAGCCGCACGTCCACATGGGTGTAACGCAGGTCCAGGTCGGGATGGTGGTCCCGCCGCTCGGCCTCCGCGCCGATGGCGTCCACGAGCGACAGCCCGGCGGCGAAGTCCGGCGTGCGGATGCGGGTGTGCAGCGCGCCGAGCAGGTAGGTCCACCCGTCCAGGGCGGCGTCGGCGATCTGCGCTCCGGTCAGGGTGCTCATCCCGCCATGCTGGCGTACCCCGGGGTTTTGGACCAGTGCCACGGCGGGGGAATGGACCTGCGCGGCGGGCGGCCCGGGCCGTAGCGTCGGCGGCATGACCGCCACCACCGCCGACCTCGACCTGTCCGTGCGCAACGCCGCCGCCCTCTGGACGGCGCTGGCCGACGCGCGGGGCCACACGTTGCTGCACCGGCCCGGCTTCCTCGCGGTGATCGGCGACCACCGCGCCGGGCTGCGGATCCTGCTGCGCGACCCGGACCCGGCCCCGGACGACCGGGCCGCGCTGGCCGACCTGGTCCGCCGGCGCACCGGCCCGGTCACCGTCGAGGACCAGTACGCCTCGGTGGACCTCACCGACCTCGGCCTCAGCCCGCGCAGCATGCCGGTGATGGTCCGCCGCCCGGCGGCGCTGCCCGACCCGTCCCTGCCGGTGACCCCGGTCGAGCGCCCCGACCAGCTCGACACCGCCGAGGACGTGGTGGTGCGCGGCTTCCCCCTGGACCACTTCCGGCCGCGCCGCCCCGGCGAGGCGTTCCCGGCCGCCCTCCTGGCCCGCCCCGAGGTGCGGTTCTTCCTGGTCCACCGGGACGGCGCGCCCGCCGGCGCCTGCCTGACCGTCCGGGAGGAGGGTGTCGGCCTCTACTGGATGACCAGCCTGCCGGAGCACCGCTCCCGGGGCGTGGGGCGGGCCCTGCTGCGCGGCGTCCTCGGCCGGCTCGGCGACGTGCCGATGACGCTCACCGCGGCCCGCGCCGGCCGCCCGCTCTACGCCTCGCTCGGCTTCGTCCCGGTCACCGACGCCACCTGGTGGGGTTGACCGCGGATCACCTCTGGGCAGCGGGGGCGGGCGGTGCCAGACTGGCCGCCATGGAGCAGCATCTCTACGAGCCCGTCCACCAGGAGTTCCGGGACCTGTGCCGGCAGTTCCTCGCCCGCGAGGCCGTCCCGCACCACGAGCGCTGGGAGGCCGACGGGATCGTCGACCGGGAGGTGTGGCGCCGGGCGGGCGCGGCCGGGCTGCTCGGCATGGACGTGGACCCCGAGCACGGCGGCGGCGGGCAGCGCGACTTCCGGTTCAACGCGGTGCTCGACGAGGAGATCGTCGCGGCCGGCTGCAGCGGCCTGGGCTTCGGGCTGCACAACGACGTGGTGGCCCCGTACCTGACCGAGCTGACCACCGACGACCAGCGCAAGCGCTGGCTCCCGGGCTTCTGCTCCGGCGACCTGGTCACCGCCATCGCGATGAGCGAGCCGGGTGCGGGCAGCGACCTGGCCGGCATCCGCACGAGCGCGGTCCGCGACGGCGACAGCTGGGTGCTCAACGGGCAGAAGACGTTCATCACCAACGGCGAGCTGGCCGACCTCGTGGTGGTGGTCGCCAAGACCGCCCCCGACCAGGGCGCGCACGGGGTGAGCCTGATCGTGGTGGAGACCGGCACGCCCGGCTTCACCCGGGGCCGGCGGCTGGCCAAGGTCGGCCTGAAGGCCAACGACACGGCCGAGCTGTTCTTCGACGACTGCCGGGTGCCGGCGGAGAACCTGGTCGGCACCGAGAACCACGGCTTCTACCACCTGATGGCCAACCTGCCCCGGGAGCGGCTCAGCATCGCGGTCGCCGCGGTGGCCGCCGCGGAGAAGCTGCTCGCGCTCACCCTCGACTACGCCCGCTCCCGGGAGGCGTTCGGCCGGCCGATCGGGCGGTTCCAGCACAACCGGTTCCTCCTGGCCGAGCTGGACACCGAGGTCACCATCGCGCGGACGTTCGTCAACCACTGCGTGGCCGAGTACAACGCCGGCCGGCTCTCGGTGACCGACGCGGCGAAGGCCAAGTGGTGGACCACCGAGCTGCAGAACCGGGTGGCCGACCGCTGCGTGCAGCTGCACGGCGGCTACGGCTTCATGCTGGAGTACCCGGTGGCGAAGGCCTGGCTGGACAGCCGGGTGCAGACCATCTACGGCGGCACCACCGAGATCATGAAGGAGATCATCGGCCGGGGGCTCGGCCTGTAGCGAAACCGGGTGCCCCCGACCGGGTCGGGTGCGGGAGGATGGTCACCCCTTACCCCCAGGAGCATCCGCCATGGCCACCGACCTGACCGCGCCGGCACCGAGCCGGCTCGACGTCGCCCCGATCCAGCGGCGCACCGTCCGGCTGCTCTTCCTCACCCAGATCATCGGCGGCATCGGCGTCACCATCGGCATCTCGGTCGGCGCGCTGCTCGCCGCCCGGGTCGCCGGCACCGCCCTGGCCGGGGTGGCGCAGAGCGCCGGGGTGGTCGGCGCCGCGCTGCTCGCCGTGCCGGTCACCCGGATCATGGCGGCCCGGGGGCGCCGGCCGGGGCTGGTCACCGCGTACCTGGTCGGGGCGGTCGGGGGCGTGCTCGTGGTGGTCTCCACCGTGGTGCACGTGGTGCCGCTGCTCTTCCTCGGCATGCTGCTCTTCGGCGGCGGGACCGCGGCCAACCTCCAGGCCCGCTACACGGCCGTGGACCTGGCCGAGCCGGCCCGCCGGGGGCGCCAGCTCTCGCTGGTCGTCTGGGCCACCACCATCGGTGCGGTGGCCGCGCCGAACTTCGCCGCGCTCGCCGACGCCACCACCCGCGGCTGGGGCCTGCCGGCGCTGGCCGGCCCGTTCGCCTTCAGCGCCGCCGCGTTCGTGCTGGCCGCCGTCGTACTGGCCGTCCTGCTCCGGCCGGACCCGCTGCTCACCGCCCGCCGGCTGGCGGCGGCCGAGACCCCGGCCGACCCGGTCCCGGCGCCGGGTGGGACCGCCCGGCGCCGCGCGGGCATGGTCGGGGCGTGGCGCACGGTACGCGGCCGGCCCGCCGCCCGCCTCGGCATCGCCGCCGTGGCCGTGGGCCACCTCGTGATGGTCGCCGTGATGTCGATGACCCCGGTACGCCTCGGCGAGTCGCACTCCGACGCCGACGTGCTCCGGGTGGTCGGCATCGTGCTCAGCCTGCACATCGCCGGCATGTACGCGCTCTCCCCGCTGGTCGGCTGGCTCACCGACCGGCTGGGCCGGCGCCCGGTGATCCTCGGCGGGGTGGCCCTGCTGCTGGCCGCCTGCGCGGTCGCCGGCACCGCCGGGCACCACACCCCGCTGCTCTCGGTGGGTCTGGCCCTGCTCGGGCTGGGCTGGTCGGGCACCATGGTGGCCGGCTCGACCCTGCTGTCGGAGTCGGTGCCCACCGCCGACCGGCCCGGCGTGCAGGGCCTGTCCGACCTGGTCATGGGGCTGGCCGGGGCGGGCGCGGCGGCGGCGAGCGGGTTTGTCATGCGGGCCGTGGGTTATCCGACGCTGACCCTGCTGGCGGCGATCGCGGTGGTGCCGCTGGTGGCGCTAGCGTTGCGTCCGGCGCCGGTCGAGGCGCCGGACGAGCTCCGGCGCCCTTCGGACGACCTGCCCGACAAGGAGGAGTGACACGTGCGGCTGACCGACTTCTGGACGCGACTGGCGGAGGCGTTCGGGCCGGGCTACGCGGCCAGCATCGCCAGCGACCAGGTGCTGTCCCAGCTCGGCGGGCGGACCATCGAGCAGGCCCTGGCGGCGGGGATGGAGACGCACGTGGTGTGGCGCGCGGTCGTCGCCGCGTATCCCGACCGGGTACCCGCGCGACTACGCTGAGCAGCCTTTTCGCCGGTTCCGCGTGTCGCTTGTCGAGTCGTACACCTGTTCGGCTATTGTCCACAGCGGGGTGCTCGTCCACAGCTCGCGGCCCGTCGGCTGGTTTTCTGTCGGACCCAGCGCCTAGCGTGTCCGCGTGACGCGAAGCTCAGGAAAGACGCCGGCGAAGGCAGGGGTGGCAACGATGGCGGCAGGGCCCGACCGGGAGAAGGCACTCGACCTTGCTCTCGCTCAGATCGACAAGCAGTTCGGCAAGGGTTCGGTGATGCGCCTGGGGGAGCGGCCTGTCGTCCAGACGGCGGTCATTCCGACCAGCTCCATCGCGCTCGACGTGGCGCTCGGCGTGGGCGGTCTGCCCCGCGGCCGGGTCGTCGAGATCTACGGTCCCGAGTCCAGCGGTAAGACCACGGTGGCCCTGCACGCGGTGGCCAACGCGCAGCGGGCCGGCGGCATCGCCGCCTTCATCGACGCCGAGCACGCGCTCGACCCGGAATACGCGAAGGCCCTCGGCGTCGACACCGACGCCCTGCTGGTCTCCCAGCCGGACACCGGCGAGCAGGCGCTGGAGATCGCCGACATGCTGGTCCGCTCCGGCGCGATCGACATCATCGTGATCGACTCGGTCGCGGCCCTGGTGCCGCGCGCCGAGATCGAGGGCGAGATGGGCGACAGCCACGTGGGTCTGCAGGCCCGGCTGATGAGCCAGGCGCTGCGGAAGATCACCGGTGTGCTCAACAACACCGGCACCACGGCGATCTTCATCAACCAGCTCCGCGAGAAGATCGGCGTGATGTTCGGCAGCCCGGAGACCACGACCGGTGGTCGCGCGCTGAAGTTCTACGCCTCGGTCCGGCTCGACGTGCGCCGCATCGAGAGCCTCAAGGACGGCACCGACGTGGTCGGCAACCGCACCCGCGTCAAGGTCGTGAAGAACAAGGTCGCCGCGCCGTTCAAGCAGGCCGAGTTCGACATCATGTACGGCAAGGGCATCTCCCGCGAGGGCTCGCTGATCGACGTCGGCGTGGAGCAGGCGATCATCCGCAAGTCCGGCGCCTGGTACACGTACGACGGCGACCAGCTCGGCCAGGGCAAGGAGAAGGCCCGCGAGTTCCTCCGGGAGAACCCGGACGTGGCGGCCGAGATCGAGAAGAAGATCCTGGAGAAGCTCGGCGTCGGCACCGGCGCGGGCGATGCCGCCGGCGGCCCGGAGCTGCCGCCGGTCGACTTCTGATCCCCGGCTGACCCGTGGCAGGACGACGCGCCCGTACGGGGCGGGGCTGGGATGCCAGCCCGCCCCGCACGGGTGACGCCACCACTCCACCCCGGCCGCGCCGCGGCCGCCGGGGCCGGGCCGAGGAGCCCGATGCCGAGGCGACCCCCACGCCGCCCCGCGACGAGGCCGAAGTGGCCCGGGAGATCTGCCTGCGGCAGCTCGCGGTCCGGCCGCGCACCCGTGCCGAGCTGGCCGGCGCCCTGGCGAAGCGGGGCATCTCCGAGGAGGTCGCCGACCAGGTCCTCGACCGCTACGACGAGGTCGGCATCGTCGACGACGCCGCCTTCGCCCGCGCCTGGGTGAGCAGCCGGCACAACGGCCGCGGGCTGGCCCGCCGGGCGCTCGCCAACGAGCTGCGCCAGCGCGGCGTCGACGGTGAGGTGGCCAGCGAGGCCCTCGACGAGCTGGACGAGGAGACCGAGGCGGAGACCGCCCGCGCCCTGGTGGACCGGAAGCTGCGCGCGACCCGGGGTGAGCCCGACGCGGTGTTCCGCCGCCTGGTCGGCATGCTGGCTCGCAAGGGCTACCCGGCCGGCGTGGCCATCCGGGCGGTCAAGGACGCGCTGGCCGCGCAGAGCGCCGAGGCGGCCGAGTTCGCCGAGCACATCGACGCGGACGCCCTGGCCGACGCCGAGCACGACCTCGACCCCGCCTCCCGCCCCCTCGACTGACCCCGGCCGGGACGACGTCCGGATCCACTCCTGAGGAAGGTGTGCGGCGTGTTGAAGGCGTGTCTGAACGGCGGGCGGCGCCGACCGGAGCATCCGGCGGTGCCGGTGACGCCCGACGAGCTGGCGGCCGACGCGGTCAGGTGCGCGGCGGCCGTGCACGTGCACCCGCGCGGCGCCGACGGCGCCGAGTCGCTCGACCCGGCCGTGATCGCCGCGGCGGTCACCGCGATCCGGGCCGCCCGGCCCGGCCTGCCCGTCGGGGTGAGCACCGGCGCCTGGATCGCCCCCGAGCCCGCCGACCGGGTCGCCGCCGTACGCGCCTGGACGGTGCTGCCCGACTTCGCCTCCGTCAACGCCCACGAACCGGGCGCGGCGGCCGTCGCGGCCGCCCTGCACGAGCGGGGTGTCATGGTCGAGGCCGGCCTCTGGACGGTGGCCGCGGTCGACGCCTGGCGCCGCTGGCCGGCGCCGACCGGGCGGGTCCTCGTCGAGTGCCTGGCCGAGCCGGTCGACGTGGCCCTCGCCGACGCCGCCGCCATCCTGGCCGCGCTGCCCGCCGACCGCCCGCCCGTGCTGCTGCACGGCGAGGGCCCGGCGACCTGGCCCGTGTTCGCCGAAGCCGTCCGCCGTGGCCTGCACACCCGGATCGGTCTGGAGGACACCCTGGTCCTGCCGGACGGCGGCGTGGCCCCGGACAACCTCGCGCTGGTGACGGCGGCCCGCACCCTCGGCGCGATCTGAGTCGGGCGCCGGCGCCGGGCCGGGCCGGGCCGGGCCGTGAAACGTGGGTCACTCTCGCGAAAAGTGGTGATCTCGCCGGAGCCGGCGACAGGTCACCCGGCGCGGCGCCCCAGAACGGCCGTGTGGCGGCCCTGAGCAGGTCCGGAACGCGACCGGGGAGGTCACGACCGGCGAGGTTTGTCCGGCCGTGTCCGGCATCTGGACAGCGCTGGGTAACGCTCCAACTTCTCTCCGTCCGGGTGGTTTGATCATGAGTTCTTGACCGAACGGCCCCTGGAGACCTAGCCTCGCCATACAGGCTCACTTTGCCCGACCAGCGCAGGCTAAGCGCACAACATAGATCGCGTAACAGAACAGCATCACTTTGGCCAGCTTCACCGGCCCTTGACGGCAGCTCCGGACGGTCGGTCCGGAGCCGACCGACAACTGCAACCGGCCGCCGGCGATGCCCCGAAGGGGGCACCGCCGACGGAAAGCTACCCACAGCCAGCCGCTCCGGTCGGGCGTCCAGAGCCGCAGGTGCGTGCCGTCCGCACGCCGCCTGCGGTGCCGACGTTCAGGGGAGGCGGCCATGGCGGGGCGGCACAGGTTCACCGGCGGTCTTCCAGACGCGGCGGGCCGCTCCTCGCCGGGCGGCTGCCCGGGCCGGGTCGGAGCGGGCGCCCACCGGCTCGGAGGGGCCGCATGAGCGCCTTCGACGTCGTCATCCTGGCGGTGGTGCTGCTGCTCGTCGTGGTGGTGGTCGGCGCCGTCCTGTTCGGCGTGCGCACCATGCGCCGGCTCAGTCTGGCACCCGCCCCCGAGGATCCGGCCTTCATCGCCGAGAAGGACCGCCAGGAGCAGTCCCTGGCGGCCCTGCGCAACGCCGCCGACGAGGCGAACAGCACCATCGACGTGGCCAAGTCGGCCGCCGCCGCCGCCCGCACCGAGGCGGCCGCCGCCAAGGCCGAGGCGAAGGCGGCCCGGGCCGAGGCCCGGCGGGTGCTCGACGACGCCCGGGCCGAGGCCGACACGGTGCTGGAGCGGGCGCACAAGCAGGCCGAGGCGGACGCCGATCAGCTCCGCGCCGCCGCCCGGCGCAGCGGCGAGCGGGAGGTGGCGGTGCTCGCCGCGACCACCCGGGAACAGGCCGCCGAGGTCGAGCGGCGGGCCGCCCGGATGGACGAGCGGGAACGGCTGCACACCGAGGAGGTGGAGCGGCTCGCGGAGCGGGAGCGGCAGCTCACCGCCGCCAGCGCCGCGCTCGCCGCCCGGGAGGCCGCCCTGGTGGAGCGGGAGCAGGCGCTCACCGAGGCCGAGGAGCAGCGCCGCCGCGAGCTGGAGCGGGTCGCCGGCCTGACCGCCGACGCGGCCCGGGCCGAGCTGGTCGAGGCGATCGAGGGGCAGGCCAAGCGGGAAGCCGCGCTGCTGGTCCGGGAGATCGAGGCCGACGCGCGGGGCACCGCCGAGCAGCGCGCCCGGCACATCGTGGTCGACGCCATCCAGCGGGTGGCCAGCGAGCAGACCGCGGAGAGCGTCGTCAGCGTCCTGCACCTGCCCGGGGACGAGATGAAGGGGCGGATCATCGGGCGGGAGGGCCGCAACATCCGCGCCTTCGAGTCGGTCACCGGGGTCAACCTGATCATCGACGACACCCCCGAGGCGGTCCTGCTCTCCTGCTTCGACCCGGTGCGCCGGGAGGTCGGCCGGCTCACGCTGGAGAAGCTGGTGCTCGACGGCCGGATCCACCCGCACCGGATCGAGGAGGTCTACGACCTGGCCCGGCACGAGGTGGAGGAGCTCTGCCACCGGGCCGCCGAGGACGCCCTGGTCGAGGTCGGCATCACCGAGATCCACCCGGAGCTGGTCACCCTGCTCGGCCGGCTGCGCTACCGGACGTCGTACGGGCAGAACGTGCTCAAGCACCTGGTGGAGACCGCCCATATCGCCGGGATCATGGCCGCCGAGCTGCGGCTGGACGTGCCGACCATCAAGCGCTGCGCGTTCCTGCACGACATCGGCAAGGCGCTCACCCACGAGGTGGAGGGCAGCCACGCCATCATCGGCGCCGACCTGGCCCGCAAGTACGGGGAGAGCGAGGACGTGGTGCACGCCATCGAGGCGCACCACAACGAGGTGCCCCCGCAGACCATCGAGGCAGTGCTCACCCAGGCCTCGGACGCCTGTTCGGGCGGGCGGCCGGGAGCGCGGCGGGAGAGCCTGGAGGCGTACGTCAAGCGGCTGGAGCGGATCGAGGAGATCGCGGCCGGCAAGCTCGGCGTCGACAAGGTCTTCGCCATGCAGGCCGGCCGGGAGATCCGGGTGATGGTCAAGCCCGAGGACGTCGACGACATCGGCGCGGCGGTCCTGGCCCGGGACGTGGCCAAGCAGATCGAGGAGGAGCTGACCTATCCCGGTCAGATCCGGGTGACCGTGGTCCGCGAGTCCCGGGTCACCGAGATCGCCCGCTGACCGGGCTCGGCGTCACGACGAAGCCCTGCCACCTCGCGGAGGTGGCAGGGCTTCGTGGTGTGGACGGGCGGGCGGTCAGCCCTGCGGCTCCGCCACGGTGGCGCCGCCGGCCGGGGTCGAGTCCGGCGCCGCGGTCTGCCTCGGGATCCGGAAGCCCCGCCGCCGGGTACGTCGGTCCAGCCAGTTCGCCAGCGTGGTCAGCAGCGAGTTGATGAGGATGTAGATGGCGGCCACCACGATGGCGGCGGCCACCACGTTGCCCCGGTTGGCCGACAGGTCGTTGACGCCGCGCTGGAGCAGCTCGGGGAAGGCCACGATGTAGCCCAGGGCGGTGTCCTTGAGCAGGACGACGAGCTGGCTGACGATCACCGGCAGCATGGCCCGGGCGGCCTGCGGCACCAGGATCAGCCGCATCACCTGGCTCTTCCGCATGCCCACGGCGTATGCGGCCTCGCCCTGCCCGCCGGGGATCGAGCGGATGCCGGCGCGGAACGCCTCGGCCAGCACCGACCCGTTGTAGAGGGTGAGGCCGACGACCACCGACCAGAACGCCGAGACCGGCCCCTGGATGAGGAACGGCACGCCGTAGAAGATGAAGAAGATCATCAAGAGCAGTGGGACGGCGCGGAAGAACTCCACCACCACGCCGGCCGGGATCCGGACCCACCGGTGGTCGGAGAGCCGGCCGACGGCGAACAGGATGCCGAAGGCCAGCGACAGCACCATGCCGGTGGCCGCGGCGAGCAGCGTCTGGCGCAGGCCGGGCAGGATGAACTGGGTCCAGGTCGGCGCCTCGGCGAACGGCTTCCAGAGGCTGCCCTCCCACTGCCCGGCCTGGTCGAACTTGGCGTAGACCCACCAGAGCAGCGCGGCCAGGCCGACGCCGAAGACGACGCTGAGCACCGCGTTGCGCACGCGGGCCCGCGGCCCCGGGTGGTCGTAGAGAACCGTGGTGGTCATGCTCATCAGCGCTTCACCGCCAGTCGGTTGGCCAGCCAGCCGAAGAAGTAGCCGGTCGGGACGAGGATCGCGGCGAAGGTGCCGGCGAACACCAGGAAGATCGGGATCACGGCGTCGCCGTTGTCGTTGATCAGCTGCTTCATCACGCTGGAGGCCTCGATCACGCCGATGGTGCCGACGATCGTGGCGTTCTTGCACAGCGCGATGAGCACGCTGCCCAGCGGGGCCACCACGGCCCGCCCGGCCTGCGGCAGGATCACGATGCGCAGGGTCTGGAAGAAGGTCAGCCCGATCGCCCGGGCCGCCTCCGCCTGACCGGCCGGGACGGTGTTGACGCCGGAGCGGACCGCCTCGCAGACGAACGCGGCGGTGTAGACCGACAGGCCGATCACCCCGAGCCAGAAGTTGTTCAGGTCCAGGTCTTCGGAGAGGTTCACGCCCAGCGTCGAGTAGAGGCCGAAGTAGCAGAAGAAGATGATCAGCGTGAGCGGCGTGTTGCGGAAGATGTTGACCCAGGCCGTGCCGAAGCCCCGCAGCACCGGCACCGGGGAGACCCGGAACGCGGCGAGGAACACGCCGAGCACCAGCGCGAGGACCGCCGACGCGCCGGTCAGCTTGAGGATCCAGAGAAAGCCCGACAGGTAGGCGTCGAGGTTGGTCGGATCAGCGAATACGTGCATGCGTCGACTCCCGGGGCACGTCGTCGGCGTCGCGACAGGCCGGGGCCGGCACCCTCACGGATGCCGGCCCCGGAACCGGTCAGACGCTGCCGCAGTTGGTCAGCTTGGTGGTGTCCAGCTCGGGCGCGGCCTTGCCGCTCTTGCCCAGGGTGGCGTCCCAGGCGGCCTTGTAGGTGCCGTCCGCGGCGGCGGCCTTGAGGATCTCGTTGACCTTCTCGCAGCCGTCCTTGTCGTCCTTCTTCAGGCCGATGCCGTAGGGCTCGGTGGAGAAGGTCTTGCCGACCACCTTGAACTTGCCGGCGTACTGGGACTGCGCGGCGTAGCCGGCGAGGATGATGTCGTCGGTGCTCACCGCGTCGACCGTGCCGGTCTCGAGAGCGTTGATGCACTTCGAGTACGCGTCGAACTGCTGGAGCTTGGCCTTCGGGTAGTCGGTCTGGATCCGCTTGGCCGGGGTGGAACCCTGCGCCGAGCAGACCTTCTTGCCGTCCAGCCCCTCCGGCCCGGTGATCGTGGAGTCGGCCTTCACCAGCAGGTCCTGACCGGCGATGAAGTACGGGCCGGCGAAGTTGACCTTCTGCTTGCGCTCGTCGTTGATGGTGTAGGTCGCCACCACCAGGTCGACGGTGCCCTGCTGGATGAAGGGCTCGCGGTTGGCCGAGACGGTGGTCTTCCACTCGATGTTGTTCGCGTCCACACCGAGGCCCTTGGCCACGATCTTGGCGATCTCGATGTCGAAGCCCTCGTACTGGCTGCCGGTCTGGATGCCCAGGCCCGGCTGGTCGGCCTTCACGCCGATGACCAGCTTCTTCTGGTTCTGCGCCTTGCCGATGATGCCCTTGGCCCCGCTGCTGCCGGAGCCCCCGTCCCCGTCGCCGCCACAGGCGCTCATGCCGAGCGCCAAGGTTGCCGCCGCGGCGACTGCCGCCACGCGCTTCATACGCATACTCATCTCCTTCTTCGACGGAGCCGCCGGGGGACGGCGCGCTCCACTACGGACGCTCAGTGCGTGAGGATCTTGGAGAGGAAGTCCTTGGCCCGCTCGCTGCGCGGGTTGGCGAAGAACTCCGCCGGCGGCGCGTCCTCGACGAGCTTGCCGTCGGCCATGAAGATGACCCGGTTGGCCGCGTGCCGGGCGAAGCCCATCTCGTGGGTGACCACGACCATGGTCATGCCGTCGCTGGCCAGCGAGGTCATCACCTCCAGCACCTCGCCGACCATCTCCGGGTCGAGCGCGCTGGTGGGCTCGTCGAAGAGCATCGCCTTGGGCTGCATGGCCAGCGCGCGGGCGATGGCCGCCCGCTGCTGCTGGCCGCCGGAGAGCTGCGCCGGGTACTTGTCCGCCTGGTTGGCGATGCCCACCCGGTCGAGCAGGGCCAGGCCGCGCTCGCGGGCGGCGGCCGGCTTCTCGCGGCGCACCTTCACCGGGCCGAGGGTGACGTTCTCCAGGATGGTCTTGTGCGCGAAGAGGTTGAACGACTGGAACACCATGCCGACCTCGCTGCGCAGCTTGGCCAGCGCCTTGCCCTCGGCCGGCAGCGGGGTGCCGTCGAAGGTGATGGTGCCCGAGTTGATCGGCTCCAGCCGGTTGATCGCCCGGCAGAGCGTCGACTTGCCGGAGCCGGACGGGCCGATGACCACGACCACCTCGCCCCTGCCGACGGAGAGCGAGACGTCG
Organism: Micromonospora halotolerans; assembly: GCF_032108445.1. Lineage (NCBI taxonomy): Bacteria > Bacillati > Actinomycetota > Actinomycetes > Micromonosporales > Micromonosporaceae > Micromonospora > Micromonospora halotolerans. The sequence goes on along the minus strand of NZ_CP134876.1, from coordinate 802,178 downwards.
TCCAGCACGTGCAGCGGGCCGAACCACTTGTTCACCCCGTCCAGCACGATCAGCGGTTCGCCCGTCGTCACGTCGTTCACCGTCCCTGTCGTCCGTACGGAAAAGCGGGGTCGCGAGACCCCTGGTTGGGCCACTGTAGGCGGCGTGATGTGGCAGAACGCAACTCGAATGGTCACGGAGCGGTAACACCGGTCACCGCCGTACCCGTGCGTCCGAATTCCGTCACGGAGCGGGGCGTCCCGGTGGCGGCCACGCGCGTCGACGGCGATCATGTGGGGATGACAGACGTCCTCCGGCTGACCGATTACGCCCGCGGCGGCGGGTGCGCCTGCAAGATCCCTCCGGGTGAGCTGGAGACGATGGTGGCCGGGCTGGCCCCGGCCGTCGGCGCCGCCGAGCTGCTGGTCGGTCTGGAGCACGGCGACGACGCCGCGGTGGTCCGGCTGGACGAACGCACCGGCCTGGTCACCACCGCCGACTTCTTCACCCCGGTGGTGGACGACGCCTACGACTGGGGGCGCATCGCCGCCGCCAACGCCCTCTCCGACGTGTACGCCATGGGCGGCACCCCGCTGGTCGCGCTGAACCTGCTCTGCTGGCCCCGGGAGGTGCTGCCGCTGGAGCTGGCCCGAGAGGTGCTGCGCGGCGGTCAGGACGTGGCCCGGGAGGCCGGCTGCCACCTGGCCGGCGGGCACAGCGTGGACGACGACGGCCCGAAGTACGGCCTGGCCGTCACCGGGGTGGTCCGGCCCGAGGAGCTGATCACCCTGGACGCCGGCCGCGCCGGCCTGCCGCTGTCGCTGACCAAGCCGCTCGGCGTCGGGGTGTTGAACACCCGGCACAAGCGCACCGGGGAGCGGTTCCCGGAAGCGGTCGCCTCGATGGCCCGGCTGAACCGGGACGCGGCCCGGGCGGCCGTCGCGGCCGGGATCCGCTGCGGCACCGACGTGACCGGGTTCGGGCTGCTCGGGCACGCCTCGAAGCTGGCCCGGGCCAGCCGGCTCACCGTGGCGATCGACGCGGCCGCGGTGCCCTACCTGCCCGGCGCCCGGGAGGCGTTGCGCGAGGGCTTCGTCAGTGGCGGCACCCGGCGCAACCTGGACTGGGTGAGCCCCTGGACCGACTTCGGCGCGGCCGACGAGGGGGAGCGGCTGCTGCTGGCCGACGCGCAGACCTCGGGTGGGCTGCTGGTGGCGGGCGAGGTGCCGGGCGGCACGGTGGTCGGCGAGCTGTTGCCGGCGAGCGACCACCTGATCCGGGTGCGCTGAAGGCGCCCGCCGGCATTCGCTGATCCGTCACCACACCCCGGTGGTTCGCGTCGCGGACGCGGCACCATACCCGATAAACTGTCACCTTCCCGCTACTCCGGGCAAGGTCGCCCGAGGAAATTTTGCCCGGAATGGTCACAGACCGGTAACTTGCACCCGGCTGAGGTCAAATGCACCCCACCATCGTGAGTAAGGCCCGATCCGGAGGCCGGTGGGACGAGCGCAGCGAGGAGGCGGCATGACCGAGCTGTGGAACTGGAGAATCGACGGCGCGGCGCCGGTGGAGGTCTACCCGGCGCTGGCCGAGGCGCTCGGCCGGGTGGTGATGCCCCTCGCCGTCGCCGACCCGGCCCGACTCCCCGCGTACGCGGTGGTCTGCGATGTCTGGGAGGCGCCCGGGGCGTACGGGACCGTGGTCGACTGCTACGGGGTGTCCGAGCGCCTGCCCGAGCTGCCCAGCATCGCGGCGCTGGCCCGGCTGCTGGACCGCAACTGCCTGATGCGCGACGACACCCTCGACGCCGGGCGGCACCTGCTGGTCGCCCCGGACGGCACGATCCGCCCGGTGCACTTCGACGTGGTCGAGACCGACGACGGCGAGGTCCTCAGCGACCAGCGGCTCTGCACCGTGGCGGACCCCCGCTGCCGGGGCTGGTCGCAGTGCCACCGCTCCCGGTGGGCCCCCGACTCGGTCGCCCCGGCCCTCGCCGCCGCCTGACCGGCGGCGGGGGGTGACCCCGCCCCGGCCCGGCATCCGCCGCGTCGCCGGCCGCGAGGGACGCTCCTCCTCGTTCGGTCCGACCAGCTCCACCCGGATACGCTGTCCGGGTCATGACTACCGCAGCCGCGGGCAGCCCGCGCACCTACCAGGTGCGCACGTACGGCTGCCAGATGAACGTGCACGACTCCGAGCGCATTTCCGGCCTGCTCGAACAGGCCGGCTACGTGCGTGCCGCCGAGGCCGACGAGCAGCCCGACGTGGTGGTGTTCAACACCTGCGCCGTCCGGGAGAACGCCGACAACCGGCTCTACGGCAACCTGGGTCATCTGCGCCCCGTGAAGGACAAGCACCCCGGGATGCAGATCGCCGTCGGCGGCTGCCTGGCCCAGAAGGACCGCGGCGAGATCGTCCGCAAGGCGCCCTGGGTGGACGTGGTCTTCGGCACGCACAACATCGGCTCGCTGCCGGTGCTGCTGGAACGCGCGCGGCACAACACCGCCGCCGAGGTGGAGATCCTCGAATCCCTCGACGTCTTCCCGTCCACGCTGCCGACCCGGCGCGAGTCGACGTACGCCGGCTGGGTGTCGATCTCGGTGGGCTGCAACAACACCTGCACGTTCTGCATCGTGCCCTCCCTGCGCGGCAAGGAGAAGGACCGCCGCCCCGGCGACATCCTCTCCGAGGTGCGCGCCCTGGTCGACGAGGGCGTGCTGGAGGTGACCCTGCTCGGGCAAAACGTCAACTCCTACGGCGTGGAGTTCGGCGACCGGTACGCCTTCGGCAAGCTGCTGCGCGCCTGCGGCGACATCGACGGCCTGGAGCGGGTGCGGTTCACCAGCCCGCACCCGAAGGACTTCACCGACGACGTGATCGCCGCGATGGCCGAGACGCCCAACGTCTGCCACTCGCTGCACATGCCGCTGCAGTCCGGCTCCGACGACGTGCTGCGGGCCATGCGCCGCTCGTACCGGTCGGAGAAGTACCTGGGGATCATCGAGAAGGTCCGGGCCGCGATGCCCGACGCGGCGATCACCACCGACATCATCGTCGGCTTCCCCGGCGAGACCGACGCCGACTTCGAGAAGACCCTCGACGTGGTCCGCGAGGCCCGCTTCTCGTCGGCGTTCACGTTCCAGTACTCGAAGCGCCCCGGCACCCCGGCCGCGACCATGGACGGCCAGCTGCCCAAGCAGGTCGTGCAGGAGCGGTACGAGCGGTTGATCGCCACGGTCGAGGAGATCACCTGGGCGGAGAACCGCAGGCTGGTCGGGGAGACCGTCGAGGTGCTGGTCGCGGTCGGCGAGGGGCGCAAGGACGAGCGCACCGGCCGGCTGTCCGGCCGCGCCCGGGACGGCCGGCTCGTGCACTTCGACGGCGGGTCGCTGGCCGGTCGGATCCGCCCGGGCGACATCGTGCACACCACGGTCACCTACGCCGCCCCGCATCACCTCAACGCCGACGGGGAGCCGCTGTCGCACCGGCGCACCCGGGCCGGCGACGCGGCCGAGGCGGGGCGCGCCCCGCGTACCCCCGGGGTGCTGCTCGGGCTGCCGACGATCGGCGCGCCGGCCGCGGCGCCCGCCCCCACCGGCGGCTGCGCCGCGCACTGAGCGACCGCCGACGGCCGGGACCGCCCCGTGGCGGCCCCGGCCGTCGCCTGTTCAGCAGGCGGTGCCGTTGAGCTTCACGGCGCCCGGCGCGGCGGCCGTGCCGTTGGCCGTGAAGCCGACGGTCACCGACGCGCCCGGCGCGAGCGACGCCGCCCAGGTCGGGGCGGCCGCGGTGACCGTGGTGCCGGACTGGGTGACGGTGGCGTTCCAGCCGCTGGCCAGCGTCACCCCGGACGGCCAGGTCCAGGTCGCCGACCACGGGTTGACCGCCGCGGTGCCGGTGTTCTTCACGGTCAGCTCGCCCTGGAAGCCACCCTGCCACGCGTTGACCTGCTTGTAGGTGGCCGTGCAGCCGCCGCTCGGGGCCGGCGTGGTCGGGCTCGGCGACGTGTTCGGGGTGCCCGTCGGCGACGGGCTGGTGGTGCCCCCACCCGCCGGCGGGATCAGGTACGGCTGGAGGATGTCCTGCTTGGCCTGGTTGATGGTGGTCCAGTCGTCGTTGGCGATGCCGCCGGTGTCACCCGAGTTCGGGTTCCACGACCAGTAGGTGAAGGACATCCCGGTCACGCCGGTCCCGGTGTACGCCATCAGGTTCTGCAGCCAGACCTTGTCCTTCGGGTCCTGCAGCGTGCTGCCGAACTCGCCCATCATGATCGGCGCGAGGTTCTGCTTGTAGAGGTAGCCCCAGTACTTGTCCCAGATGGCCGGCAGGTTCGCCGGGTAGCTCGGGTCGTCGAACCAGGTCTGGTGGTAGACCGAGGTGGCGTACTCGTGCGGGGAGTAGACCAGCCGGTTGGCCACGTTCAGCCGCACCGGGAACTGGCCGGCCTTCGACAGGTTGCCGCCCCACCAGCCGCAGTCCTCGTCGTTGCTCGGGTCGTTGTCCCAGACGTTCGACAGGCCGCCGCTCGGGCAGCTCACCCCCTCCACGAAGATCAGCCAGTTCGGCTGCACCCCGAGGATCGCGTTGCCGGCCCGCTCGGCGGCGAGCCGCCAGTCCCGGGCGGTGTCGCCGCAGCCCCAGCAGGCGCCGGTGGCGGCCGGGTTGGTGCCCTCGGCGTGCGGCTCGTTGTGCAGGTCCGCGCCGATCACCGTGGTGTTGTTGGCGTACCGCTGGGCGAGCATCTTCCAGTCGGCGATCCAGGTCGCCTCGGAGACCGTCGAGGTGTACCAGAGCGGCGACTGTCCGGCCGAGGTGGGCCGGTGCCGGTCCAGGATGACCCGCATCCCCTTGCTGCCCGCGTAGTCGATCACCTTGTCGAGGATCTGCAGCGGGGAGAGGCCGACCAGGTCCGGGTTGACGAAGTCGTTGATGCCGGTGGCCGTCGCGCCCGGCTTCAGGGCGTCGTTCGAGTAGGGGATGCGCAGCGTGTTGTAGCCGAGCCGGGCCATGGTGTCGAGCTGGCCGCGCCACGGGTTGCTCGACCACAGACCGTGGAAGGTCTTGTTGTCGGTCTCCATGCCGAACCAGTTGATGCCGGTGAGCCGGACCGTGGCCTCCGTACTGTCGACGATCTTGTTGCCGCTGGTGTGCAGGTAGCCGGTGCCGGTCCCGGCGGTCGCGGCGGCGGCCGGGGTGGTGCTGACGGCGGCGGCGACGAGGACGCCGGCCGCGGCGGTGGCGAGCGCCGCGAGGGCGCCGCCGAGGGCGGTGGGTCGGTGCATGGCGAGCTCCACTTCGGATGCCCGCGCCGCGCGAGCGCCGCGAGCGGGAAGACCAGGAGGGAGACGGCCCGCTCGTCATCGAGTACGCGGACAGCGCGCGCCGGGCCGTGTCACGTGGACGGCCACCCGCGGGGGAGCACCGGCGACCGTCGACGGCCGGATCGGCCGTCGGTGCCCTCGTGCCGGTGTCGGAACCTGGCTCCGCCGCCCATTCTGATCAGCCGGGCTCGATGCCGTCAACCGACGGCGCACACCGCCGCCCGTTCCCGACCCGGAGCACGGGCCCGACGCGACAGACGGAAGCCCCCGGTCCCGTGGCGGGACCGGGGGCTTCCGGGACGCGTCAGGTCAGCCGGCCTGCTCGGCGAGCTGGAGGAACTGCCGCTTCGAGGCGAGCGCCTGCTCGGCCTCCTTGATCCGGCGGGCGTCGCCGGCCGCCTGGGCCCGGGCCAGCCGGTCCTCGGCCTCGGCGACCTGGGCCCGCATCTGGGCCAGGAGCGGGTTGTCCTCCTTGGAGGTCCGCCGCCACGCCGAGTCCATGACCTCGCGGACCTTGTCGTCGACGGCCCGCAGCCGGCGCTCCAGCCCGGCGGCCGCCTCGCGCGGCACCCGGCCGGCCTCGTGCCACTGGGCCTGGATCTCCCGCAGCTTCGCCTGGGCGCCCTTCGGGTCGCCGTCGACGTCGAGCGCCTCGGCCTCGGCGAGCAGGGCCTGCTTGCGCTCCAGGTTGGCGCGCTGCTCGTTGTCCCGCGCCGAGAAGACCTCGCTGCGCCGGGTGAAGAAGTCGTCCTGCGCCGCCCGGAACCGTTCCCAGAGCTTCTGCTCCGCCTCCTTGGAGGCGCGCGGCGCGGCCTTCCACTGGGCCATCAGGTCCTTGAGCTGGTTGGCCGTGGCGCCCCAGTCGGTCGACTCCTTGAGCTTCTCGGCCTCGGCGACCAGCTCCTCCTTGATCCCCTGTGCCTGCTTGCGCTGCTGGTCCAGGGAGGCGAAGTGGGCGCCCCGGCGGCGGGTGAAGCCGTCCCGCGCGGCGGCGAACCGCTTCCACAGCTCACCGTCGGCCTTCTTGTCGACCCCGCGGATGGTCTTCCACTCGTCGAGGATCTCCTTGAGCCGGTCGCCGGCGGTCTTCCAGCCGGTCGACTCGGCGGCCAGCTTCTCCGCCTCCTCGACCAGGGCGGTCTTGCGCGCGAGGGCCTCGCCGCGGGCGGCGTCGCGGGCGGCGCGGGCCTCGCCGGCCTTCTCCTCGGCCACCGTGGCGAGCTTGTCCAGGCGGGCGGCCAGAGCGTCGATGTCACCGACGACGTGCGCCTCGGCCAGCGACGCGCGGATCCGCCGGATCGTGGTCAGCGAGTGGCCGGCGTCCGCCGCGCCCGAGTTGAGTCGGGCCTCGGTCAGGTCGACCTCCGTCACCAGGTCGGCGAAGCGCCGGGCGAAATGGGCGAGCCCTTCTTCCGGTGCCCCCGCCTGCCAGGATCCGACCACCCGCTCACCCTCGGCGGTCTTGACGTAGACGGTGCCGTCCTCGTCCACCCGTCCGAAGGCAGTCCAGTCGCTCATGTGCCCATCCTCGTTCTCCCGGCGTCGAGGGACACCTCCCGCGAACGCCGCCATCGCGCAGCGAAGTTTCTCCCGGCATTGTCACAGGTCCGACCCGGTCCGTGTCGAGCGCCTGTCGTCGACCGTGACCATACGGTGTCGTTGCGCCTCGATGACCGGATCGGCGCGGGGACGCACCGGGGGATACGGATAGGTTGGACCGGTGCCCCTGGTCGCCGCCGCCGTCTGCCCCCACCCGCCCCTGATCGTGCCGGAGCTGGCCGGCGCCGCCGCGCCCGAGCTGGACGACCTCCGCGCCGCCGCCGACGCGGCCGTGGCCCGGCTGCTCGCCGCCGACCCCGAGGTGATCCTGCTGCTCGGCGGCGGGCCGGAGACCGAGCGGTTCGGCAGCGCCGATCACGGCTCACTGCGCCCCTTCGGGCTGGACCGGCACGTCCGGCTCTGGAAGGTCAACTGCGCCGGGAGCGACCGGCTGCCGCTGAGCCTGACCATCGGCGCCTGGCTGGTCAACCGGTCCGGCACCGAGCTGCCCCGGCTGGCCCGGGCGGTCGCCGCCGACGCCTCCCCGGCCGAGTGCGCGGCCCTCGGCGCGGAGCTGGTTGCCGCGGCCGGCGAGCGGATCGCCCTGCTGGTGCTCGGTGACGGGTCGGCCTGCCGGGGCGTCCAGGCGCCCGGCTACGACGATCCGCGCGCGCCCGCGTACGACGAGGGGGTCGCCGCGGCCCTGGCCGGCGCGGACACCGACGCCCTGCTCGGCCTGGACCCGGCGCTGTCGGCGGAGCTGAGGGCCGCCGGGCGGGCGCCGTGGCAGGTGCTGGCCGGGGCCGTCCGCGCGGCGGGCGGCGACTGGCGCGGCGACGTCAGCTACCAGGAGGCCCCCTACGGCGTTGCCTACTTCGTGGCCAACTGGGAGAAGGCATGACTGTCGTCGCCGTGGTCGGGCCGACCGCGGCGGGCAAGTCGGCGCTGAGCATCGCCCTGGCGCACGCCCTCGACGGCGAGGTGGTCAACGCCGACTCGATGCAGCTCTACCGGGGCATGGACATCGGCACCGCCAAGCTGACCCCGGCCGAGCGGGACGGCGTGCCGCACCACCTGCTCGACATCTGGCCGGTGACCGAGCCGGCCAGCGTCGCCGAATACCAGAAGCTGGCCCGCGCGGCGGTCGACGACATCCTGGCCCGGGGGCGGGTGCCGCTGCTGGTGGGCGGCTCCGGGCTGTACATCCGGGCGGTGCTGGAGCAGTTCGAGTTCCCCGGCACCGACCCGGCCGTGCGGGAGCGGCTGGAGGCGGAGCTGGCGGAGGTCGGTCCCGCCCCGCTGCACGCCCGGCTGGCCGAGGCCGACCCGGTGGCCGCCGCGGGCATCCTGCCGAGCAACGGCCGGCGCATCGTCCGGGCCCTGGAGGTCGTCGAGCTGACCGGCGCGCCGTTCACCGCGTCGCTGCCCGCGCCGACGCCGTACTACCCGTCGGTGCAGCTCGGCGTCGACCTGGACACCGCGCTGCTGGACGAGCGGATCGCGCGGCGGGTGGACCGCATGTGGGCCGACGGCCTGGTCGACGAGACGCGGACCCTGGTCGGGCAGGGCCTGCCCGAGGGTCGGACGGCCAGCCGGGCGCTCGGCTACCAGCAGGTGCTGCGCTTCCTGGCCGGTGAGCTGACCGAGGCGCAGGCGCACGAGGAGACCGTCCGGGCCACGCGCCGGTTCGTCCGCCGGCAGCGCTCCTGGTTCCGGCGCGACCCGCGGGTCCACTGGCTGGACTCGGCCTCCCCGGAGTTTCTCGACACTGCGCTGCGGGTGGTCACCGAGCATCGGGGATGATTGGGGCGTGGAGTTCACCAAGGGCCACGGCACCGGCAACGACTTCGTCATCCTGCCCGACCCGGACGGGGCGCTCGACCTGACGCCCGGCCTGGTCGCCGCGCTCTGCGACCGGCGGCGCGGCCTGGGCGGCGACGGTGTGCTGCGCGTGGTACGCGCCGCCAAGCACCCGGACGGCGCCGCGCTGGCCGGCGATGCCGAGTGGTTCATGGACTACTGGAACTCCGACGGCTCGTTCGCCGAGATGTGCGGCAACGGCGCCCGGGTCTTCGTCCGCTACCTGCTGGAGACCGGCCTGGCCACCCCGTCCGGCGGGACCGTTCCGCTGGCCACCCGGGCCGGCCTGGTCCGCGCCCGGGTCGAGGGGGCCGACGTCGCCGTCGAGATGCGCCGTCCCCGGCTGTACGACACGGCCACCGCCACCCTGGGCGGGCTCACCCTGACCGGCGCGGCCGTGGACGTGGGCAACCCGCACCTGGTCTGCGCGCTGCCCGGCAGCCTGGACCTCGGCGGCCTGGACCTCACCCGGGCGCCCGACGTCGACCCGTCCGTCTTCCCGGCCGGGGTGAACGTCGAGTTCACCAGCCCGGGTGAGCCGGTCGAGGGCACCGACGGGCACGTGCTCATGCGGGTCTACGAGCGGGGTTCGGCCGAGACGCTCTCCTGCGGCACCGGCGCCTGCGCGGTGGCCGCCGTGGCGCTGCGCGACGCCGGCCGGGAGAGCGGCATCATGACCGTCGACGTCCCCGGCGGCCGCCTGACGATCACGATCACCGAGGACACCTGCTGGCTCTCCGGCCCCGCCGTCCTGGTCGCCACCGGCGAGATCACCCTCCCCGCCCTGCCGGCGTAACCACCGCCCCGCAGAGTTGATCAAGGAGTTCGCGTCGGAAACGGCCCCGTTCCCGACGCAAACTCCTTGATCAAGGCCGGAAGGCGCTGGCCCCTGCCCGGGTTTGGGTGCATCTGTGGTTGCTGGCGCGACAGCAGATGCACCCGGAAGGCGCCGTCAGGGGGTGGCGCTGGCGTTGGCGGCGATCTCCGGGAGGTCGGCCGGGCCCGGGTCGGCGGCCGGCGGGGGCGTCGCGGCCGGGTTCTGGGCGGCGGCGCGCACGGCGGCGGCGACGGCCGGGGCGACCCGCGAGTCGAAGACGCTCGGCACGATCACCGTCGGGTTGATCTTGTCCTCGCCGACCACGTCCGCGATGGCCCGGGCCGCCGCGATCGCCATCTCCTCGGTGAACTCCTCGGCGTGCGCGTCGAGCATGCCGCGGAAGACCCCCGGGAAGGCGAGCACGTTGTTGATCTGGTTCGGCTGGTCGGACCGGCCGGTGGCGACCACGGCGGCGTGCTTGCGGGCCTCCCGCGGGTCCACCTCCGGGTCGGGGTTGGCCAGCGCGAAGACGATCGCGTCCTTCGCCATGGTGGCGATGTCGTCGCCGGTGAGCAGGTTCGGCGCGCTCACCCCGATGAAGACGTCCGCGCCCCGGACCGCGCCGGGCAGGTCGCCGGCGTAGTTCTCCTTGTTGGTGTTCTCGGCCAGCCACCGCCAGGCCGGGTTGAGGTCGGGCAGGTCGCGGTGCAGGGCGCCCTGCCGGTCGTACGCGATGATGTCGCCCACGCCCTGCCGCAGCAGCAGCTTCATGATCGCGGTGCCGGCCGCGCCGGCGCCGGAGACGACGACGCGGACGTCCGAGAGGTTCTTGCCCACCACCCGCAGCGCGTTGGTGAGCGCGGCCAGCACGCAGATCGCGGTCCCGTGCTGGTCGTCGTGGAAGACCGGGATGTCCAGCGCCTCGCGCAGCCGGGCCTCGATCTCGAAGCAGCGCGGCGCGGCGATGTCCTCCAGGTTGATGCCCCCGTACGCGGGCGCGATCGCCTTGACGATCTGCACGATCTCGTCGGTGTCCTGGGTGTCCAGCACCACCGGCCAGGCGTCCACCCCGCCGAAGCGCTTGAACAGCGCCGCCTTGCCCTCCATCACCGGCAGCGAGGCGGCCGGGCCGAGGTTGCCCAGGCCGAGCACGGCCGAGCCGTCGCTGACCACGGCGACGGTGTTGCGCTTGATGGTCAGCCGGCGGGCGTCGGCCGGGTTCTCGGCGATCGCCATGCAGACCCGGGCCACCCCCGGCGTGTACGCGCGGGACAGCTCGTCCCGGTTGCGCAGCGCGACCTTCGAGTTGACCTCGATCTTGCCGCCCAGGTGGAGCAGGAACGTCCGGTCGGAGACCTTGCGGACGTCCACCCCGTCGAGCGCGGTCAGCGCGTCGACCACCTGGTCGGCGTGGCCGGCGTCGGCGGTGTCGCAGGTGAGGTCGACGATCACGTTCGTCGGGTCGGAGTCGACCACGTCCAGCGCGGTGACGATGGCGCCGGCCTCGCCCGCCGCGGTGGTCAGCCGCCCGATGGAGGAGGCGTCCGCGGGTACCGCGATCCGGATCGTGATCGAGAATCCGGCACTCGGCAGTCGGGTGTTGGCCACGAATTACTCCTCCGTCGACGCTGAGCGGCTCGCCTGGCATTTCTACTCGCCCGCCCAGGTCGGCCGGCATCCGACCCCGCTACCGGTTAGTAGGGTCACGGGCATATAGCGGGTGCGTCGGACGTTGGTACATGTCAGGATGCTCATGCACACCGGAAATGCCCCGGCAAGAGACATAACGGACAGGAGTCGCGGTTTGCGAGACCAGGAGACCTTCCTTCCCTACGAGGACGACGAGCTCGACGCCACCACCGGCGAGTTCGAGCTGTCGGAGCGGCAGGCGCTGCGGCGGGTCCCCGGCCTCTCCACCGAACTCAGCGACATCACCGAGGTCGAATACCGCCAGCTGCGGCTGGAGCGGGTCGTCCTCGTGGGCGTCTGGACCGAGGGGACCCAGGCCGACGCCGACAACAGCCTCACCGAGCTGGCGGCGCTGGCCGAGACGGCCGGCTCGCAGGTGCTCGAGGGGCTGATCCAGCGGCGCAACCGGCCCGACCCGGCGACCTACATCGGTCGGGGCAAGGTCGACGACCTGAGCGCGGTGGTGCTCGCCACCGGTGCCGACACGGTCATCTGCGACGGTGAGCTGTCCCCGTCGCAGCTGCGCAACCTGGAGCAGCGCACCAAGGTCAAGGTGGTCGACCGCACCGCCCTGATCCTCGACATCTTCGCCCAGCACGCCAAGAGCCGCGAGGGTAAGGCGCAGGTCGAGCTGGCCCAGCTCGAATACCTGCTGCCGAGACTGCGCGGTTGGGGTGAGACCCTCTCCCGGCAGACCGGTGGTAGCGGTCGCGGCGGCGGCGCCGGCGGCGGCGTGGGCCTGCGCGGTCCGGGTGAGACCAAGCTCGAGACCGACCGGCGCCGGATCCGGCACCGCATCGCGCGGCTGCGCCGCGAGATCAAGGGCATGACGACGGTACGGCAGACCAAGCGTGCCCGCCGCTCCCGCAACGCGGTGCCCGCGGTGGCCATCGCCGGCTACACCAACGCCGGCAAGTCCAGCCTGCTCAACCGCCTCACCGGGGCGGGCGTGCTGGTGGAGAACGCGCTGTTCGCCACCCTGGACCCGACCACCCGCCGGGCCACGGCCTCCGACGGCCGGCTCTACACCCTCTCCGACACGGTCGGGTTCGTCCGGCACCTTCCGCACCAGATCGTCGAGGCGTTCCGCTCGACGCTGGAGGAGGTCGCCGACGCCGACCTGGTGGTGCACGTGGTCGACGGCACCCACCCGGACCCGGAGGAGCAGGTCCGGGCGGTCCGCGAGGTGCTCGCCGAGGTGGGCGCCGACCGGCTGCCCGAGCTGCTGGTGGTCAACAAGGTCGACGCCGCCGACGAGGAGACGCTGCTGCGCCTCAAGCGGCTCTGGCCGGAGGCGGTCCTCGTCTCCGCGCACAGCGGGCGCGGGCTCGACGGGCTGCGCGAGGCCGTCGAGCAGCGGCTCCCGCGGCCGGCCGTCGAGGTCCGGGCGGTGCTCCCGTACGACCGGGGCGACCTGGTGGCCCGGGTGCACCGGCAGGGCGAGGTGCTCAGCACCGCGCACCTGCCCGAGGGCACGCTGCTGCACGTCCGGGTGGGCGAGGCGCTGGCCGCCGAGCTCGTGCCGTACCGGGCTGGAGACCGGCTCACCAGCGACGAGCCGGTGGCCGCCGGGCGGTGAGCCGTCCGGCGTCACCCGCCGGAAACGCGGGCCGTGCGACACTTGGCGCCATGCGGCACGCTGTCTCCTCGGTCACGATCGCGCTGAGCCTCGTCGGCGCGGTCGTGGCACCGGCCGGGCTCGCCCTGGCGGCTCCCGCCGCGGCCCCCGTGCTGGCTGCGGCTCCCAAGAAGAAGTGCACCGTCGACGACAAGCGGCTCCGGGAGCTGTCCGGCCTGGTCGCCACCAGCACCGGCTACGTCGTGATCAACGACGGCACCGAGGACGAGAGCCGCAAACGGGTCTTCTTCCTCGACACGAAGTGCGAGATCGAGAACCCCGTCCGATACACGGGCTCCGGTCCCTACGACACCGAGGACCTGGCCGTCGGGCCGGACAGGAAGACGCTCTTCATCGCCGACACGGGTGACAACGTCGAGGCCAAGACCCGGCGGGAGCGGGTCGCGGTCTGGACCATGCCGCTGAGCGGGTCGAAGCAGCCGGTGCTGCACCGGCTCGCCTACCCGGGCAAGGAGCCGCACGACGCCGAGGCGCTGCTCGTCGGCGACGACAACCTGCCGCTGGTCATCACGAAGGACCTGTCCGGCAAGTCGGAGATCTTCACGCCGACGGCCAAGCTGAAGAGCACTGCGGACACCGAGCCGATCCCGATGAAGAAGGTCGGCGAGGTCACCCTGCCCAAGACCAACACCGAGAACAAGCTGGGCGGCCCCGGCCGCCTGCTGGTCACCGGCGCGGCCCGCTCGCCCGACGGCAGCAAGGTGGTGCTGCGCACGTACGGCGACGCCTTCGAGTTCGACGTGACCGGCGGCAACATCGTCGCCGCGCTGACCACCGGCAAGCCCCGGGTCACCCCCCTCGCCGACCCGTTCGGCGAGGCCATCTCCTACACGCCGGACGGCAAATCCTTCCTCACCGTCTCCGACGGCGGCCTGCTCGACGCCACGGACCCGATCGACATCCTCAGCTACACGCCGGCCACCACCGGCGTCGAGGCGCTGCCCAACGCCGGTAAGACCGACACCAAGCCGGCCGCGCAGAAGTCCTGGATCGAAGGGCTCAGCCTCGACGAGATCACGTACCTCATCGCGGCGGTCGGCGTGCTCGGCGCGCTCATGGTCGGCGCGGGCATCTTCGGCATCCTCCGGGCCCGGCGCAAGCCGGCACCCGCCGAGCCGACCGACGAGCGCGGCGACGATTTCCCGGGCAACTCCGCCTATCCGCCGGGCAACCGGCCCGACGCCCCGCCGCAGGGCGGGGTCTACGGCGGCGGTGGCGGCCCGGGCGGGGTCTACGGCGGCGCCCCGGTGAACGGCGGGCGGCCGGGCGGCGGGGTCTACGGCGGTGGCCGTCCGCAGGGTGGTGGCCGTGGTGGCGCGGTCTACGGCGGCGGCCCATCGGGCGGTGGCGGTCCCCAGGGCGGTGGCCGCCCGCCGGGTGGCGGGGTCTACGGCGGCTCCCCGGGTGGCGGCGGCTACGGCGGCGGCCGGCCCGGTGGGGGCGGAGGTTACGGCCCGGGTCGGGCCGAGCCGCCGCGCCGCGAGCCCGACCGCCGGGACCCGCGTGACGGCCGCTACGGCGGCGGTGGCCAGCAGTACGGCCAGGTCCCCGGCGGTGGCCGGGAGTTCCGGGGCGACCGCTACTGAGCGCAGGAAAACGGGGGGTGACCAACGGTCACCCCCCGTTTTCGTCGTCTCAGATGCGGCGGAGCACGGCGACCACGCGCCCCATGATGGTGGCGTCGTCGCCGGGGATCGGGTCGAAGGCCGGGTTCTGCGGCATCAGCCAGACGTGCCCGTCGCGCCGCCGGTAGGTCTTCACGGTCGCCTCGCCGTCGAGCATGGCCGCCACGATGTCGCCCACCTCGGCGGTCGGCTGCTGCCGGACCACCACCCAGTCGCCGTCGCAGATCGCCGCGTCGAGCATCGAGTCGCCCTTGACCTGGAGCATGAAGACCTCGCCCTCACCGACCAGCTCGCGGGGGAGGGGGAAGATGTCCTCCACCGCCTGCTCGGCGAGGATCGGGCCACCGGCGGCGATCCGACCCAGCATCGGCACGTAGGCGGGGGTGGGGCGCTGGGCGCGGGCCGCCTCGTCGTCGACGTCGCCGGGCGCCCGGACGTCCACGGCGCGCGGCCGGTTGGGGTCGCGGCGCAGGAAGCCCTTCTTTTCCAGCTCCTTGAGCTGGTAGGCGACGCTCGACGGGGAGACCAGGCCGACGGCCTCGCCGATCTCGCGCACGCTCGGCGGGTAGCCGTGGCGCTCGACCCACGTGCGGATGAACTCCAGGATCCGGCGCTGCCGAGCGGTGAGGTCGACCGTCGTCGGATCGGGGAAGCTGCTGACCACCGGGGTGACCGGACGCACGGCGGACTGGGCCGCCCGGGTGCGCGCGGTGCGGGGTCGGCGGGTCGCCGGCGGACCCGCCCCGTCGATCGGCTGCGGGTTCTTCTGCCGGCTGGCCCGGTCCTCGGTCACGTCCGTCCTCCCTGGTCGGCGCTGGGTGCCTCGTCGGCTCGTGGTGCGTGCTCAGGTGGTGCTGTCGACCGGCCCGCCGCAATCCGCCGCGCCCGGTCGTTGTTGACCGTATAGGTGAGATCGGCCATTTTCAAACATCTGTACGACCTGTTGTCGGCGTGTCGTGCCAAAATCCTGGATTTCCGAACGCCTGTTCTGATAAATGGTACGTCGCTGTCGAACGAATGTTCTATCCCGGCGCCCCGTGACCCCGGCGGCCGCCGGCCGTTGGGCTCCTCGGTGCGCCGGGGACGGGGTGGCACGGGTGCGTGATTCTGGCGACTCGCCGGACACGCCGCTCAACTTGACCTCGCTAGTGCGACGGCATACGGTCGACCCCTAGATGTTGTGGTTACATGGGCGTAAGTCGCCTACAGGTTGGGTCCGGTTACCGACCGCACTCCTGCACCGCCGACCCGGCGGCGGCCATCGAGAGATGGTGCCGCCGTGGTGACGCGTGCCCGGAGGCGGGCGGCGGGCCGCGGTCGATGAAGGAGGTAAGGCGATGCGGTGTCCGTACTGCCGGCACGCCGACTCCCGGGTGGTCGACTCGCGGGAGGCCGACGACGGCCAGCTCATCCGACGGCGGCGGTCCTGCCCGGAGTGCGGCAAGCGGTTCACCACCGTCGAGGAGGCGGTGCTCGCGGTGGTCAAGCGCAGCGGGGTGACCGAGCCGTTCAGCCGCACCAAGATCATCGGCGGGGTGCGCAAGGCGTGCCAGGGCCGGCCGGTCGACGACGACTCCATCGCGCTGCTCGCGCAGAAGGTCGAGGAGACCGTCCGGGCCAAGGGGGCCGCCGAGATCCCCAGCCACGAGGTCGGGCTGGCCATCCTCGGGCCGCTGCGCGACCTCGACGAGGTGGCCTACCTGCGGTTCGCGAGCGTCTACCGCTCCTTCGACTCGCTCGCCGACTTCGAGCGCGAGATCGAGACGTTGCGGGCCGCCGCGCGTGCCCGCGAGGGCGCCGGCGCGACCAGTTGAGTTTCACGGATTTCTGACAGTTTGACGATGCGCGGTGGGTGACCGCGCTGACGAGGGGGGCGAGGGCGTGACGACCAGCAAGTCACGGAACAAGGCCGGGGCCGGGCTGAAGATCGAGCGCGTCTGGACGACCGAGGGGGTGCATCCCTACGACGAGGTCACCTGGGAGCGCCGCGACGTCGTCATGACGAACTGGCGGGACGGTTCGATCAACTTCGAGCAGCGCGGGGTGGAGTTCCCCGAGTCCTGGTCGGTCAACGCGGCCAACATCGTGACCACCAAGTACTTCCGGGGCGCGGTGGGGACCCCGGAGCGGGAGTGGTCGCTCAAGCAGCTCATCGACCGGGTGGTCGGCACCTACCGCACCGCCGGTGAGGAGTACGGCTACTTCGCCACCCCGGCCGACGCCGAGGTGTTCGCGCACGAGCTGACCTGGATGCTGCTGCACCAGGTGTTCAGCTTCAACTCGCCGGTCTGGTTCAACGTCGGCACGCCGTCGCCGCAGCAGGTCAGCGCCTGCTTCATCCTGGCCGTCGACGACTCGATGGACTCGATCCTCGACTGGTACAAGGAGGAGGGGCTGATCTTCAAGGGTGGCTCCGGCTCCGGCGTCAACCTGTCCCGGATCCGCTCCTCCCGGGAGCTGCTCTCCTCCGGCGGCAACGCCTCCGGCCCGGTCAGCTTCATGCGCGGCGCGGACGCCTCCGCCGGCACCATCAAGTCCGGCGGCGCCACCCGGCGGGCGGCCAAGATGGTCATCCTCGACGTGGACCACCCGGACATCCAGGAGTTCGTGGTCACCAAGGCGCGCGAGGAGGACAAGATCCGCGCGCTGCGGGACGCCGGCTTCGACATGGACCTGGGCGGCGCCGACATCGTCAGCGTGCAGTACCAGAACGCCAACAACTCGGTCCGGGTCTCGGACGAGTTCATGACCGCGGTGCAGAACGGCGGCGGCTTCGACCTGCGCGGCCGGCTCGACGGCCAGGTCATCGAGACGATCGACGCCAAGAAGCTGTTCCGCAGCATCTCCCAGGCGGCCTGGGAGTGCGCCGACCCCGGCCTGCAGTACGACGACACCATCAACGACTGGCACACCTGCCCGGAGACCGGGCGGATCACCGCGTCGAACCCGTGCTCGGAGTACCTGCACCTGGACAACTCCTCGTGCAACCTGGCCTCGCTGAACCTCATGAAGTTCATGCGCGCCGACGGCGGCTTCGAGGTGGAGAAGTTCGTCAAGTCGGTCGAGTTCGTCATCACCGCGATGGACATCTCGATCTGCTTCGCCGACTTCCCGACCGAGAAGATCGGTGAGACCAGCCGCGCCTACCGGCAGCTCGGCATCGGCTACGCCAACCTGGGCGCGCTGCTGATGGCCTCCGGCCTGCCGTACGACTCGGAGCAGGGCCGGGAGGTCGCCGCGGCGATCACCTCGCTGATGACCGGCACCGCCTACCGCCGCTCCGCGGAGCTGGCCGGCGTCGTTGGCCCGTACGACGGCTACGCCCGCAACGCCGAGCCGCACAAGCGGGTCATGCGCAAGCACGCCGCCGCCAACGACGAGATCAAGCCGACCGGCACGGTGGCCACCGCGATCGTCCGCGAGGCGACCAGGCAGTGGACGCTGGGCAACAAGATCGGCGACAAGAACGGCTGGCGTAACTCGCAGGCCAGCGTCCTCGCGCCGACCGGCACCATCGGCTTCATGATGGACTGCGACACCACCGGCGTGGAGCCGGACCTGGCGCTGGTCAAGTTCAAGAAGCTGGTCGGCGGCGGCTCGATGCAGATCGTCAACCAGACCGTGCCGCGCGCGCTGCGCAGCCTCGGCTACCCCGAGGAGCAGGTCGAGGCGATCATCGAGCACATCGCCGACCACGGACACGTGGTGGACGCCCCGGGTCTCAAGCCGGAGCACTACCCGGTCTTCGACTGCGCCATGGGTGAGCGGTCGATCGCCCCGATGGGCCACGTGCGGATGATGGCGGCGATCCAGCCGTTCGTCTCCGGCGCCATCTCCAAGACGGTCAACATGCCGGAGCAGGCCACCGTCGAGGACGTCGAGAAGATCTACTTCGAGGGCTGGAAGCTCGGCCTCAAGGCGCTGGCGATCTACCGGGACAACTGCAAGGTCGGCCAGCCGCTCTCGGTGGCCAAGTCGAACAAGACCGCCGCCGAGACCCAGCCTCCGGCCGCCGCGGTCGAGAAGGTCGTGGAGAAGGTCGTCGAGTACCGGCCGGTGCGCAAGCGGCTGCCGAAGAAGCGCCCGTCGGAGACCATCTCCTTCTCGGTCGGCGGCGCCGAGGGCTACCTCACCGCCTCGTCGTACCCGGACGACGGCCTCGGTGAGGTCTTCCTCAAGATGTCGAAGCAGGGCTCGACCCTGGCCGGCGTGATGGACGCCTTCTCGGTGGCCATCTCCATCGGTCTCCAGTACGGCGTCCCGCTGGAGACGTACGTCAGCAAGTTCACCAACATGCGCTTCGAGCCGGCCGGCATGACCGACGACCCGGACGTGCGGATGGCGGCCTCGGTGATGGACTACATCTTCCGTCGCCTGGCCCTGGACTTCCTGCCGTACGAGCGCCGCGCGGAGCTGGGCATCTTCACGGCCAAGGAGCGGGCCGCCCAGCTCGCGGCCGAGGCGGAGGCGGAGGCGAGCGGTGCGGACCTCACCGCGATGGCCGCCTCCGCCCCGGTCGAAGCGCCCGAGCCGAAGGCGGTCGCCCAGCCGAAGCAGGAGGTCGCGGACGTCGCCGCCGCCAAGCCGGCGCCGTCGGTGGGCTCCAGCACCGAACTGCTGGAGGCCGTGATCGGCAAGGCCGCGGACGCGCCGCTCTGCTTCACCTGCGGCACGAAGATGCGGCCGGCCGGCAGCTGCTACGTCTGCGAGGGCTGCGGCTCCACCAGCGGCTGCAGCTGACGTACGACCGCTCGCGAGCGCGGCAGGGGCCTCCCTGCCGCGCTCGCGGCTTTTCCGTGACGGGACACACGTCGCCCGTCACCGCAGCCGGCTGGAATGCTCGGGCCATGACCACCGCTGACCGCTACGCCACCTTCGCCCGGGAGGCGCGCGGGGTGTCGCCGGCGTACGAGCGGCTGTCGGAGGCGGTTTCCCGCGACGACGAGCTGCTGGCCCGGATCGAGACCCTCCCGCCGGCCAAGCGCCAGCCGAACCTGCTCTTCGCCGTGGTCCGGCTGCTCGGCGGCCCCGTCACGGATCCGTCCGCCTTCCGCGGGTACGCGCTGGCGAACTGGCCGGCCGTCGAGGCGGAGATGCGGGTCCGGGCCACGCAGACCAACGAGCCGGGCCGGTGTGCCGTACTCCTGCCGGTGCTGGCGTCGCTGCCGCAGCCGCTCGCCCTGCTGGAGGTCGGCGCCTCCGCTGGCCTGAATCTCTACCCCGACCGGTATGCCTACCGCTACGGCGACCACCCGCTCGGCACGGGAGAACCGGTCCTCGACTGCGCGATCGGCGGGACCGTGCCCCCGGCCCGCCGGCCGGAGGTGGTGTGGCGGGCCGGCCTGGACCTCAATCCGCTCGACGTGTGCGACCCGGCCGACGTGGCGTGGCTGGACGCGCTCATCTGGCCGGAGCACGGGCACCGCCGCGAGCGGCTGCGGGCCGCGGCGGCCGTCGCCCGGGCCGAGCCGCCGCGGCTGGTCCGGGGCGACCTGGTGGACGACCTGCCGGCGCTGGCCGCGCGGGCACCCCGGGACGCGACCCTGGTGGTGTTCCACACCGCGGTGCTGTACCAGGTGCCGCCACCCCGGCGGGATGCGTTCGCCGAGGTCGTACGCGGGCTGCCCGGGCACTGGATCGCCAACGAGGACCCCGACGTGCTGCGCTACCCCGCGCTGCCGGAGCCGCCGCCAGACGGGTTCCACAACGTGCTGGCGCTGGACGGGACGCCGCTGGCCTGGACCCGCGGCCACGGCCAGTCCCTCACCTGGTTCGCAGAGAGCCTTCGTGCCCTGCCGCCGGGCGCGACACGGTGATTCCTGGGCAGTTTCCGTTCGCGGGGAACGGTAAGTCTCCAGGATCGACGGCCGAGTGCCGGACGGCGGCGGCTCCGCCGGGAGCGCATGGACCGTTCCTAGACTGAGGCCATGGTGACGCCGCCGGCCGTGGAGGAGTTCGCCGCCGACGTGGCGGCGCTCGGCTGGGTCAGCGACCTGCTGGTCGCCGGGTCGTTGGCGACGGGCGACCACCGGCCCGGCGTGAGCGACCTCGACCTGGTCGCGCTGACCGACGGGCCGGTCGACGACGCGCGGGAGGCCGCGCTCGTCGCCGTGCACCGCCGCCTCGACGCGGACAGCGCCGCCGGGCTGCACCTGGGCTGCGTCTACGTCGACAGCGCCACCATCGCGGACGTCCACCGGAAGCATCCGACGTGGACGCACGGGCAGCTCGTCCAGCGCATCCTGTCCGGCATCACCCGGGCGGAGCTCGTCCGCCACGGGTACGCCGTCCTCGGCCGCCCGCCCGGCGAGGTGTTCCCGCCGGTGAGCGACGACGACGTGCGGGCCGCCGCCCGCGCCGAACTCACCGGCTACTGGGCCTGGGCGGCCCGGCGTCCGTGGTTGTGGCTGGATCCCGCCCTCGCCGACCTCGGCCTCAGCTCGATGGCCCGCGGCCGGCACGCGCTGCGCCACGGCGACCTGCTCACCAAGACCGCGGCGGTCGAGGCGGCCGACGCCCCGGCCTGGCTGATCGGTCAGCTCGCGGCCCGGCGTCGGGGCGAGCGGGTTGCCTCACCCCGCCTCCGCACCGCCCTGATCGCCTGGCGCGACGCCCGCCGCACGGTACGCCGGGCCCACCGGCGGTGATCACGAAGGTGTTGTCCCGACACGCCGGAGCGGGGGGCAACAACTTCATGATCGATGCGTCGCGCCAACCTCGGTGAGGCGGGTGGTGAGGAAGGCGCGTTCGGCGTCGTTGTCGACCAGCTTCAGCGCCTCGCGGTAGGCGTCGGCGGCCTCGGCAGGCCGGTCGAGGCGGCGGAGCAGGTCGGCGCGGATGGCCGGGAGGTAGTGGTAGCCGGCCAGGTGCGGATCGGCCGCCAGTGCGTCGACCTCCGCGAGGGCCGCGGCGGGCCCGTCGACCATGGACACGGCGACCGCCCGGTTCAGCGCCACCACCGGGGACGGCCAGCGCTTGAGCAGCTCGTCGTAGAGGCGGACGACCTGCGGCCAGTCGGTGGCGGCGTAGCTGGGGGCGACCGCGTGCAGCGAGGCGATGGCGGCCTGGAGGGCGTACCGGCCGACCCGGCCGGTGCGGAACGCGCCCAGGACCAGCTGGTTGCCCTCCGCCATGGCGGCCCGGTCCCAGCGGGACCGGTCCTGTTCCTCCAGCACCAGCAGCCGCCCGGCGGCGTCGGTACGGGTGGCCCGGCGGGCGTCGGTGAGCAGCAGCAGGGCGAGCAGGCCCCGGACCTCCGGCTCGTCGGGCATCAGGGCGAGCAGCATCCGGGTCAGGTGCACGGCGCGGTCGACCAGGTCGGCGCGGACCAGGTCGGCGCCGGTCGGCGCGGTGTGCCCGGCGGTGAAGAGCAGATGGATCACGGTGAGCACCGCGTCGAGCCGTTCGGGCAGCTCGGCGGCCTCCGGAACCCGGTAGGGGATCCGAGCGGCGGCGATCTTCTTCTTGGCCCGGGTCACCCGGGCCGCCATGGTCGTCTCGGTGACCAGGAACGCGCGGGCGATGTCGCCGGTGGCCACCCCGCAGACCAGGCGCAGGGTCAGCGCCACCTGGGCCTCCCGGGCCAGCGCCGGGTGGCAGCAGGTGAAGACCAGCCGCAGCCGGTCGTCGGGGACCGGGTCCCCGCCGGGCTCCTCCACCATCTCGGCCTCCGCCGGCTCGACGAGCAGGGGCATCTTCGACCGGAACACCTTCTCCCGGCGCAGCACGTCGAGCGCCTTGCGCTTCGCCGTGGCGGTCAGCCAGGCGCCCGGCTTGTCGGGTACGCCGTCGCGCGCCCACGCGGCCAGGGCGGCCACGTACGCGTCCTGCACGCACTCCTCGGCCACGTCGAGGTCGCCGGCGACGCGCGCCGTCGCGGCGAGCACGAAGGCCCACTCGCGACGGTGCGCGTCCGCCACCGCCCGTTCGGCGGCGACCGTGGCGGCGTCGCTCACTCGGCCGGCGGCTGGAAGAGCGGCCGGACCTCGACGCCGCCGTCGATGGTGGCCGGGTTCAGCTTGGCGATCTTCAGGGCCACGTCCAGGTCGGGCGCCTCCAGGATGAAGAACCCGGCGACGACCTCCTTGGCCTCGATGAACGGGCCGTCGGTCACCACGTCGCCGCGGATCGCCGTGGCCGTGGTGCTCGGCTGGAGCGCGAACCCGGTGAGGATCTGCCCGCCCAGCTCGGCGACCTGGTCGCCGTAGCGCTCCAGCAGGGCCACGTAGTCGGGGGTCAGGTCCATCGGGTCGGCCGGCGCGGGCGAGTAGACGAGGACTGCGTACTGGGCCATCGGTCTCTCCTTGGGGGTTGTCGTTTCCCTCTTCCGTCTCACCGACGGACGGGCGCGGCCGGATTCGACAGCGGTCCGGGAAAAATCCTGCCTCTTTTCAGGACGCCGCGAAGTCCCGCATCCGCCGCAGCGGCGAGAAAACCACGAACAGCGCCGCGCTCCACATGCCGAGCACGCAGACCAGCAGCGCCGGGCGCAGCCCGAGCCGGGTGCCGAGGGCGCCGCCGAGCAGGGCGCCCAGCGGGATCACGCCGTAGCAGATCCACAGGAACGCGGCGTTGACCCGGCCGAGCAGCCCGGCCGGGGTGACCCGCTGCCGGTAGGACATGGCCGCCACGTTGAACAGCACCGCGTTGGCCGCGAACGCCGCCGTGCCGATCGCGTAGAGCAGGGCGCCCCAGCCGGGCCGGGCCAGCGGCATCAGCAGGTAGAGCGGGCCGGGCGCGGCCATCGACACCCAGATGGTCCGGGCGCCGCCGAGCAGCGCGGCCACCCGCCCGGCGAGCACACCGGCCAGCAGCCCGCCCACCGAACCCAGGCTGAACAAGAGGCCGATGGTGGCCGGGGCGGCGTGCAGCACGCGCAGCAGGTACGGCACCTCGATCGCCTTGGCGGCCATGACGAAGAAGTTCGAGGTGGCGGTGCAGGCGAGCACCAGGGCGAGGATCCGCTGCCGGCGGATGAAGCCGAGCCCCTCGGTCAGCGCCGCCCGGACCGGCACCCGGCCCTCGGTGCGTGGCGCCGGGCGGTGCCGGACCAGCAGCAGCGTGACGGCGCTGGCCAGGAAGCTGGCGGCGTCGGCGACGAAGGTCCGGGCCGCGCCGAGCAGGCCGACGAGCACGCCGCCGGCACTCGGCCCGGCCAGCTGGGCCAGGTTCTCGCTCACCTCCAGCCGCGCGTTGGCCGAGGTGAGGTCCTCCGCCGGCACGAGCGCGGGCAGCAGGCTCCGGTACGCCACCGTGAACACGACGGTCAGCACGCCGGAGAGCCCGACCACCGCATACAGGAAGGCCAGCGTGAGGTGGCCGGCCAGGGCGACCACCGGCACCGACAGCAGCAGCGCCGCCCGGCCCAGGTCGCACGCGACCATCAGCCGCCGCTGGTCGACCCGGTCGGCCAGCATCCCGGCCGGCAGCGAGAAGAAGAGGTACGGCAGCCAGGCCAGGAAGGTGAGCAGGGAGACCTGGAAGACGGTGGCGTCGAGCACGTCCGCGGCGAGCAGCGGCACCGCCACCCCGGAGACCCGGGTGCCCACCTCGCTGACCGTCTGGCCGCTCCAGAGCAGCAGGAAGTCCCGGCTCCGCCACAGCGAGGTGCGGGTGCCGGTGGTCGGGGGCGTCAGTTGCTGGGTCACTGCTCGGGCCTGTCCGTCGAGGTCGCGGGTGTGCGACCCGGCACGGTATCCCGTCGGGCCGCTGCGGGGCGCGGCATTTCCCCCGGCCGGAGACGTTCGTCGCCGAGCCGGGCCGGGTGCGGGCGGACGCGGGGCCGGCCGGCGACTAGGGTCGTCTTTCATGATCGAACCGAACTGGCTCACCGAGACGCGCGCCGCCTACGACACGGTGGCCGTGGACTACGCGCGGCTGATCCCCGACGTGCTGGAGGGCCCGCTCGACCGGGGGATGCTGACCGCGTTCGCGGAGCTGGTGGGGCCCGGCCGGCCGGTGCTGGAGGCAGGCTGCGGGACCGGCCGGATCACCGCCCACCTGCGCGGTCTCGGGCTCGACATCTCCGGGGTCGACCTCTCCCCGGGCATGCTCGAGGTGGCCCGCCGGAACTATCCGGAGCTGCGCTTCGAGGTCGGCTCGATGACCGCGCTGGACATCCCCGACGCGGCGCTGGCCGGCCTCGTGGCCTGGTACTCGATCATCCACCTGCCGCCGGACCTGCTGCCCGGGGTGTTCGCCGAGTTCCACCGGGTGCTCGCCCCGGGCGGTCACCTGCTGGTCGCGGTCAAGGCCGGCGACCAGCGGATCCGGCTGGAGCAGGCGTACGGCCACACCGTCTCGTACGACGTGTACTGGCTGCCGCCGGAACGGCTGGCCGAACAGCTCACCGCGGCCGGATTCGCGGTGCACGCCACGCTGGTCCGCGAAGCGGAGGAGCTCGACCGGGGGCCGCAGGCGTTCCTGCTCGCCCGGAAGGCCGACCGGTGACCGTCGCGCTCTTCACCCTGGGCGGCACGATCGCCATGGCCGGCACCCGAGCGCAGGGCGTGGTCAGCCGGCTCACCGGCGCCGACCTCACGGCCGCCGTACCGGGGCTGGCCGACATCCCGCTCGACGTGCGGGACGTCGAGGCGGTGCCCAGCGCCGCCCTGGCGTACCGGCAGATCCTGGACCTGGTGGACGCGGCGGGCGCGGCGGTCGCCGACGGGGCGGCCGGCGTGGTGGTGACCCAGGGCACCGACACTCTGGAGGAGACCGCCTTCCTGGCCGACCTGGTCTGGCCGCACCCGGCGCCGCTGGTGTTCACCGGTGCGATGCGGAACCCCACCCTCGCCGGCCCGGACGGCCCGGCCAACCTGCTCGCCGCCGCCCGGGTCGCCGCCGCGCCGGCCGCGCGGGACCTCGGGGTGCTGGTGGCGTTCAACGACGAGATCCACGCGGCCCGCTTCGTCCGCAAGACCCACAGCACCAGCACGGCGACCTTCGCCGCACCGAACGCGGGCCCGCTCGGGCACGTCATCGAGGGGGAGGTACGGCTGCTGACCCGCCCGCCCCGGCACACCCCGCTGCCGCCGGTGGACCGCGACCGGCTGGCCGCCACCCGGGTGGCGCTGCACACCGTCACCCTCGACGACGACCCGGCGCTGCTCGACGCGGTCGCCCCGGGCCTGGACGGCCTGGTGGTGGCCGGCTTCGGGGTGGGGCACGTGCCGCCCGACTTCGCCCCGGCGCTGGGCGAGCTGGCCGCGCGGATGCCGGTGGTGCTCGCCTCCCGGACGGGGGCCGGGTCGGTGCTGCGGAACACCTACGGCGCGGTCGGCTCCGAGACCGACCTGCGGCGGCGCGGGCTGATCCGCGGTGGGCTGCTCGACCCGTACAAGGCGAAGGTGCTGCTCCGGCTGCTCCTGGCCTCCGGCGCGGACCGGGCGGCGGTCGCCACGGCGTTCGACCGGCACGGCTGAGCGCCACCCCCGCGTTAGGAGGGGGCCCCTGCTAGGCAGAAGGCGTTAACAAGGGGCCCTTCCTTACACTCGCCGGGTGACCGGAGAGCGACGACCCCTGGCGGACCGGCCGTTGACCGAGCCGCACCCGTCGCGGCTGTCGCCCGACCACGCGGACCGGGCGCGGATCCTGGCCGCGCACGACGCCGCCCTGGCCGCCGGTGAGGCCGGCTACCTGGACCCGGCGACCGGACTGTTCGTGCTCAGCGCCGGTTTCCTGGCCCGCCGGGGCACGTGCTGCGGGCGAGGATGCCGGCACTGTCCGTACGTGGACGATTGAGGACTTCCGTCCCGGCAGGGTTGCCCGTACGGTGGCCGACGGACATCCGGCGGGCGGCCCCCGCCGACGACTGCGGAGGTCTCCACGTGCGCGCCCGTACCTGGCTGGCCGCTTCGGCCGTACTGCTGACCGCCGGCTGCGCCGCCGAGGCCACACCGGTCGAGGTGCCGGCGGGGGAGCCGAGGGCGGTCGAGGTGTCCGCCGCCTCGTCCGGCGGGGCGTGCCGGCTGCTCGACTTCGCGGTGATCGCCAAGCACACGGGCGGCAGGTTCGACGTGGCCGCCGCCATGGACAAGGGCGACACACACACCTGCGTGGTCCGGGCCGAGCGGGCCGTGCTGCCGGAGCTGACCCTGACGGTGACCGACACGTCGATCGACACGTCGACCTTCACCCTCGACGTGCTGCCCCGGGGCGCCAAGAAGGTGACCAAGCTCGGGAAGATCGCCTACCGGCACACGCTGCCGAAGACCGCGAAGAGCGGCCCGGCGGCGGAGGTGGGCTGGCTGGCCGGCGAGGGGCGGCTGGCCACGCTGCGCTGGACCAGCCCGCGTGGCACCGCCACGGCCGAGGCCGACAAGGCGGCCGGCAAGCTGGTCAACCTCGCCAAGGTGATCGACACCCGGCAGCTCTGACAGCCGGGCTCGGCAGCGGGCTGGGGGGGTCAGCGGGCCGCGACGAACACCCGGGAGGCCACCTCGCGGGGCAGCCGGACCCGGTCGCCGGAGCGGTCGATGGAGACGCCGTCGCGTTCCTGGGCCACGGTCACCGTGGCGCCCGGGTCGACGCCCGCCGCGTGCAGCTGCCGGAGGACGTCGGCGTCGGTCTGCACGCTCTCGCAGATCCGCCGCACCACGACCGGCCCGGACAGGCCCGGGAAGGCCAGGTTCCGCTCGCCCTCCGCGGTCTCGACCTCGCGCAGACCCGGTTCGCCCAGCTCCTCCAGGCCCGGGATCGGGTTGCCGTAGGGGGAGCGGGTCGGGCGGTTGAGCAGGTCGTAGACCCGCTTCTCCACCGCGTCGCTCATCACGTGCTCCCAGCGGCAGGCCTCGTCGTGGGCCTCCTCGTAGGGCATCCCGATCACGTTGACGAGCAGCAGCTCGGCGAGCCGGTGCTTGCGCATGACCGACACCGCCGTGCCGCGGCCCTGCGCGGTGAGCATCAGGTGGCGGTCGCCCTCGACGGTGAGCAGGCCGTCCCGCTCCATCCGGGCGACGGTCTGGCTGACGGTGGGACCGCTCTGCTTCAACCGCTCCGCGATCCGCGCACGCAGCGGCGGCACCCCCTCCTCCTCCAGCTCGAGGATGGTGCGCAGGTACATCTCGGTCGTGTCGACCAGGTCATGCTTCACGTCAGCGTCCCTCCGGCGTTCGATGCTACCCCGGACCCCCGACGATGCAGGGACGCCGAACCGGGAGGTCGCTGCCCGGATGGTGTTGACTGGACCGCATGTCCGGAACCGAAGACCTGCTCGTCGAGCCCGACCGGCTCGCCACCGAGCTCGACCGCGCCGATCCGCCCACCCTCCTGGACGTCCGCTGGCGGCTCGCCGGGCCGCCCGGCCGGGAGGACTACACGGCCGGTCACCTGCCCGGCGCGGTCTTCGTGGACCTGGACACCGAGCTGTGCGGCCGGCCGGGCGCCGCCGGCCGACACCCGCTGCCCGACCCCGCCGCACTCCAGACCGCGCTGCGGGCCGCCGGCGTCCGCGCCGGGCATCCCGTCGTGGTGTACGACGGCGGCGACGGCCTGTCGGCCGCCCGCGCCTGGTGGACCCTGCGCTGGGCCTGCCACCGGGCGGTCCGGGTGCTGCACGGCGGCTTCCCGGCCTGGGTCGCGGCCGGCGGACCCGTCTCGACCGACGCGCCCGCGCCCGCGCCCGGCGACGTCACGGTCCGCCCCGGCGAGCTGCCGGTGCTGGACGCGGGGGAGGCCGCCCGGCTGGCCGCGGCCGACGCCGGGGTGCTGCTCGACGTGCGGGGCGCCCCGCGCTACCGGGGCGAGACCGAGCCGATCGACCCGGTCGCCGGGCACGTCCCGGGCGCGGTCAACCTGCCCGCCCCGGAGTACGTCACCGAGGGGCGCTTCCCGGCCGCCGAGGCGCTGCGTGAGCGGTTCGCCGCCGCCGGGGTGACCCCGGAGGCGCCGGTCGGCGCGTACTGCGGATCGGGGGTGACCGCCGCCCAGGCGGTCCTGGCGCTGCACCTGGCCGGCCGCCCGGACGCCGCCCTGTACGTCGGCTCGTGGAGCGACTGGGTGGCCGACCCGGACCGTCCGGTCGCCACCGGGTAGCCAGCCGGGCCGCCGCGGCGCGCGTGTGATGAGCCGGCCCCGGCCCGCGTGCGACGATGGCCCCATGGCCGACGACACGGTGGTGGTGTGGGACGAGGCCCTGCTCGGGTACGACATGGGCGACCATCCCCTCGACCCGGTGCGGGTCGAGTTGACCATGGCGCTCGCCCGCGAGCTGGGGGTGCTGGACCGGCCCGGGGTCCGGCTGGTGAAGCCGGAGCCGGCCGACGACGCCCTGCTCACCCGGGTGCACGACCCGCGCTACCTGGAGGCGGTCCGGGCCGCGCCCCGCGACCCGCTCTTCGCCGGCTTCGGCCTCGGCACCTCCGACAACCCGGTCTTCGACGGCATGCACGAGTCGAGCGCGCTGATCGCCGGGGCGAGCGTGGCCGCCGCCGAGGCGGTCTGGCGCGGCGACGCCCGGCGGGCGGTCAACGTGGCCGGCGGGCTGCACCACGCCATGCCGGCCCGGGCCTCCGGCTTCTGCGTCTACAACGACCCGGCGGTGGCCATCGCCCGCCTGCTCGACCTGGGCGCGGAGCGCGTCGCGTACGTGGACGTGGACGTGCACCACGGCGACGGGGTGCAGGAGATCTTCTACCGGGACCCGCGGGTGCTCACGGTCAGCCTGCACGAGACCCCGCTCGCGCTCTTCCCCGGCACGGGGTTCCCCGACGAGACCGGCGGCCCGGGCGCGGAGGGGTCGGCGGTCAACGTGCCGCTGCCGCCGGGGATCGGCGACCCGGGGTGGCAGCGCGCGTTCCACGCGATCGTGCCGGCGGTGCTGCGGGCGTTCCGGCCGCAGGTGCTGGTCACCCAGTGCGGGGCGGACGCGCACCGGCTCGACCCCCTGGCCGACCTGCACCTCTCCGTCGACGGGCAGCGGGCCACCTACCGGGCGCTGCGGGCGCTCGCCGACGAGCTCTGCGACGGCCGCTGGGTGGCCCTCGGCGGCGGCGGGTACGCGCTGGTCGAGGTGGTGCCGCGGGCCTGGACGCACCTGCTCGCGGTGGCCACCGGGGAGCCGCTCGACCCGGCCACCCTGACCCCGCCGGGCTGGCGGGAACTGGCGGCGCGACGGCGGCCCGGGCAGGAGGTGCCGCTGCGGATGACCGACGACGTCGACCCGTCGTACCAGCCGTGGCAGCCCAGCGGCGAGCCGACCGCCGTGGACCGGGCCATCGCGGCGACCCGCAAGGCGGTCTTCCCGCTGCACGGGCTCGACCCGCACGATCCCCGCGACTGACCGGTGACCACCGTCGAGCAACCGGTGGACGTGCTGCTCAGCGACGGCACGACCGTCCAGCTGCGGCAGATCCGCCCGGACGACGCCGCGGCCATCGTGGCCATGCACGCACGCTTCTCCGAGCGCACCCGCTATCTGCGCTACTTCTCGCCGTACCCGCGCATCCCCGAGCGGGACCTGCAGCGGTTCGTCACCGTCGACCACCGCGACCGGGAGGCGTTCGTGGTGCTGGCCGGCGAGCGGATCGTCGCCGTCGGCCGCTACGAGCGGCTCGGCCCCGGCTCGCCCGAGGCCGAGGTGGCCTTCGTGGTGGAGGACGCGTACCAGGGCCGGGGCATCGGCTCGGTGCTGCTGGAGCACCTGGCCGACGCGGCGCGGCGCTACGGCATCGTGCACTTCGTCGCCGAGGTGCTGCCGGCCAACGGGACGATGCTGCGGGTCTTCTCCGACTTCGGCTACCAGATCCAGCGCCAGTACGCCGACGGGGTCGTGCACCTGAACTTCCCGATCGCACCCACCGAGGCGACGCTGGAGGTGCAGCGCGGCCGGGAGCACCGCACCGAGGCCCGCTCGATCGCCCGGCTGCTCGCCCCGCGCGGCATCGCCGTCTACGGCGCCAGCACCACCGGCCAGGGCGTCGGCGCGGCCCTGCTCGGGCACCTGCGCGACGGCGGGTTCACCGGCGCGATCGTCCCCGTGCACCCGACCGCGGCGACCGTGGCCGGGCTGCCCGCGTACCCGTCGGCGGTCGACGCCGGCGAGGACGTGGACCTGGCCGTGGTGGCCGTCGCCCCCGAGGCGGTGACCGAGGTGGTGGCCGACGCCGCGCGGGCCGGCGCGCACGGCCTGGTGGTGATCTCCGCCGGGTTCGCCGAGTCCGGCCCGGCGGGGGCGGCGGCCCAGCGCGCCCTGGTCCGCGCCGCCCACCTGGCCGGCATGCGGGTGGTCGGCCCGAACTGCCTGGGTGTCGCCAACACCGACCGGGCGGTACGCCTCAACGCCACCCTGGCCCCCGTGCTGCCCGCCCCGGGCCGGGTCGGCGTCTTCAGCCAGTCCGGCGCGTTCGGGGTGGCCCTGCTCGCCGAGGCGTCCCGGCGGGGGCTCGGCCTGTCCAGCTTCGTCTCCGCCGGCAACCGGGCCGACGTCTCCGGCAACGACCTGCTTCAGTACTGGCAGGACGATCCGGGCACCGACGTCATCACGCTCTACCTGGAGACGTTCGGCAACCCGCGCAAGTTCGCCCGGCTGGCCCGGCGGATCGGCCGGAGCAAGCCGGTCGTGGCGCTCGCCTCGCTGGCCCGCCCGCCGGGGGTCGGGGACGCGCCGGCCCTGGACGCCGCCGCGGTGAGCGCGCTCTTCGCCCAGTCCGGGGTGGTCCGGGTGGACACCGTCGCCGAGCTGCTCGACGTCGGCGTGCTCCTGGCCCACCAGCCGCTGCCGGCCGGCCGCCGGGTCGCCGTGGTCGGCAATTCCTCGGCGCTGACCGGGCTGGCCGCCACCGCCTGCGCGGCCCAGGGCCTCACCGTGGCCGACGGCTACCCGCACGACGTGGGCCCACGGGCCACCGCCGCCGAGTACGCCGCCGCGCTCGCCGCGTCCGCCGCCGACGAGCGGGTGGACGCCGTGGTGGCGGTGTTCGCCCCGCCGCTGCCCGGCCAGCTCACCGACCCGGAAGCCGACTTCACCGCCGCGCTGCCCGACGCGCGGGCCACCGGCAAACCGGTGGTGGCCACCTTCCTCGCCGGCCGGGTGCCCACCGGGGTACCCGCCTATCCGAGCGTGGAGGAGGCCGTCCGGGCCCTGGCCCGGGTCACCACGTACGCCGACTGGCTGCGCCGCCCGCCCGGCGTGCTGTCCGAGCTGGAGCGGGTGGACCGGACGGCCGGGCAGTCCGCGCTGCGCCCGGACGGCGCCGACCCGGCGGCGCTGCTGCGGGCGTACGGCATCGACGTGGTGGAGTCGGCGCCGGCGCACTCGGCCGGGGAGGCGGTGGCGGCGGCGGAACGGCTCGGCTGGCCCGTCGCGCTCAAGGCGGCCGCCCCCGGGCTGCGGCACCGCCTCGACCTGGGTGCGGTCCGGCTCGACCTGCCCGACGCCGCCGCGCTGCGCCGCGCGTACGACGAGATGGCGCCGGTCTTCGGCGCGGACGTGCTGGTCCAGCCGATGGTTCCGCCCGGGGTGGCCTGCGTGGTGGAGCTGGTGGAGGATCCGGCGTTCGGGCCGGTGGTCGGCTTCGGCCTGGGTGGCGTGGCCACCGAACTGCTCGGCGACCGGGCGTGGCGGGCGGTCCCGCTGACCGACCGGGACGCCGCCGAGCTGGTCGACGAGCCCCGCGCCGCGCCGCTGCTGCGCGGTCACCGAGGCGCCGCGCCGGTGGACCGGGCCGCCCTGGTCGACCTGCTGCTGCGGGTCGGGCGGCTCGCCGACGAGCAGCCCCGGGTCCGGTCGCTCACCCTCAACCCGGTGCTGGCCCGGCCGGACGGCATCTCGGTGCTGCACGCCACCGTCCGCACCGGCGCCGAGGCGCCCCGTCCGGACACCGGCCCGCGCCGCTTGTAAGGAAGGGCCCCTTCTTAACGCCTGCTGCATAGGAGGGGCCCCCTCCTAACGCTCAGGCCCGGCTGGAGATCTGCTGCACGGCCCAGGCGTTGCCGTCCGGGTCGGTGAAGAAGACGAAGCCGACGTTGTCCAGCGGCTGCGGCACCGGGCCCGGGTTCTGCCCGACCACCTGGATCTCGCTGACCGCCACGCCCCGCTCGACCAGCTCCGCGTGGGCCTTCTCCAGGTCGGGCACGACCAGCTGCAGCCCCTTGAGCGAGCCCGGCGGCATCTCGGGCACGACGCCCCGGCCGAGGACGATCGAGCAGCCGGAGCCCGGGGGCGTGAGCTGGACGATCCGCCCGAGGCCCCCCAGGTCGGTGTCGTGGTCGACGGCGAACCCGAGCCGCTCGGCGTAGAAGCTCTTGGCCCGGTCCACATCGGAGACCGGCACGACCACTACTTCCAGTGTCCAGTTCATCGCCCCAGGGTGGTCGTTGTCGGCCGCCGCTTCAAGCGCGACAGGCCCCGGCGCACCGCCGGGGCCTGTCGCGTCGGTCAGCTCAGCAGGCGTACGCCTCCAGCCGGTTGGCCCGCTCCGGGGCGCGCAGCTTCAGCAGCGTCACCTTCTCGATCTGCCGGATCCGCTCCCGGGACAGCCCGAACTCGCGACCCACCTCGTCGAGGGTGCGCTGCCGGCCGTCGTCCAGGCCGAACCGGAGCCGGATCACCGCCTGCTCCCGCTGGGAGAGGGTGGCGAGCACGATGCGTACCTCGTTGCGCAGCTCGCCGTCGCCGGCGGCCTCGCCCGGCTCGGCGTTGGGGTCGACGGCGGCCACGAAGTCGCCCAGCGCGCTCTCGCCGTCCTCGCCGACCGTCTGGTCCAGGCTCACCGGCTCCCGGTCGTACGAGATCAGCTCGATCACCTGGTACTCCGGGATCTCCAGCGCGGTGGCCACCTCGGCGACGGTGGGCTCCCGGCCCAGCGTGACCGACAGCTCGCGGCGGACCCGGACCATCCGGTTGACCTGCTCGACCATGTGCACCGGGATGCGGATGGTGCGGGCCTGGTCGGCCATGGCGCGGGTGATGGCCTGGCGGATCCACCAGGTGGCGTAGGTGGAGAACTTGTAGCCCTTGGTGTAGTCGAACTTCTCGACCGCGCGGATCAGGCCGAGGTTGCCCTCCTGGATGAGGTCGAGGAACGCCATCCCGCGACCGGTGTAGCGCTTGGCGATGCTCACCACCAGCCGCAGGTTGGCCTCCAGCAGGTGGTCCTTGGCGGCGCGGCCCTCGGCCGCGATCAGCTCCAGGTCGGCGCGCAGCTCACCGGAGACCGGGGTGCAGGTGGAGAGCTTCTCCTCGGCGAACAGGCCGGCCTCGATCCGCTTGCTCAGCTCGACCTCCTGCGCCGCGGTGAGCAGCTTGGTGCGGCCGATGCCGTTCAGGTACGCCCGGACCAGGTCCGTGGAGACGCCGCGCTCGTCGGTGGCGTCCAGATCGGTCATGGTGACGTCCATGTCCTGGTGCTCGATCATCTGCTGGGCCATCTCGGTCTCTCCCCGTGTCCGTCGTGCCGTACCGGTTCCGTGCCGTCCGCCGGCGCGGTGTTGCCGGTGATGAACAGCTTGGCGGGCGGGGCGTGAAACGGGAGTGAGGCGATCGGGGACCCGACAGCAATCCGGGCGGAACGGCGGCTGTGCCTTGTCGGGCCCGGTTACCGTGCCAGCGGCCGGCCAGCGAGGCCGGGCGACGCACAGGCGATCGGAGGACGTGGTGGTCTTCAAGCGGCTCATGCAGGCGATGGGTGTGGGTGGACCGTCGGTGGAGACGGTGCTGGCCAACCCGAACTGCCGCCCCGGCGGACAGGTGGAGGGCCGCGTCCAGGTGGTCGGCGGGGACCACCCGGTGGATGTGAGCTACGTCGCGCTCGGCCTGGTCACCCGGGTCGAGGTGGAGAGCGGCGACTCGGAGTACGACACCACCCAGGAGTTCGGCCGCGCGCAGGTGACCGGCGCGTTCCGGCTGGACCCGGGGCAGCGGTACGAGGTGCCGTTCCGCTTCCAGGTGCCCTGGGAGACCCCGCTCACCGACCTGTACGGCCAGCACCTGCACGGGATGACCATGGGGCTGCGGACCGAGCTGGAGGTGGCCCGGGCGGTCGACAAGGGCGACCTGGACGCCGTGGCGGTGCACCCGCTGCCCGCTCAGGAGCGGCTGCTGGAGGCGTTGCTGCGGCTGGGCTTCCGGTTCGCCCGGGCCGACGTCGAGCGCGGCCACCTCTACGGCGTACGGCAGAGCCTGCCGTTCTACCAGGAGATCGAGTTCCACCCGGCGCCGCAGTACGCGCGCGCCATGAACCAGCTCGAACTGACCTTCGTCACCGACCCGCAGCAGGTGCAGGTGGTGCTGGAGCTGGACAAGCGCGGCGGCCTCTTCACCGAGGGCCACGACGCCTTCGGCCGCTTCACGGTCGACCACGCGACGGCGGACCGCACCGACTGGGCCGCCCAGCTCGACGGCTGGCTGCGCCAGTCCCTGTCCCGCCGCGGCCTCTTCTTCTGACCGTCGCGGGCGGTTATCGGCCGTCCCCGGCGGTCACAGGTCCAGGAGGAGGGTGCGGGGGCCCACGTTGACGCTGTCCACCAGCATGTGGGTGCGGAAGCGGCCGGTCTCGACCTTGGCGCCGCGCTGGCGTAGCTCTCGCACCACCGCCTCCACCAGGGGTTCCGCCAGTTCCGCGGGGGCGGCGGCGGTCCAGCTCGGGCGCCGGCCCTTGCGGGCGTCGCCGTAGAGGGTGAACTGGCTGACCACCAGGATCGGCGCGCCGGTGTCGGCGGCGCTGCGCTCGTCGTCCAGGATGCGCAGCTCGTGGACCTTGCGGGCCATGGTGGCCGCCACCTGCGGGGTGTCGGTGTGGGTGACGCCGAGCAGCACCAGCAGCCCGTCGGTGATCGCGCCGACCACCTCCCCGTCGACCGTCACGGCGGCCCGGCCCACCGTCTGCACCACCGCCCGCATCAGTCCGCGACCGGCTCGATCAGGCCGCGCTCGACCAGGTGCGCCACGATCGGCCCGGCCGCCTCGGCCAGCTCGTCGGGTGCGACGTCGTGCGCGGCGGCGAGCAGGGCGAGCTGGTCGCGCAGCGGCAGCCGGCCGTCCGCACCGCCCACCAGGGCGAGCACCAGGGGGTCGATCTCCTCGGACCAGCGCAGCCCGTGCGGCATGGCGAGGACCTGCCGGTCCACGGCCCAGCCCTCCTCGCCCATGGTGGCCTCCTGGCGCAGCTGGAGCCCGTCGGCGGCCCGGTAGCGGGCGGCCAGCAGGCCGTCGGCGCCCCGGGCGCGCAGCCAGTCCTGCCGGTCGAACCACTCGGCCACCCGGTCGCCCAGCGGTGGCTCCACCCGCTGGCGCAGGTCCTCCACCCGGACGACCGGCTCGTCGTGGCCGGCCCGGCGCAGCGAGACGATGCCGAACCCGATGGCCTCCACCTTGTGCGCGTCGAACCAGTCCAGCCAGGCCGCCATCCGCTGGGGGTCGGCCGTCTCGCCGACGTCGGTGAGCCACAGGTTGACGTACGCCATCGGGTCGGCCACCTCGCGCTGGATCACCCAGGCGTCCAGCCCGGTGCCGGCGAACCAGCCGGTCACCCGCTCGGCCCAGTCCTCGCCGGTGACGTGCACCCAGTTGGCCAGGTACTGCATCGTCCCGCCCTCGGTGAGCAGGTGCGGTGCGGCGGCGGCCAGCTCGGCGCCGATCGCGTCGCCGACCCGGCCGGAGTCGCGGTAGACGTGCGTGGTGGTGCCGGGCCCGACCACGAACGGCGGGTTGCTGACCACCAGGTCGAAGTGGCGGCCGGCCACCGGGGCGACGAGGTCGCCGCGGAGCAGCTCCCAGTCCTGACCGTTGAGGGCGGCGGTGGTGGCGGCGAAGCGCAGCGCCCGTTCGGAGACGTCGGTGACGGTGATCCGGCGGGCGTGGGTGGACAGGTGCAGGGCCTGGACGCCCGAGCCGGTGCCCAGGTCCAGCGCGGTCTCCACCGGCCGGCGCACGGTCGCGCCGATCAGCGTCTGGGTGGCCCCGCCGATGCCCAGCACGTGCTGGGCGTGCAGCGGGCGGCCGGGGCGGGCGCTGGCCGGCACGTCGGCGAGCACGAACCAGTCGTCCCCGTACGGCTCCAGGTCGACCCCGGCGCGCAGGCCGTCGCCGTGCCGCTCGACCAGGCCCCCGGCCAGCGCCTCCTCGACGGTCAACGGGGCGAGCGCGGCGGCCACGGCCGGCTCCGGCTCGGTCTGGTCGCAGATGAAGACCCGGATCAGCGTGGCGAGCGGGTCGCGGTCCTCGGTGGCGCGCAGCGCGGCGCGGAAGTCGTTGCGGGCCACCGCGCCGGTGGCCTGCGGGCCGAGCCGGTCGGCGATGCCGTTGGCGGTGAAGCCCGCCCGGGTCAGCGCGGTGCGCAGCGCGTCGACGCCGGCGGGGGAGAGCAGCATGTCGTGACGGTCCACGTCGTCATCCTGCCCTCCCCGGCCGCTCTCCCGGCCGGCACCCGGCGGATCCATATCACCAGCTCAGGGTATCGACTGTTATCTCTTTTATGTTCATCGATGTATGGCTACCATCTGCCCCAACATCCGCCGATGGGCGTCCCCGGTGTCCGAGAGCCCGGGTGCGCCCGGTAGGGAGCCAGACGATGTCCGACGTGTCCGTTCCCCGGCGACGCGCGTTGCGCGCGCTCGCCGTCACGGCCGCCGCCGCGGCCCTCACCGCCGCCGCCTCCACCCCCGCCCTCGCCGCACCGACCGGCGACGTCCGCTACGCCTCCGCCCCCGACGCCATCAGCGGCAGCTACCTCGTGGTGCTGAAGGACGACGCGGTCGGCGCCGCGAACAGCCGCACCGCCCGCACCGCCGTGCCGGACCGGGCCGCCGGCCTGGCCAAGCGCTACGGCGGCAGCGTCGGCACGGTGTGGAGCGCCGCCCTCACCGGCTACAGCGCGACGATGAGCCCGGCGCAGGCCCGCCGGCTGGCCGCCGACCCGGCCGTCGCGTACGTCGAGCAGGACCGGGTGGTCACCACCCAGGCCACCCAGACCAACCCGCCGTCCTGGGGCCTGGACCGGATCGACCAGCGCAGCCTGCCGTTGAACTCCAGCTACACCTACCCGAACACGGCCTCGAACGTCCGGGCGTACATCATCGACACCGGCATCCGGACCACCCACACCGACTTCGGTGGCCGGGCCACCTGGGGCACCAACACCGTCGACAGCAACAACACCGACTGCAACGGCCACGGCACCCACGTGGCCGGCACCGTCGGCGGCACCCGGTACGGCGTGGCCAAGGGCGTCCGCCTCATCGCGGTGAAGGTGCTCAACTGCTCCGGCAGCGGCAGCACCACCGGCGTGGTGAGCGGCATCAACTGGGTCACCTCGAACGCCGTGAAGCCGGCCGTGGCCAACATGAGCCTCGGCGGCGGCGTCAGCAGCTCGATCGACAACGCGGTGACCAGCTCGGTCAACTCCGGCGTCACCTACGCGGTCGCGGCCGGCAACTCCAGCGCCAACGCCTGCAACTCCTCGCCGGCGCGGGCCGCCGCCGCGATCACCGTCGGCTCCACCACCAGCAGCGACGCGCGCTCGTCCTTCTCCAACTACGGCTCCTGCGTGGACATCTTCGCCCCCGGGTCGAGCATCGTCTCCGCGTACCGGACCAGCGACACCGCCAGCAGCACGCTGAGCGGCACCTCGATGGCGTCGCCGCACGTGGCCGGCGCGGCGGCGCTGGTGCTCGGCGCCAACCCGTCGTACACCCCGGCGCAGGTGACCAGCTACCTGACCACCAACGCCACCACCGGCAAGGTGACCAACCCCGGCTCCGGCTCGCCGAACCGGCTGCTCTTCGTCGTCAACTGACGCCGTCGCGCGGCCACACGGCCCGGTGGACCCCACCCCTGTCCACCGGGCCGTGCCGCGCGTTTCGCGGGGAGTCGGCGTGGCGGGCGGCGGCGGGCGGGGCAGGATGGGGGCATGACGCTCTCGCTGCCCATCGACCCGCAGGCCAACGAGCTGCTGGCGCGCAGCCCGCTGGCCCTGCTCCTCGGCATGGTGCTGGACCAGCAGGTGCCGATGGAGAAGGCGTTCTCCTCCCCGTACGTGCTGGCGCAGCGGCTCGGCCACGAGCCGGACGCCCGGGAGCTGGCCGGATACTCCCCGGAGGCCCTGGTCGAGCTGTTCGCCACGCCGCCGGCCCTGCACCGGTTCCCCAAGGCCATGGCGGCCCGGGTGCAGGAGGTCTGCCGGGCCCTGGTCGAGCGCTACGACGGCGACCCGGCCCGGCTCTGGTCGGAGGCGGCCGACGGCAGGGACCTGCTGCGCCGGGTCGGCGAGCTGCCCGGCTTCGGCCGGCAGAAGGCGCAGATCTTCGTGGCCCTGCTCGGCAAGCGGTTCGGGATCACCCCGGACGGCTGGCGCGAGGCGGCCGGCGGCTACGGCGACGCGGACGCGTACCGGTCGGTGGCCGACGTGACCGACCCCGAGTCGCTGCGCCGGGTCCGGGAGTTCAAGCAGCGGATGAAGGCGGAGGCCAAGGCCGCGAAGGCCTGACGCAACCCGCGCCCGCGCTGGCTCGTTGTCATGATCGTCAAGGCGGTGGCGACGGGCGGGTGATGGCGGACGAGCGGGGGGCGGAACTCCTGCGCGGCGGCGGGGGCAGTCACCGCGCGACCTTCCTGGAGCTCTTCCTCGACGTCGTCTTCGTCTTCGCCTTCACCCGGGTCTCGCAGCGCCTCATCGACGACGTGACGGCGGGCGGCGGTCGCCTCCCGCTGGAGCTGACGCAGACCCTGGTGCTGCTGCTCGCGCTCTGGATGGTCTGGTCGCTCACCGCCTGGGCCACGAGCCACTACGACCCGGAGCGACCGCCCATCCAGGCGGTGATGGTCGGGTCCATGTTCGGCAGCCTGGTGATGGCCGTGTCGGTGCCGGCCGCGTACGGCCCGCACGGGTTGAGCTTCGCCGCCGGGTACGTCGCCATCCAGCTCGGCCGCTCGATCTACCTGACCGTGGCGCTGCGCCGGCACTCCCAGCGTCACCTGTCCGGCCGGATCCTGGTCTGGTCGGGCGTCTCGGCCGTGTTCTGGCTGGGCGGTGGCCTGGTCGGCGACGACGCGCGGCTGCTCTGCTGGGCGGTGGCCCTGGTGATCGACTACGTGGGCGTGGTCATCGGGTGGCCGGTGCCCCGGCTGGGCCGGGCGGCGGCCACGGCGTGGACGGTGACCGGCGAGCACCTGGCCGAGCGGTACCAGCAGTTCACCATCATCGCGCTCGGCGAGATGATCTTCGTGGCGGGCGTCGGGTTCAGCGGCAGCGACTTCACGCTGCTGCGCTGGATCGCGCTCGTGGACGCCTTCGCCACCACGGTGCTGCTCTGGCGGATCTACTTCCACCGGGCGGGCTCGGTGCTGGCCGAGGCGGTGGCCCAGGCCCGGCAGCCGGCCCGGCTCGGTCAGTCGGCCACCTGGACGCACCTCACGATGATCGCCGGCATCGTCACCACGGCGGTCGGTTACGAGGTGGCCATCTCCGAGCCCGGGGGACACGCCGACGTGGTCCGGGTGGCGGCCATCGTCGGAGGCCCGGCGCTCTTCGTGGTCGGCCGCTCCCGCTTCGAGTACGAGGTCTTCGGCCGGGTCTCCCTCTCCCGCCTGGTCGGCCTGCTGCTCCTGGTCCTCGGCGTGCCGCTGCTGAGCCGGCTGCCGCTGATCGGCATGGCCGTCGGCGTCACGGCGGTGCTGACCGGGATGGCCGTGGCCGACGCGCTCCGGGCCCGGGGCCGCCCGCCGGAACGCCCCGCCTCGCCGATGTGAGCCGCCGGCCCCCGACACGCAACCGGCGCGGCGGCCCGGTCGTTGGGAGCCAGGGCGGCGGACGGGGGTGACACGGTGGCGGAACGCGGTGCCGCGCTGCTGCGCCCGCCGGAGAGCGCCACGCGTGCCACCTTCCTGGAACTCTTCTTCGACCTGGTCTTCGTCTTCGCGCTGACCCGGGTCTCCCAGCGGCTGATCAACAGCCTGCCGGCCACCGGGTGGACGCTGGCCGCCGCGGTCGGCCGTACCGTGCTGCTGTTCCTGGTGTTGTGGCTGGTCTGGACGATCACCGTCTGGGTGACCAGCCGGTACGAGCCGGAGCAGACGGTCATCCAGGCCGTCGTGGTCGGCACGATGTTCGCCAGCCTGGTGATGGCGGTGGCGCTGCCGCGGGCCCTGGAGGAGCGGGCGCTGCCGTTCGCCCTCGCGTACGTCGCCGTGATGCTCGGCCGGCCCCTGGTCGTCGCCGCCGCACTGCACGGCCACCCCCGGCGGCTGGTCCCGCTCCGGTTGGCCGCCTGGGCGGCGGCGACCGCGCCGCTCTGGCTGGCGGGGGCGGTGGGCCCCGACGATCTGCGCCTGCCGCTCTGGGCCCTCGCGCTGACCGTGGACTACGTCGCGCTCTTCGCCGGGTGGCCGCTGCCCCGGATCGGATCCGCGCCGACCGGGGGCTGGCGGATCGCCGGCGAGCACCTCGCCGAGCGCTACCAGCAGATCTTCCTCATCGCGCTCGGCGAGTCGATCCTGGTCATCGGAGTGACTTTCAGCGGCGAGAAGTTCTCCGGCGACGGCGCGGGCGCCTTCGTGGTCGCCTTCGTCACCACCGCGCTGCTCTGGCGGATCTACTTCCACCGGGCCGGGCACCTGCTGGCCGAGGCGCTGCGGCTGGCACCCGTGCCGGGCCGGCTCGGCACGTCGGCCACGATCACCCACCTGGTCATCGTGCTCGGCGTGCTCACCGCTGCGGTCGGCTACGAGGTGGTCATCGCCGAGCCGTTCCACCGGTCCGACCCGGGCCTGCTGCTCTTCGTGGTGGGCGGGCCGCTGCTCTTCCTGGCCGCCCGGGCCCGCTTCGAGTACGAGATCTTCGGCCGGGTCTCGCTGCCCCGGATCCTCGGCGCGAGCGCGCTGCTCCTGCTCGTCCCGCTGCTCGCGCACGGTCCCGCCGTGCGGGCCCTCTCCCTGGTGGCCGTTGTGCTGGCCGCGGTGGCGCTGGCGGACGCGCTGCGCAGCCGGGGTCGCCCGCCGGAGATGTCGGCCTCCCCGCTCGGGCGGACGGGGCCGGAGAGCAGCGGCCCGGACGCCTGAGGCTCAGGCGGCGGTGGGGCGGGACAGCGCGGCCAGGGCCCGGCGCACGTCGGCCAGGGAGACCGTGGCGGACTCGTCGAGGTCGGCCAGGCCCGCCTCGATCCACTGCCGCATGAGCGTGGTCACCCCGATGCCGCGCGCCTCGGCGGCCGCCCGGACCCGGTCGTACGTCTCCAGCGGGAGGCGCACCGAGCGGCTGACCATCGGCACGTCGGTGTCGGGGGTGGGCAGCTCCGCGGGCTGGGTCTCGTCGATCAGGTCGGCGAGCGCGTCGCCGGCGTCGTGGAACCGCTTGGTCGCCTCGTTACGGTGCATCGTGACCGCCTCCTCGTCGGCGTGACCTCCGCACCGCGTCGTCGTAGCGCTTGGCCTCGACGTCGCTCAGTTCGCGGGCGGAGAGGATGTCCCAGTCGTTGTCGCTGCCGTCGGCCTCGGCCAGCAGC
Source organism: Micromonospora halotolerans (assembly GCF_032108445.1). Classification (NCBI taxonomy): domain Bacteria; kingdom Bacillati; phylum Actinomycetota; class Actinomycetes; order Micromonosporales; family Micromonosporaceae; genus Micromonospora; species Micromonospora halotolerans. The sequence continues at coordinate 760,271 of NZ_CP134876.1, read as the reverse complement.
ACCGCGAGGCGTCGACCCCGGTGGTCGGTCGCGTAGACCACCATGACGTCGTCGCCGAGGTGCCGGATGACCCGCCGCGTGCTGTGCAGGGCTTCCCAGACTTCCCCGGGCGTGACGTCGTAGACCCGCAGGTTGGCCAACGCCTCGTCGGTGAAGCTGAACCGGTTGCCCACGAACGGAGCGTACCACGCACGTAACACGCGCCGCCCTTGTCACGATTTTCGCCGATCAACCGTCGAGGGTGACAGGATGGGTCGTAATCCCTCGAGGAGGTCCGTGGTGAAGCGTCAGGCGTACCAGCCGATCCTGATCACCGACGCCTCGCGCAGCCAGGACGACCAGCTCACCAGCCGGCAGAAGCGCTACGTGCTGATGATGGGAATCCGGGTCGCGTGCCTGGTGCTCGGTGCGGTCCTGGTCGGCGTCAAGGCACCACTGCTCTGGCTGTGGCTGCCGCTCTGCGCCCTCGGGATGGTGCTCATCCCCTGGCTGGCCGTGCTGCTGGCCAACGATCGTCCGCCCAAGGAGCAGCACCGGATGGCGGGGAAGTTCCAGCCCCGCCACCGGGACGAGACCCCGCCCATGGCGCTCGCCGCCGAGGAGCGTCCGCACAAGGTCATCGACGCCGAGCCCTGACCGGCCCGGGCGGCGGCCGCCCGGACCGGTCCGCCGTCAGGGCTGGGGCCGCGCGCCGACGGTGGTGACCGCAAGCGCGCCGAGATCGCCGGCCCGGGACAGCGCCGCGCGCGGGTCCGCGCCGGCCAGCCACGCGGTGAGCAGGCCGGCGGCGAAGGCGTCGCCCGCCCCGGTCACGTCCACCACGGCCACCCCGGGCGCCGGGGCCGTCTCGACCAGCCCGGTCCGGTCCACCCAGACCGCGCCGGCCGCGCCCCGTTTCACCACCACCCGGTGGGCCACCGAGGTCAGCGCCCGGGCCTGCGCCGCCGGGTCCAGCCCGCCGGCCAGCACCGTCGCCTCGTCCGTGTTGACCAGCAGCAGGTCGACGTCGCGTACCCAGGTCAGGAAGGCCGTGCCGACCCGCCGCAGCGGGGCCGCGGAGGCCGCGTCGACGCTGGTGGTGAGCCCGCGCTCGCGGGCGGCGGCCAGCGCGCGCAGGCCCGCGCCCCGCGACCCGACGTCCAGCAGCGTGTACGCGGACAGGTGCAGGTGCCCGGCGTCGGGCGCGGCCGCGATGGTCCGGTCGACGTGCTCCGTGGTCAGCCGCAGGTTCGCCCCCCGCTGGCTGACCATGGTCCGCTCCCCGTCGTGGGTGAGCACGATGACCGTGCCGGTGGGGTAGCCCTCGTGCCGCTCCACGGCGCAGGTCACCCCGACCCGCTCCAGTTCGGTGACCCGCTCCCGGCCCGTCTCGTCGTCGCCCACCGCCGCGACCAGTGTGACGGCCGCACCCTGGCCGGCGAGCCAGGCCGCGGTGTTCGCCGCCTGGCCGCCGCCGCTGAACCGGATTCCGGCCGCGGTGTCCGAGCCGGTGGCGAGGGGGCCGGAGAGCACCGCGAGCACGTCGGTGATGACGTCTCCGACGACGACGATGCGGGGTGCGAGGCTCATGCCGGTGCGGCGGTGCGGCGGGCCGCCGCGGCGACCGCGATCCGTGCCGCCAGGTCGGCGTTGCGCAGGATGATCCGCACGTTCACCGCCAGGCTGGCGCCCTCGGTGGCGGAGTGGAAGTGGGCCAGCAGGAACGGGGTCACCGCCTTGCCGGTCACCCCGTCGCGGGCCAGCATGGCCAGCCCCGTGGCCAGGGTGCGGTCGTGCAGCGCCGGGTCGAGCTGCTCGTCCACCGGCAGCGGGTTCGCCACGATCAGCCCACCGGAGTGCACGCCCTGCTCCCGGCGCGCGGCCAGCACGTCGGCCGCCTGTTCCGGCGACTCCACCGACCAGTCCAGGTCGAAGCCGGCGTCGGTGAGGTAGAAGCCGGGGAAGCGGCGGGTGCGGTAGCCGACGACGCTGACCCCGAGGGTCTCCAGCCGCTCCAGGGTGGCGCCCACGTCCAGGATCGACTTCACCCCGGCGCAGACCACCGCGATCGGGGTCCGGGCCAGGGTGACCAGGTCGGCGGACTCGTCGAAGGTCTGCGCGGCCTCCCGGTGCACCCCGCCCAGGCCGCCGGTGGCGAAGACCCCGATCCCGGCCACCGCGGCCACCGCGCTGGTCGCCGCCACGGTGGTGGCGCCGTCCGCGCCGGTGGCCGCCGCCACGGCCAGGTCGCGCACCGAGAGCTTGCTCACCCCGTCGACCGTGGCGAGCCGGGTGAGCTGGGCGTCGTCCAGACCCACGATCAGCTCACCGGCGACCATGCCGATGGTGGCCGGAACGGCTCCCGCGTCCCGGACCGCCTGCTCGATCTGACGCGCGACGCGAAGATTGTCCGGTCGGGGCAGGCCGTGGGAGACGATGGTGCTCTCCAGGGCGACGACCGGACGCCCGTCGCGCAGGGCGTCGGCCACCTCGGTGCCGAGACTGATGTGAAAGTTGGTCACTTCGGCTACGGTACGGGCCGCCTCCGGCGCGGGCCCAGGTGGACCGGGCGGGATCGACCTGCAAAACTGGACCGTTGGAGGTGTAGTCGTGAGTACAGAGGTTCTCGAGCGTCCCGAGCTGAAGGACGCCGACACCGGCCCGGAGATGTTCCACTACGTCCGCAAGGAGAAGATCGCGGAGAGTGCCGTCATGGGCACCTTCGTCGTGGCGCTCTGCGGCGAGACCTTCCCGGTGACCAAGGCCGCCAAGCCCGGTTCCCCGGTCTGCCCGAAGTGCAAGGAGATCTACGACTCGTACGCCGAGTGATCCCGGGCGGCCCTCCCGGCCGCCCGCGTAACCTGCGGCGGTGACCACCTCCACCCCGCTCCTCCTCGCCGACCTCACCGGCGTGGCGGTCTTCGCGGCCTCCGGCGCCTCCGCGGCGGTGGCCAAACGGCTCGACCTCTTCGGGGTGGTCTTCGTCGGCGTCGTCGCCGCCCTCGGCGGCGGGATCTTCCGCGACCTGGTCATCGACGAGGTGCCGCCGCTGGCCTTCGCCGACTGGCGGTACGCGGTCACCGCGGCGGTCACCGCCGCCGCCATCTTCTGGCTGCATCCCCAGTTCGCCCGGCTGCGCACCACCGTGCTGGTGCTCGACGCGGCCGGTCTCGCCCTGTTCACCGTCACCGGCACGCTCAAGGCCCTCGACGCCCACGTGCCGGCCGTCGGCGCCTGCATGATCGGCATGCTCACGGCCATCGGCGGCGGGCTGGGGCGCGACCTGCTCACCGGCGAGATCCCGGTGGTGCTGCGCCGGGAGATCTACGCCGTGGCGGCGCTCGCCGGGTCGATCGCCGTGGCGCTGCTGTCGACGTACGGCGCGGCGACCGCGGGGCCCCTGACCGCCGCGGCGGTCCTCGTCTTCGCGCTGCGGCTGATCGCGCTGCGGCGGCGCTGGTCCGCCCCGGTGCCGGCGCTGCGGCCGCCGCGCACCGGCGCCCGGGGACCACAGGTCTGAGCCCGGCGCCCCGGGGTGGGCGGATGTGACCAGCGTGGCGTCGAGTGGGGCGGACGGCCCCCGCTGGTTATGCTGAGTCGGCCTTCGCGGCACCCGATGCGCGAGGGCCTTTTCATGGGCGGCCGCACCCGTGGCCCTCGGCCGGGGTCCGCCGTCGTGCGGTCGGAGAGGAGCTACGTGGCACCGCGGTTGCCGGCGCTCGACACATTCCCACCCCTGCGTGCCTGGCAACGCAAGGCGATGGTGGAGTACCTGCGCCGCCGCACCGACGACTTCACGGCGGTCGCCACGCCCGGCGCCGGCAAGACCACGTTCGCCCTGCGGATCGCCGCCGAGCTGCTGAACGACGGCACCGTCGAGGCGGTCACCGTGGTCGCGCCGACCGAACACCTGAAGACCCAGTGGGCGGAGTCCGCCGCCCGCGTCGGCATCCAGCTCGACGCCGCCTTCCGCAACGCCGACCTGCACTCCGCGGCCGACTTCCACGGCGCGGTCGTCACGTACGCCCAGGTCGGGATGGCACCGCAGGTGCACCGGCGGCGCACCATGACCCGGCGCACCCTGGTGATCCTCGACGAGATCCACCACGCGGGTGACTCGCGGACCTGGGGCGACGGCGTCAAGGCGGCCTTCGAGCCCGCCGTACGCCGGCTCATGCTCACCGGCACCCCGTTCCGCTCCGACGACAACCCGATCCCGTTCGTCAGCTACGAGCGGGGCGGGGACGGGCTGCTCCGCTCCCGCGCCGACTCGGTCTACGGCTACTCCGACGCGCTGCGCGAGGGCGTGGTCCGGCCGGTGCTCTTCCTGGCGTACTCGGGGGAGACCCGGTGGCGCACCAACGCCGGCGAGGAGCTGGCCGCCCGGCTCGGCGAGCCGATGACCCAGGACCTCATCGCGCAGGCCTGGCGGACCGCGCTGGATCCGGCCGGCGACTGGATGCCGCAGGTGCTGCGCGCCGCCGACGCCCGGTTGACCGTGCTGCGCAACAACGGCATGCCCGACGCGGGCGGTCTGGTGATCGCCAGCGACCAGCAGGTGGCCCGCTCGTACGCCAAGCTGCTGGAGCAGGTGACCGGTGAGAAGGCCGCCGTGGTGCTCTCCGACGACCAGGGCGCCTCCGCGCGGATCGCGACGTTCGCGGCCTCCGAACAGCGCTGGCTGGTCGCGGTGCGGATGGTGTCCGAGGGCGTCGACATCCCCCGGCTGGCCGTCGGCGTCTACGCGACCAGCGCCAGCACCCCGCTCTACTTCGCGCAGGCGATCGGCCGGTTCGTTCGGGCCCGCCGCCCCGGCGAGACCGCCTCGGTCTTCCTGCCCAGCGTGCCGCACCTGCTCGGTCTGGCCAGCGAGATGGAGGCCGAGCGGGACCACGTGCTGGGCAAGCCGAAGGACTCCGACGGCCTCGACGACGACCTGCTGGAGCGTGCCCAGCGGGACGACCAGGCCAGCGGCGAGCTGGAGAAGCGGTTCGCCGCGCTGTCCGCGACCGCCGAGCTGGACCAGGTGATCTTCGACGGCGCCTCGTTCGGCACGGCCGCCCAGGCGGGCACCCCGGAGGAGGAGGAATACCTCGGCCTGCCCGGGCTGCTCACCGCCGACCAGGTCTCGATGCTGCTCACCAAGCGGCAGGCCGAGCAGCTCGCCGCGCAGCGCCGCCGGGCCACCCAGCGGACCGCTGAGCCGGCCCCTGCGGCCCCGTCGGCGGCCCCGCCTCCCATGAGTGCCGCCCAGCGCCGGGTGGCCCTCCGGCGGCAGCTGAACGCCCTGGTGGCCGCCCGCCACCACCGCACCGGCCAGCCGCACGGCAAGATCCACGCCGAACTCCGCCGCCTCTGCGGCGGCCCACCCAGCGCCCAGGCAACGATCGAGCAACTGGAAGAGCGCATAGCCACCGTCCAGACCCTCTGACCCCCCCGCCCCCTCACCCCGTCCGGGTGATCATGAGGTTAGCGGCGAAGTGGATCGCCGATACTGCCGCAAACCTCATGATCAACCGGGTTCGGGGTAGGTGGGGACGGGGGTACGCAAAAGCCGGCCGGAGGTCCCTGGGGACCTCCGGCCGGCTTTATGTCGAGCTGCGGATTCCTCGTACTCAGTTCGCCATCAGATCGGCGCCACGCCAGCTGAACTCGGGGTCCGACGCGTAGCGCACGGTGATCTTCACGAGATCCTCCGCGTACTTGTTCGCGTGGTGCCCACAGAACACCAGCTCACTCCCACCCGCCAGAGTGATCCGGAGCTTGCCGGCAGCATTGCAGCGGTCGCACCGTTCATCGGCGGCCGGGGGGCTCACCGTCTCGGGCGGCGGCGTGAGGGTCGGGGTCATCGCCTTCCTCCTCTGGTCGTCACCGATGAACACTCTCTTCGGTTGCTCACCTATCGTGCAACACCCTTCTCGGGCCCTGCCTTCCCTGTGTGCCCGTCGGGGACGGAGGTCACACCTGGCGTGGGAGACAGTGTGCCGTGCACCAAGGGTGCCACGTCAACGATCACAAACGGGCAACCGTCAGGTCACCGGAGAGTGTTCTACGGCTGGTGATCAAACCGACACGTCTGGTTGACGCGTGCCGGTCAGTCCAGGTAGTCGCGGAGCACCTGGGAACGCGAGGGGTGCCGCAACTTGGACATGGTCTTGGATTCGATCTGCCGGATGCGCTCCCGGGTCACGCCGTACACCTGGCCGATCTCGTCCAGGGTGCGCGGCTGGCCGTCGGTGAGACCGAAGCGCAGGCGTACCACGCCCGCCTCGCGCTCGGACAGCGTCTGGAGGACCTGCTGGAGCTGGTCCTGCAGCAGCGAGAACGACACCGCGTCGACCGCGACGACCGCCTCGGAGTCCTCGATGAAGTCGCCGAGCTGGCTGTCGCCCTCGTCACCGATGGTCTGGTCGAGCGAGATGGGCTCCCGGGCGTACTGCTGGATCTCCAGCACCTTCTCCGGTGTGATGTCCATCTCCTTCGCCAGCTCCTCCGGGGTGGGCTCGCGGCCCAGGTCCTGGAGCAGCTCGCGCTGGATCCGACCAAGCTTGTTGATCACTTCGACCATGTGCACCGGGATGCGGATGGTGCGGGCCTGGTCGGCCATGGCGCGGGTGATGGCCTGGCGGATCCACCAGGTGGCGTACGTGGAGAACTTGTAGCCCTTGGTGTAGTCGAACTTCTCGACCGCGCGGATCAGGCCGAGGTTGCCCTCCTGGATGAGGTCGAGGAACGCCATCCCGCGACCGGTGTAGCGCTTGGCCAGCGAGACGACCAGCCGGAGGTTGGCCTCCAGCAGGTGGTTCTTGGCCCGCTCGCCGTCCCGGGAGATCCACATCAGGTCGCGCTGCATGTCGCGGGTGAGCTTCTCCTCGCCCTCGTCGGCGGCGCGCAGCCGCTCGGCGGCGTAGAGGCCGGCCTCGATCCGCTTGGCGAGCTCGACCTCCTGCTCGGCGTTGAGCAGCGGCACCTTGCCGATCTGCTTCAGGTACGCCCGCACGGAGTCGGCGGAGGCGGTCAGCTCGGCGTCCCGGCGCGCCTGCTTCAGCGCCTCGGACTCCTCGTCGTCCCACTCGAAGTCGTTGTCGGTGGCGGAGCTGGCCGCGTCGGCCTCGGCGGCCTTGGTCAGCTCGGCCGGCTCCTCGACCACCACGTCCTCGATCTCGGCGGCGAGTTCCTCCGGATCGATCTCGCCCTCGGGGCCCTCGCCCTTCGGGGCGTCCTTGGCCGGCTTCGCGGCGGCGTTCTTGGCGGCCACGGTGGCCTTGGTGGCCCGGGTCGTCTTGGTGGCCTTCGCCGGGGCGGCGGCCGTGGCGGCCACCTCGGCGGTGGTGCCGGTGGCGCCGGCGGCCTTGCGGGCCGTCGCCTTCCGCGGGGCCGGGGCCGGCGACTCCTCGGCGGCCGGAGCCTGCTTCGGGGCGGGCGCGGCGGCCTTCTTGGTGGTCTTGGCGGTGGTGGCCCGGGAGGCCGGGGTGGCGGACCGGGCGGCGGCCACCCGGCGGCGGGTGCTCGCGGAGCCGTCCACGACCACCGTCACGCCCGCCTCGGAGAGCGCACGGAGGATCTTCTTGGCCTGAGCCGGGGTCACCTCAGCGGACTCGACGGTGCGCGCGAGCTGGGCCGACGTGAGCTGGCCGCCGGCGCTCTGCGCGTGGGCGATCAGGGTGTCGGTGAGCGAACGAACGTCGGCGCCGGGCTGGCGGGGTTCTGTCACGAATGACCTTCCGGAGGCGAAGAGCGAGCACGGCCGGGTCGTCCGGCACGGCAAGGAACGCGGTGTCGGGCGATGTCGTTGAGGGACCCCCGTGTCCCGGGCCGGCCGGTCGGTGGCGGTCCGTGGCGCGTGGGCAGGGTGAATTGTAACGCCGTCTGCCGCGATCATCCTGCGCCGCACGGCGGACCGGCCGTACGGACCACCGATCAGGCGCAGTTGTGGACTTTGTAAGGATGATACCCGCGCACGAAGCGGCAGGTCCGCGTCGTGCCGGAAGGGGACGAACATGATCGCCTCGGCACCCACGCCGCAGGAATTGCTCACGATCGCCGTCGAGGTGGCGCGGGACGCCGCGGCCACCGCGCACCGGATGCGGGCCGAGGGGGTCTCGGTCGCCGCGACCAAGAGCACGGTCACCGATGTGGTCACCGCCGCCGACCGGGCGGTGGAGCGGCAGGTGCTGGAGGCGCTGCGGGCACTGCGGCCCGGCGACGCCGTGCTGGGCGAGGAGTACGGCGCGGGCGAGACCGGCCCGGCCGCCGAGGACGGGGTGCGCTGGATCGTCGACCCCATCGACGGGACCGTCAACTACCTCTACGGGCTGCCGTACTGCGCGGTGTCCCTGGCCGCGGAGGTGGCCGGCGAGGTCGTCGCCGGGGTGGTGCGCAACGTGGCCACCGGCGAGGAGTGGACCGCCACCGCGGGCGGCGGCGCGTGGCGGGACGGGCAGCGGCTGAGCTGCTCCGCCGAGACCGACCTCGGGCAGGCGCTGATCGCGACCGGGTTCGGCTACGACGCCGGCCGCCGGGCGCACCAGGCGCGGGTGGTCGCCGAACTGATCCCGCAGGTGCGGGACATCCGCCGGATGGGCGCCGCCGCCCTCGACCTGTGTCTGGCCGCCGAGGGCCGGGTGGACGCCTACTACGAGAAGGGGCTGGCCGCCTGGGACCTCGCCGCGGGCGGGCTGGTCGCGCGGGAGGCCGGGCTGCTGGTGACCGGGCTGTCGGGCCGGCCGGCCGGTCCGGACCTGGTGCTCGCCGCGCCGCCGGCGCTCTACGAGCCACTGCACACCCGGCTCGCCGCCCTGGACGCCTCCGGCGGCCCGTGACCGGTCCCGTCCGCACGTACGGAAAGAGTGGCCACCCCGCCGGGGGGAGGCCACTCTTTCGCGCTGACGGGTCGACCGAACGGCCGGGCTACTTCACCGGGCCGGGGCAGGTGCCGGTCGGCGCCTGCGGCGAGCCGAGGTCGCCCAGGGACTGGTTGACCTCGGTGGTGGTGGCCAACTGCTGGAAACCGTTGCCGAGGATCACGTCGACCGTGTCGTCCTTGCGCTTCAGGTCGGGGTCCAGCTTGGCTTCGTTGAGGAAGTAGGCCCGCAGCAGGTGCGCGGAGCCGACACCCTTGGGGCCGTAGCGCAGCACCACCACGCCGTCCACGGCCTTGGGGGCGTTGGCCTCCTTCTTGACCTGGAACTTGCGGTTGCGGAAGTCGTCCGCGACGCTGCCGGCCAGCCCGGCCTCGTCGGTGCCGTTGTAGACGTTGATCTTGACGTCCTTCTGCTCGCGCAGGCGAACGTCGGCGATCGGCCAGCCCTCCGGGCAGTCTGCGGCGGTGCCGGCCTTGCTCTGTGTGTCGCGGACCAGCGCGACGACGACGAAGACCAGGGCGATGGCCGCCAGCAGTCCGACGACAACGAGTGCCCGCACTCGCGCAAAACTCATTCTGGGCGCTCCCCGGACGTGATTGGGTGGCGGCGACCGCCGGCGGTCGGTCCGCCCCGCCGGCCGTCGAGTACGCCGCTGAGGTTAACGCTTGTCCGGCCGTCGCGTGGAAACAGTCCGACATGCCGGCGCGCCACCGGGGGAACGGGTACTACTACCCCTATCTTCGTGTCGCCTGAGTCACATTGGGAACAACTTCGGGCGCCGGGGCGTACATCTCTGCCACGAGGGCGGTATACATGCCTCGCCCAAAGGGGGGGTAAGGTTCCGCGCTCGCTGGGGGAGTTCCTTCCTGGCGGTCCCGGCCCCACGACGGTCGGGTCGGGTGCCCGACACTTTTGGTGGCCGGCCAGCGGAACCGAAACAGCGTCGTCCGGCGTTACAACCGGAAGCGACCATATCGATATGGGAGAGTGAAACCGATGGCCACCGACTACGACGCCCCGCGTCGCGACGAGGTCGACCTCGGCGAGGACAGCCTGGAAGAGCTCAAGGCCCGGCGCGTCGACACACAGTCGGGCGCCGTGGACGTCGACGAGGCCGAGGTGGCCGAGAGCTTCGAGCTGCCCGGCGCCGACCTGGCCGACGAGGAGCTCACGGTCAAGGTGCTACCGATGCAGCAGGACGAGTTCCGGTGCGCCCGCTGCTTCCTGGTCCACCACCGCAGCCAGCTGGCGGTCGAGCGCAACGGCGAGCTGATCTGCCGCGAGTGCGTCTGACCCCGACCCGAGACACCGGCGGCGGCCTCCTCGACGGGGCCGCCGCTTATCGAGCCGCCGTGCGGCGGTGGCCGGAAGCTGCTTGACTCGTACCGGCGGGGGTGACGCCGTGCGGAGCAAGGGGGCGGACGGGTGAGCGAGCGCAGCGAGCGGGCCGACGGGCCGGGCGCCGAGGGGACCGGCGCGGACCGACCGACCGAGAAGAAATCGATCCTGCCCGGCGGGGGTGCCGACGCCGGCCGGCCGGACGGCGCGCGGCCGGAGCAGCCCGACGCCGACGCCGCGCAGCTCGGCGCGACCGTCGCGGCGCTGACCGAGGACGACATCGGCCCCGGCCGCCGGCGGCAGCTGCTCACCCGGCTGGTCGCCCAGACCCGCGCCCGCGGCATCACCGACCTGTACAAGCCGAAGGCGGCGATCCGCTGGATGACGGACACCGTCGCCGAGGTCGCCCCGCGCGTGCCGATCCGCGACCTGGCGACCCTCCGGAGGCACTTCCCCGGCCTGGACGACGAGGCGCTCGCCGAGCGGCTGGTCCGCAACGCGGCCCGGACCACGGCCGGGGTCGGCGCGGCCGGCGGCGGCGTGGCCGCGGTGGAGTGGGCGGTCACGCCGACCCTGCTCTCCGCGCCGGTGCTGCTGGCCGCCGAGACGGTCGCGGTGGTGGCCGTCGAACTGAAGCTGATCGGCGAGCTGCACGAGGTCTACCGGGTGCCGCTGCCCCCCGGTGGCGCCCAGCGGGCCGTGTCCCTGCTGCACTCCTGGGCCACCCAGCGGGGGATCAACCCGATGATCCCGGGGGCCGGGGTGAGCGCGGTGCTCGGCACCGCCGCCCGCCGGGAACTGCGGGACAGCCTGCTGCGCCGCTTCGGCCGCAACCTCACCACGCTCGGCCCGTTCCTGACCGGCGCCGCGGTGGCCGGCTACCTCAACCGCCGGTCCACTAAGAACCTGGCCGACCAGCTCCGCAAGGACCTCCGGCACCAGGCGCACGCGTTTGCCGGCGGCAAGTGGTCCTGACCCGACCGGGCGGGCGGGTCAGGCGGCGTCGCGGGCGGCGATCAGGGCCGCGGCCAGCTCGACCGGGTGGCGGGAGCTGACCACCCAGAACGGGGTGGGGTCGTCGGGGTCGTCGAGCACCACCTGCACGGCGCCGCCCACCCAGGGGCGCTGCACCACGAAGGCGAGCGGGTCGGCGCCGACACCGAGCACCTCGCGCCGGCCGGCCGCGTCCAGCGGCACCGCGTCCGCGACGTGACGCACCGGCAGGTGCGCGTCGTCGACCCGCAGCTCCCCGGCCCGCACCGTGATCCGGATCCGGCCCAGCCACCAGAGCGTGGCCGCCGCCGCCGGGATCAGCAGCACGAACGGCAACCAGGCCCGGACGCCGGTCGCGCCCATCCACAGCTCGGCGGCGAGCAGCCCGGCGAGGGCCAGGCCGATCGGCCACGCCCACCAGGGCAGGCCGAGGCGCTCCGAGTAGTCCGGAGCGGCGGTCACCGGGGCGGCCGGGGATGACGACTGACGCACAGTGCAGAGGGTACGGCGCGCGGACGGCCGCGGAACCGGCAGGATGGCAGGGTCACCCCGCAAGGACCGGACGGAAGAGGATGACCGTGACAGACGTCGTACCCGTGCCCGTGCGGCAACTCGACCCGGAACTGCCGCTTCCGGCGTACGCCCATCCCGGCGACGCGGGCGCGGACCTGGTGGCCGCCGCGGATGTGGAGCTGCCGCCCGGCGGGCGCGCCCTGGTGCCGACCGGCGTGGCCATCGCGTTGCCGGAGGGGTACGTCGGCCTGGTGCATCCCCGATCGGGGCTGGCGGCGAGGCTCGGCGTGACGGTGCTCAACGCGCCCGGTACGGTCGACGCCGGCTACCGGGGTGAGATCCTGGTCAACCTGATCAATCATGATCGGGAGACGCCGGCGAAGATCAGCCGGGGTGACCGGATCGCGCAGCTCGTGGTCCAGCGGGTCGCCCGGGCCGAGTTCCAGCCGGTGGTCGAGCTGCCCGCGTCCCGGCGCGGGACCGGCGGGCACGGCTCCACCGGCGGGCACGCCGGGCTGGTCCCGGCTCCGGCGGGCGGGCGGACGGAAGAGGTGGCAGGGTGAGTGCGAACAGCGGAGGGTGGGCGCAGTGATCTTCTCCCGTAAGCGGGCCGAGGGCGCGCGGCACGCGCGTGACGAGCGGGACAGCGGCGTCCTCGACGCCGAGGAGACCCCGCAGGCGCCGGCCCGCGGCCCCTACGACCTGGCCGAGGCGCCCGACGCGCCCCGGCTCGACCTGGGCAGCCTGCAGATCCCGGCGGTGCCCGAGGTCGAGGTGCGGGTGCAGGCCGACCCGCAGGGCGTCATCCAGCAGGTGGTGCTGGTGCACGGCGAGAACGCCCTCCAGCTCGGCGTCTTCGCGGCACCCCGCTCCGAGGGCATCTGGGACGAGGTGCGCGAGGAGATCCGGCAGTCGCTGTTCAACGACGGCGCCGCCGCCCAGGAGGTCCAGGGGGAGTACGGCACCGAGCTGCGCGCCCGGGTCCGCACCCCGGACGGCATCACCGACCTGCGCTTCGTCGGCATCGACGGGCCGCGCTGGATGGTGCGCGGGGTGTTCCAGGGCGCCGCCGCCACCAACCCCGACGCCGCCGGTCCGCTCGCGGCCTGCCTGGACGGCCTGGTCGTCGACCGCGGCCAGGAGGCCAAGCCGGTCCGTGAGCCGCTGCCGCTGCGGCTGCCCCGCGAGGTGGCCGAGCAGCAGGCCGGGCAGGAAGGCGCGCCCCAGCAGCGCGAGGTCTGAGCACCCCGATCCGGGCCCGGTCGAGTCGGCGTGACGCCGGCGACGCCGGGCCCGTCGCGCGTCCGGACCCGGCAGCGGTACGCCCCGACGCCGGTCCCGCCGGCGGACCGGATCGGCGTACGCTGGCGGGAAGGTTCCGCCACCTGCGGGGCCGCGCCGGCGCGGCCGGCCGATCCAGGGCGCCGGCGCGGGCCGGCCGAGGTGGAGAGGTGACGCGGAGGTCATGACGACCGACGAGAGCCGGGTGTCGCTGCGGCGGCTCCTGCAACGGCTCACCGCGAGCGAGGCCGAGATCGAGGCGCAGGAGCTGCGCCGGGAGAGCGCCGAGTCCGGCGGCATGCCGGCCCACCAGTGCATGCGCGGCCAGGTGGTGTCGGTGGCCGGGCGGCTGCGCACGGTGGTCTACACGCCCCGGACCAACCTGCCCACGCTGGAGGCCGACCTCTACGACGGCAGCGACGTGGTCACCCTGGTCTGGCTGGGCCGGCGCCACATCGCCGGGATCGAGCCGGGCCGGCACCTGACCGCCCGCGGCCGGGTCGCCGTACGGGACGACCGCAAGGTGATCTACAACCCGTACTACGAGCTGGAGTCGCCGAAGTGACGACCGGACAGCACACCGAGCCGGAGCTCGGGCCGGAGGACGAGCGGCTGCCCAGCATGGCCGAGCAGATGGCCGACCAGCTGGGCGGCTGGCGGGGCCTGGTCGAGTCGAGCATCCCCGTGGTGGTTTTCGTGATCGCCAACGTGGTGGGCGACCTGCGCCCCGCGGTGATCGCCTCGGTGGCCGTGGCCCTGCTGATCGCCGGGCTGCGGCTGGCCCAGCGCCGGCCGGTGCGGCACGCGGTCAACGGCCTGTTCGGCATCGCCATCGGCGCGGCCATCGCCTGGCGCACCGGCGACGAGCGCGACTTCTACCTGCCCGGCATCCTCTACGGCATCGGCTACGGCCTGGCCCTGCTGCTCTCGGCGGCCATCCGGCAGCCGCTGGTCGGCTGGATCTGGTCGGTGCTGGTGGCCAAGGGCCGCTCCGAGTGGCGGGACGACCCGCGGCTGGTGCGCACCTTCACCCAGCTCACCGTGCTGTGGGGCGTGGTGTGGCTGGCCAAGGTGGGCGTGCAGGCCGGGCTCTACCTGGCCCACCAGGACACCGCGCTGGGCGTGGCCCGGCTGGCCCTGGGCTACCCGCCGTATGCCCTGCTGCTGCTGATCACCGTCTGGGTGGTGCGCCGGGTGACCCGGGAGCCCGCGCCGGAACCGCTGCCGGGGGCCTGAGCCCCCGGCGCCCGCCGGTCAGGACCGCTCCCGCTTGCGGTCGACGCTGTCCGGGCCGAGGATCACCGCCCGGACCTCGTTCTCCACGGCGGCCGTGCACACGAAGATCAGCTCGTCGCCGGCCTCGATGGGGTCGTCGGGGCTGGGCACCAGCACCCGCTTGCCGCGCAGGATCGCCACCAGCGCCGCGTCCCGGGGGATAGGCACCGCGTGGATGGGCTGCCCGACGTAGGGCGCCGTGGGCGGCAGGGTGATCTCGACCAGGTTCGCCTCGCCCTGGCGGAAGGTCATGAGCCGGACCAGGTCGCCGACGGTGACCGCCTCCTCGACCAGCGCGGCCATCACCCGCGGCTTGCTCACCGCGACGTCGACGCCCCACTGCTCGGTGAAGAGCCACTCGTTCTCGGCCCGGTTGACCCGGGCCACCACGCGGGGCACCGCGAACTCGGTCTTGGCCAGCAGGGACACCACGAGGTTGACCTTGTCGTCGCCCGTGGCGGCCACGACCACATCGCAGCCGGCCAGGTTGGCCTCCTCCAGGCTGGCCAGCTCGCAGGCGTCGGCGAGCACCCAGTCGGCGGCCGGCACCCGGTCGGGGCGGAGCATCTTGGGCTGCCGCTCGATCAGCATCACCTGGTGGCCGTTGTCGATCAGCTCCTGGGCGATCGACCGGCCCACGTTGCCGGCGCCGGCGATGGCGATGCGCATGCTCACTGCCCCCCTTCGGGCGGCGCCGCCGCCACCGAGGTGACCGAGGCGGCGATGTCGTCGGTCACCAGCATGAAGACCTGGTCGCCCTCCTGCACCACGGTGGAGGCGGTGGGCAGCGTGCCGATCCCGAACCGGATCAGGTAGGCCACGCGGGCTCCGGTGGCCTCCTCGAGCTGCCGCAGCGACCGGCCGATCCAGTCCTTGTGCACCGGCACCTCGATGATCGACACGGTGCTGGTGGGGTCGCGGAACATCTCGACGTTGCCCTCGGGGACCAGGTGGCGCAGCATCCGCTCGGCCGTCCACCGCACGGTGGCCACGGTGGGGATGCCGAGGCGCTCGTAGACCTGGGCGCGGCGCTGGTCGTAGATGCGCGCGGCCACCCGGGACACACCGAAGGTCTCCCGGGCCAGCCGGGCCGAGATGATGTTGGAGTTGTCGCCGCTGGACACCGCGGCGAAGGCGTCGGCGCGCTCGATGCCGGCCTGCCGCAGCACCTCGCCGTCGAAGCCGGCGCCGGTGACCGTGATGCCGGCGAAGTCCGGCCCGAGACGGCGGAACGCGTCCGCGTCCTGGTCAATCACCGCCACCGAGTGCCCCCGGGACTCCAGGCTTTGCGCCAGGGTCGACCCGACCCGGCCGCAGCCCATGATCACGACATGCACGGTGTCCGCTCCTCCCACGGTGCCGCACGCTGGCCCGTCGATTGCGAGCCTGCCACGTCCCCGCGCCCGGCGGGGGACCGACCGTACCCCGCGGGCGATTGGCCACCCCCACCGCCCGACCGGGGTGGTCGTACTCTTGGCGCTTGTGGCCAGACCCACCTCGCTGCTGAAGCGACTCCTCCTCGGTCGACCGTTCCGGTCCGACCGTCTCCAGCACACTCTCCTGCCGAAGCGCATCGCGCTGCCGGTCTTCGCCTCCGACGCGCTCTCCAGCGTCGCCTACGCCCCCGACGAGATCCTGCTGACGCTCTCCATCGCGGGCGCGTCGGCCTTCTTCTTCTCGCCGTGGATCGCGCTCGCGGTCGTCGTGGTGATGCTCACCGTGGTGGCCAGCTACCGGCAGAACGTGCACGCCTACCCCTCCGGCGGCGGGGACTACGAGGTGGCGACGGTCAACCTGGGGCCGCGGGCCGGGCTTGCGGTGGCCAGCGCGCTGCTGGTCGACTACGTGCTGACCGTGGCGGTGTCGGTCTCCTCGGGCGTCGCGAACCTCGGCTCGGTGGTGCCGTTCGTGGCCACCCACAAGGTGCTCATCGCGGTCAGCGCCGTGGTGCTGCTGACCGCCATGAACCTGCGCGGCCTGCGCGAGTCGGGCACCGCGTTCGCCATCCCCACCTACGGCTTCGTGATCGTCATCGGCGGCATGCTGCTGACCGGGCTGGTCCGGATCTTCATCCTCGGTCACGACCTGCGGGCGCCGAGCGCCGGCCTGGAGATCCACGCCGAGCACAGCGTGACCGGCTTCGCGTTGATCTTCCTGTTGCTGCGCACCTTCTCCTCCGGCTGCGCGGCGCTCACCGGCGTCGAGGCGATCTCCAACGGCGTGCCCGCGTTCAAGGCCCCCAAGTCGAAGAACGCGGCGACCACCCTGCTGCTGCTCGGCACCATCGCGGTCAGCATGCTGGTCGGCATCATCTGGCTGGCCAAGCTGACCCGCCTCCAGTTCGTCGAGGACCCGGCGCAGATCGTCTCCGGGCCGGACGGCTACGTGCAGAAGACCGTCACCACCCAGCTCGGCCAGACCGTCTTCGGCGACGGCTCGGTGCTGCTCTACGTGGTGGCCGGGATGACCGCGCTGATCCTGTTCCTGGCCGCGAACACCGCCTTCAACGGCTTCCCGGTGCTCGGCTCGATCCTGGCGCAGGACCGCTACCTGCCCCGGCAGTTCCACACCCGGGGCGACCGGCTGGCCTTCTCCAACGGCATCGTCTTCCTGGCCGTCTCCGCGGTCGTGCTGATCATCGGCTTCCAGGCCGAGGTGACCCGGCTCATCCAGCTCTACATCGTCGGGGTGTTCGTCTCGTTCACCCTGTCCCAGGCCGGCATGATCCGGCACTGGAACCGGCACCTGCGCACCGAGCGCGACCCGGAGGCGCGGCGGCGGATGGTCCGCTCCCGGGCGATCAACGCGTTCGGCATGGCGATGACCGGCGTGGTGCTGATCATCGTGCTGCTCACCAAGTTCCTGCTCGGCGCCTGGATCGCGATCGCCGCCATGGCGATGATCTACCTGGTCATGCTGGCCATCCGCCGGCACTACGACCGGATCGCCGCCGAGCTGGAGCCCACCGAGCAGCGCGCCGTGCTGCCCGCCCGCAACCACGCCATCGTGCTGGTCAGCAAGCTGCACCAGCCCACCCTGCGGGCCATCGCGTACGCGCGGGCCACCCGGCCGGACACGCTCACCGCCGTGACGGTGAACGTGGACGACAAGGACACCCGGGACCTCCAGGCCGACTGGGAGCGGCGGGAGCTGCCGGTGCCGCTGACCGTGATCGACTCCCCGTACCGGGAGATCACCCGGCCGATCCTCAACTTCGTCGCGTCGACCCGGCGGGAGTCGCCCCGCGACGTGGTCACCGTCTTCATCCCGGAGTACGTGGTGGGCCGCTGGTGGGAGAACCTGCTGCACAACCAGAGCGCGTTGCGGCTCAAGGGCCGGCTGCTCTTCGAACCGGGCGTGATGGTCACCAGCGTGCCCTGGCAGCTCGCCTCGACCGCCGGCAAGAACCTGGACCGGCTGGACGCCACGCTCACCCGTGGCCCGGCGCGCGGCCCCCGGGTCGCCCCGCGCAGCACCCTGCCGCCCAGCGTCCCGCCGGTGGTGTCCGCGCCGCCCGGCGAGACCGGTGCGGGGGAGCGCCCGTGACCGCGCCGGCCCGCAGCGGGCTGGAAGAGGCGCAGCGGGTCGAGCTGACCGTGGACGCCGTCGCTCCGGGCGGGCACTGCGTGGCCCGGGTCGACGGTCAGGTGGTCTTCGTCCGGCACGCGCTGCCCGGCGAGCGGGTGGTGGCCGAGGTGACCGAGCTGCACCGCGGCTTCGCCCGCGCCGACGCCGTGGAGATCCTCACCCCCTCACCGGACCGGGTCGAGCAACCCTGCCCGTACGCGAAGCCGGGCCGGTGCGGCGGCTGCGACCTCCAGCACGTCACCCCGGCCGCCCAGCTCGACTGGAAGCTCGCCGTGGTGCGCGAGCAGCTCACCCGGCTGGGCGGGCTCACCGACGACCAGGTCGACGTGCTGGGCGTCCGGGTCGAGGCGCTGCCCGGCGGCCCGCTCGGCTGGCGCTCCCGGGTCCGCTACGCGGTCGACGCCGCCGGCCGGGCCGGGCTGCTCAAGCACCGCTCGCACGAGGTGGTGCCGGTCGACCGCTGCCTGATCGCCCACCCGGCCCTCCAGGAGCTGCCGGTGCTGGCCCCCAGCGGGGCCCGCTGGCCGGACGCCGACGCGGTCGAGACGGTCGCCTCCACCGGCGGCGACGTCAGCGTCGTCGCGTACGCCGAGGGGGTCCCCACCCCGGTCAGCGGCCCGGCCGAGGTGCGCGAGGTGGCCGCCGACCGGGACTGGACGCTGCCCGCGTCCGGCTTCTGGCAGGTGCACCCGGCCGCCGCGGACACCCTGGTCGGCGCGGTGCTCGACCTGCTCGACCCGCGCCCCGGCGAGACCGCCTGGGACCTCTACGGCGGCGCCGGGCTGTTCGCCGCGGCCCTCGCCGGCCGGGTCGGCGACGCCCGGGTCACCCTTGTCGAGTCGAGCCAGAGCGGGGTGGACGCGGCCCGGGCCAACCTGGCCGACCTGCCCCGGGTCGAGGTGGTCGCCGCCCGGGTCGAGACCGCGCTGGCCCGCCGCCGGGTCACCGGCCCGGTCGACCTCGTGGTGCTCGACCCGCCGCGCTCCGGCGCGGGCGCCCCGGTGGTGCGGGACATCGTCACGGCCCACCCGCGCGCGGTCGCCTACGTGGCGTGCGACCCGGCGGCCTTCGCCCGGGACGTGCGCACCTTCATCGGGGCCGGCTGGCGGCTCGCCGCGCTGCGCGGCTTCGACCTGTTCCCGATGACCCAGCACGTCGAGCTGGTCGGCCTGTTCCTACCGCCCTGCGACGACTCCAGCTCGGCGCGTCTGACGCCGCGCCACGACCTGGAGCCGTCGGACTGACTAGCCTGGCGCGATGAAGATCGTCGGGCTGATGTCGGGCACCTCGTACGACGGGGTGGACGTGGTGGCGGCCGAGTTCGGCCGGGACGGGGAGACGCTGACCCTGCGGCCGCTCGGGCATCGCAGCCTGGACTACCCCGACGACCTGCGGGCCGAGATCGGCGGGCTGCTGCCCCCGGCGGCCACCAGCATCGAGGCGGTCTGCCGGCTGGACAACCGCCTCGGCGAGGTCTTCGCCGAGGCGGCGGCGGCCGGCGTCGAGCTGGCCGGTGGCGCGGTCGACGCGGTGGTCTCGCCCGGGCAGACCGTCTTCCACTGGGTCGAGGCGGGCCGGGTGCGGGGCACCCTCCAGCTCGGCGCGCCGGCCCGGGTGGCCGCCCGGGTGGGCGTACCCGTGTTGCACGACCTGCGGTCGGCGGACGTGGCGGCCGGCGGCCAGGGCGCGCCGCTGGTTCCGGCGTTCGACGCCCTGCTGCTCGACGCGGCCGCCGGGCCGCGGGCGGCGCTCAACCTGGGCGGGATCGCCAACCTCACCGTGGTCGCCCCCGGGGCGCCGGTCCTCGGGTACGACGTGGGCCCGGCGAACGCCCTCCTGGACGCCGCGGCCCGGCGCTTCCTGGACCGCCCCTGCGACACCGACGGGGCCTGGGCGGCGGCCGGCCGGGTGCACGACGGGCTGCTGGCGCTGCTGCTCGCCGAGCCCTACTACGCCGCGTCCCCGCCCAAGTCGACCGGCAAGGAGCTGTTCCACGCCGGCTACCTGGACGACCGGCTGGCCGCCCTGGGCGAGCCGGTGGCCGCCGACGACGTGCTCGCCACGCTCACCGAACTGACCGCCCGGACGGTCGCGGACGCCTGCGACCGGCACGGGGTGACCGAGGTCATCGCCGCCGGCGGGGGAGTGCGCAATCCCACACTCCGGGCCCGGCTCGCCGCCCTCGGGGCGGGGCGCTGGCGGCTGCGCACCACCGACGAGCTGGGGGTGCCGACGCAGGCCAAGGAGGCGTACGCGTTCGCCCTGCTGGGGTGGCTCTCCTGGCACGGGCTGCCGGGGGCCCTCCCCTCGGTCACCGGGGCGTCCCGGGCCGCCGTGCTGGGCTCCTGGACCCCCGCCGGCCCGGCTTGGGCGGCCACCCCGGCGGATCCGCCGCGCCGGTTGGTCGTCGTCCCCTGATCGGGGACCTGACCTGGGAAGATCCACGGCCGCGCTGCGGGCTGTCGGGTGGCCGATAGACTCTTCGGTCATGAGTGTTGAAGAGGGCACGGCCAACCACGGTCGGCTGCTGGGCACGGTCCGCGGCCCGCAGGACGTGAAGCGGATGACGGCCGAGCAGCTGGACATCCTCGCCGCCGAGATCCGGGACTTCCTGATCGCCAAGGTCTCCCGCACCGGCGGGCACATCGGCCCCAACCTGGGCGTGGTCGAGCTGACCCTGGCCATGCACCGGGTCTTCGACTCGCCGCGCGACCGGCTCCTGTTCGACACCGGCCACCAGGCCTACGTACACAAGATCGTCACCGGCCGGCAGGAGGGCTTCGACCAGCTCCGCCAGCGCGGTGGCCTCTCCGGCTACCCGAACCAGGCGGAGAGCGAGCACGACCTCATCGAGAACTCGCACGCCTCCACCGCCCTGTCCTACGCCGACGGGCTCGCCAAGGCGTACGCGCTGCGCGGCGAGAAGCGCGCCGTGGTGGCCGTGGTCGGCGACGGCGCGCTCACCGGCGGCATGTGCTGGGAGGCGTTGAACAACATCGCCACCGCCGGCAACCCGCTCGTGATCGTCGTCAACGACAACGGCCGGTCCTACTCGCCGACCATCGGCGGCCTCGCCGACCACCTGTCGTCGCTGCGGCTCAACCCCGGCTACGAGAAGGTGCTCGACACCGTCAAGGACGCCCTCGGCTCGACCCCGCTGGTCGGCAAGCCGATGTACGAGGTGCTGCACGCGGTCAAGAAGGGCATCAAGGACGCGGTCGCCCCGCAGGCCATGTTCGAGGACCTCGGCATCAAGTACGTCGGCCCGGTCGACGGCCACGACGTCCCCGCCGTCGAGTCGGCGCTGCGCGCCGCGAAGAACTTCGGCGGCCCGGTGATAGTGCATGCGGTCACCCGCAAGGGCTACGGCTACCGCCCGGCCGAGGAGGACGAGGCGGACTGCTTCCACGGCCCGGGCGCGTTCGACGCCGAGACCGGCAGGCTGGTCGCCGCGCCGTCGGTGAAGTGGACCAACGTCTTCGCCGACGAGCTGGTCACCATCGCCGACGAGCGCCCCGACGTCGTCGGCGTCACCGCCGCCATGGCCGAGCCCACCGGCATCGCCACCCTGGCCCGCAAGTACCCCAACCGGGTGTACGACGTGGGCATCGCCGAGCAGCACGCCGCCACCTCGGCGGCCGGCCTGGCCATGGGCGGTCTGCACCCGGTCGTCGCCGTCTACGCCACCTTCCTGAACCGCGCCTTCGACCAGGTCCTGCTCGACGTGGCCATGCACAAGCTGCCGGTCACCTTCGTGCTGGACCGCGCCGGCATCACCGGCCCCGACGGGCCCAGCCACTACGGCATCTGGGACATGTCGGTGTTCGGCGTGGTGCCCGGCCTGCGCATCGCCGCGCCCCGCGACTCGGCCACCCTCCGGGAGGAGCTGCGCGAGGCGGTCGCCGTGGACGACGGCCCCACCATCCTGCGCTTCCCGACCGGCACCGTGGCCGCCGACGTGCCGGCCGTCCGCCGGGTCGGCCCGGTCGACGTGCTGGCCGAGTCGGCGCGTACCGACGTGCTGCTCGTCGCGGTCGGCTCCTTCGCCGGCCTCGGCATGGAGGTCGCCACCCGGGTCGCCGAGCAGGGGTACGGGGTGACCGTGGTCGACCCCCGCTGGGTGCGGCCCGTGCCGGCTGAGCTGGTCGAGCTGGCGGCCGGGCACCGGCTCGTCGTCACCGTCGAGGACGGGGTCCGGGTGGGTGGCGTGGGGTCCGCGCTGGCCCAGGCCATGCGGGACGCCGATGTTCGGGTGCCGGTGAAGGACCTGGGGGTGCCGGCGGACTGGCACCCGCACGGGACGCGGGCGCAGATCCTCGCCGACCTGGGGCTGACGGCTCAGGACGTGGCGCGGAACGTCACCGGTTGGATCTCGGGGCTGGACGCGCAGTCGGTCGAGCCGGCCGCCGACGAGGCGACCGCGAAGAACTGACCTCAGCTACGTCGAAACGGGCGGTCCTGCTTCCTGCAGGGCCGCCCGTTCGGCATCTGGGTGCTGCGCTCGCTGCCTGTCTACGCCGGCTGCGTGGGCGGGGTGAGCCAGGCGAGTGGCTGTCCGCTGAGAGCGGCGTCGGCGAGGCGGTGAGCGGAGGCCGTCTTGAGCGCCGCGCGCGAGCTGTCGATCCAGCGCTGGACGTTGTCGATGCCCTGGTGGCGGTACTCGACCGCTTGGACCAGGCATTCGAGCTTGTCGGCGTCGCGGGCGACCACCGCTTCGAGAGTCTCGCCGGCTTCGTACTCGGCGACGGCGGCGGTGATGACGTCAACGACGGCCGGTGGGCAGTCGGCCACCTGGTCGGCGGTGACGGCTGTGTTCGATACGGCGGTGAGATAGCGCTTGGCGATGTGCGGGATGTCGGTGATCCGGGTTTCCTGGGTGTCGTGCAGCACGCAGAGCATGGACACGCGGGCCGGGTCGGCGCCTTCCATGGCGGCGAGCATCATGCCGATGAGCGCGGTGCGGAACGAGTGTTCGGCGATGGACTCGGGGTGCTTGACGCCGGCGAACCACCAGCCGGTGCGGGCGGCGCGCTTGAGGACGCCGGCTTCGAAGATGAAGCTCACCGCTCCGGCGGCGTTCGGGTCCTCACTCATCTGCCCGTCCCTGTGCTCGTGAATCCTTCGCTCACGAAAGCTTCGACGTAGACGCTAGTCCGACGTGGCGGACGATGAGCACTTGCCGCGCCACCGTCGGCATTTCGGGGTTATCAGGGTGAGACGTCCTGAGTACGGTAGGCAGGGCGGCGGCCTGCGGGCCGGCGACACATCCCGCGCTACGAGGAGGTTCGGGATGGACTCCATGCCGGAGCTGACCTTCGGGCAGCGCCTCAAGGTCTACCGCGAGCGCTCGGGCAAGACCCGAGCCGTGCTCGGCGGCCTGGTCGGTCGTAGCGCCGAGTGGGTCAAGGCGGTGGAGACCGATCGCATCCTGCCCCCGCGCGTGCACATGCTGGATCGGATCGCTCGCGCCCTCAAGGTCGACGTGTCCGCTCTGGTCGGAGAGTTGAGCGACCGGTCCGCCGTCGTCAACGGCCCGGAGCATCCGGCCCTGGCCGCGGTCCGCGACGCCGTGAACCGGTTCCCGCTGTCCAGCGACGTTCCGCCGGTGCCGTTGGACCAGCTCAGGGAACGCCTGGCGGCAGCTTGGCGGGCACGCCATCAGGCATCGGACCACCGCACCGTGCTCGGTGGACTGCTTCCGGGCCTGGTTCGCGATGCCCAACATGCCGCACTGACTAATGAGGGCGACGAGCGTCGGCAGGCCCAGGCTCTGCTGGCCGAGGTGCTCGGGCTGGCGCAGATGTTCCTCGCGTATCAGCCGGCCGCCGAACTCCTCTGGCGCGTCGCCGACCGGGCGATGGTCGCCGCCCAGGAGTCCGGGGAGCCCGAGGCGCTGGCCTGCGCGGGATGGTTCCTGTGCCAGGTGCACCGGGATGCCGGCGACTGGGACACTGCCATGGCGGTGACGCTCGACGTTGTCTCGAACCTGGAAGCGCGGACGGCCGACGCGGACGCCAACCTTCTCGCGCTCTGGGGGGCGCTGAACTTCGAAGCCGCCTACACCGCCGCCCGGGCTGGTGAGGAGGGCCGGGCCTGGCGGTACTGGGACCGCGCGGACCGGGTGGCGCAGCGCCTGCCGAAGGACTTCTATCAGCCGCAGACGTCCTTCTCGCGGGTCATCATGGGCGCCCACGCCGTCACCGTGGCCGTCGAGTTGCAGAAGCCCGGCGAGGCGCTGCGGCAGGCCCGCCGCGTCGACGCCGCAACGATCCCGTCGAGGCCGCGTCGTGCTCGCCACCTCATCGAGGTCGCTCGTGGTCACTACGGCAAGGGTGACAACGAGATGACCCTGGCGGCACTTCGACAGGCGTACGAGTCGGCGCCGGAGACGATCCGCTTCAACGGCTATGCACGGCAGATCACGCTGGATCTGCTCGACGGGCCGCGTTCGGGGCGGAACGACGTCCACGACCTCGCGCTGAAGGTCGGCCTCGTCTCTTGATCTAGGGGTACGAACCCTACCCGTTCCACCTCGCAACGCTCCGTAGCTTCCTCGTCACGGGAAGCGGTGGGCGGTGCGGGAGTGCCTGGTCGCCGTGTCCCTCTCAATCCTGAGGGACGAGGGAGAACAGGTGCGGCGCGTCTCCTACGACGAATATCTCCTGGCGGTGGCGCTGACCCTGGCTCGCCGGCACCGGCCCGTCTGGTCGTGGCGGCACTGGCGGCGCGTCTGCCGCTGCGGAGCCGACCTGCCATGCCGGAGCCGCCACCTCATCCCGATCAACCGCGGCCACTGGCCCAGCCAGGACGACCCCCGATGACGACCCACCTCCCGATCACTCCGGCCTGGGTGTGCGGAGGCTGCGGTGCCGACTGGCCCTGCCCGAGCCGCCGTCAGGAGCTGCTGGCCGAATACGACGGAGCCCCGGTGTCCCTCGCCCTCTATCTGGCCGCCCAGCTCGTCGACGCCACCCGGCACCTGCCTCAGGTCTCCGCCGGCCACCTGCACCACCGATTCCTCGGCTGGACAAGATGAGCATCCTGCGGCCCGGAGACGAGAAGTTCCACTACAGCGACGGCTCCCACCGGTGGATCCCACCCGATCCGGACTACGACCAGGAGACCTGGGACGAACAGGTCCGCCAACACAAGCAGGCCCACCTGAGAAACGAACGCCCGAAGGTCCGCCTCCGACGCCTCGTCTAGCCGAGATCAGGGCCTCGAAGCCGGCCGTGCCCGCTTGTCAGTCGAGGACCGTCGCCGAGCGCCCTTCGTCCACCGTGTACGCGCCTGCGGAGATCGCGCCGAGGCTCGTGGGGCGGAGGGTCAGCGAGACGACGCCGCCGGGCAGTACGCGCGAGCTCTCGTCGACGGTTGCGAACGTTGCGGGCGTCGATCCGTCCGGGAACAGGCGCTTCCCCGTGCCGACGATGACCGGATACTGGAGCAACCGGTAGACATCGACGAGTCCCGTCCGGTGCAGCGTCTGCACGAGTTTCCAGCTTCCGTGAACCTGGAGTTCCTTGCCGGGAAGCTCCTTGAGGCGGCGTACCTCGTCGGCCACGTCACCGCGTAGGACAGTCGTCGGGGTCCAATCGGCTTCATCGTCGGTCAGCGTAGAGCTGACGACATACTTCGGCAGCGTGTTGAGCTTGGTGGCGATCAGGTCGTCAGGTTCGGTGACCTTCGGCCAGTACCCGCCGAGCAGGCCGAAGCTGGTGCGGCCGAAGAGGAACGCGTCGGCCTCACGGAACCAGCTCTCGACGGCCTCGTTGGTGTGCGTGGAGGCGTGCGGAACGAGCCACCCGCCGCGGTCGAAGCCGCCGGAGCGGTCCTCGTCGGGGGCTCCGGGTCCTTGCATGACTCCGTCGAGACTGACGAAGGTGTTGACGCTGAGCAGCACGGTTCTCCTCGGGCTTCGGGTCGCGGTCAGCCGGCCAGGGTTGGCTGGCAGACGGACGCTAGCTGCCGGGCCCAGGGTGGGTCTTGTACAGGAACGACATCGCGGCAGAGCGGCCCGCCTGCAGCTCGCGTGCGGTCTGCCCGACGTAGCGACGCAGCGCATGGGCGAGGTGGGCCTGGTCGAAGTATCCCAACGTCTCGACGACTGTGCGCCAGTCCTGGCCGTCGCGCAGCATCGTGGCTGCGGCGTTCGCGCGGTCGATCTGCCGTACGGCGGTCTGCGACAGTCCAGTGATCGCTCGGTAGCGACGCTGCCGGGTGCGCTCGGTCGGACTGGCTTCGGGATGCTCGGCGACCTGCTCCTCGTCCCCGAGATGCGAGCGCACCAGCAGACCCGCGTCCTGCAATCGGCGGACGAAGTGCTCGACGTTCTCAAACGTCGGTGCCTCCCAGCCCTCGCCGCCGATGACGATCCGGCCCGATTCCGTCACGGGGAACGGTACGTATCCATCGACGATCGAGGCTGCCGGATGCGGCCGGAGAACCGCGCCGAATGCGAACCGGATTCCGAGGAACTCGCTGCCCGGCGGGACCGGTGCCGTGGTGGCCCTGGTCTCCGGACCGCGCAGGCTGGCGAGCAGGCGTCCCTGCGCCCGCGAGAGAATCAGATGCCAGCAGGTGCGTGCTGCGGACGTCATCGTCTCCTCCGTGTCAGAGCGGGTGCGCCACACGCGGTCGACGAGGCTCACGTCGATCTCGGTGTCGCGATGCTCGAACCGCAGGGCCATGGCCTCCTCCGTTTTCACCTGCCGAGGTTGCCTCCCGAGGCTAGCGACGTCGGCAACCAGGACCGACACGTTCCAGAAGCGCACGAAGTACCACCGGGACGATCTTGGTAGGAAAAGGCCCTACAGGGGCCATTTCCTACCAAGATCGCCCAGGGGCGAACGAAGTCGCCGCCTGCGGACGAAACCCCACCGCAGCACGCGGCGGGGCGTCACGGTGCGGTCGGCTCGCACTCCGCCGTGAACGTGTCGAAGGCGACCGTCACGGTGCCGTCGGCGTTGAGGGTCGTGTGGTTCGTGATCCTGAGCACGGCGTCGTTGCCCGGTCCGGGCCCCACGATCTTGAACACCAGTTGCTGGGTGGAGGTGATGGGCAGCCCGCCGGAGCCCTGGTTGTAGACGAAGAGATTGACCCGGGTGCTGACGTACCGGTCGCCGGTCGTCGCGCCGGTGCCGTGCACGTTCGACTGGGTCTCCACGATGTGCACGTGGAACCCGCCGGTGCCGTCGACGGTCACGTGGTAGACCTCGCTGATCGTGCCGTCGAAGTCGACGACCTCACCGAGGCCGCCGTTGGCGCAGGGCAGGACGACGGAGAGGTCCAGCGGGGCCCGGAGGATCCGGGTGGTGGTGTCCGCGGCGTGCGCGGGCGTCGGCCCGGCCACGAGGACGAGCGACGGCGCGAGCAGCGCCACCGCCGAGGCGAGTCGGGCCTTACCGGTGGACCTGATCCGGTGCATGGCGACCGTCCTTCCGGGACGCCCCGGCCGTGGCCGGCCGGGTGCACCCCGGAATCTGCTCCCGGTGGGTGAGGGTGTCAATACGGTGCGCGTATGGCGGTGGGTGGGCCCTTCGGCTGGCGGGAAACGCCGGCAAGGGAGCCGGGCCGACGGCTCAGCGCCCGCCCACGGACCGGTACCAGGTCTTCTCGGTGCCCGCCAGGCTGAACGTCTGCTTCCGGTCCGGCTGCGCCACGACCACGAGTCCCGGCCGGTCCACCAGCCGCGTGGTCCCCGGCGGCGCCGCGAACGAGGCATCCCGGGTCCGCCAGCTCAGCACGGCAAGCGGCTGCCCCGGCACCGGCAGGTAGTAGGCCTGCAGGGTCGTGGACCGGTCGGCGGGGGAGACCACGGGAGCGCCGCCACCCGCCGGCCGGTAGACCACCGCCGTCATCGTCCCGGTGGCGCTCTCCCAGGTCAGCTGCTCCAGCTCACCCGGCTCGCCGCCACCCAGCGTCACCGAGCCCAGCGACCGCACCGCGATCTTCGCCATCGGCCAGGACTCCGGCGCCGAGCGCGGCGCCTGCCGGTCGCCGATCCGCCGCGGCACGCTCCCGAACGGCCCCCGTTCGCCGGCGAGCACGCACGTGTCCAGCCCGGTCAGCGCACGCTTGCCCGAACCCGTCTCGTCGCGCACCAGGGGATAACGAGGCGCCGCGGTCGCCGTACCCAGGTCGAGGACGCGGTCGGCGGCCCGGCCGCGCGGCAGCGAGCGGGTGGGCCGCAGCGTCGCGGTCACCGCCACGGCCTGGCAGGCGGGGACGGCGACCGGCTCGGTGATGCCGTCGGCCGCGGGGAGCACCTTGCCGTCGGGGCCGAGCAGCCGTTCCACCCGGGCGGAGGTCAGGTAGCGGCGGCCGGTGGGCTGCTGGACCGGCAGCACGTCGGAGTAGACCAGGTAGCCGGGGTCGGTGTACTCGGTGGCGTGGGCCACCCGCCAGCGCTGCCCGTCGCGGTCGAGTTGCAGCAGCCAGGAAGCGGCCTCGCCGGGCACGTCGGCGGCGACCAGGGCCAGCGGCGACCCGGCGACCTCGCCCGAGAAGAGGATGCCGGAGGAGGACAGGTGGGCGCGGTCGTCGACGGGGGAGCGCCAGTCGCGGACGGCGGCGGTGATCCCCGCGGTCGCGGCGGCGTCGCGGGTCAGGCTGCCCCGCGCCGGCCAGACCTTCAGGGCGCCGTCCAGGCTGTCGTAGCCGACCGGTAGCGCCGCGGGCTGCCGCCCGGCGACCGGGCCACAGCCGGTCAGCAGCAGGGCCAGCAGCGCGGTGGCCGTCGTGCCGCGTCGGCGGACTGAAGCCACCCTGTACGCCCCCTGTTATCCCATCGTGGTCGTGTCCGGAAGCCCACATGGTACGAGACGACCCGTCACCCGGCCGCGCGCGGCTCACCCTTTCGGCCGATGACCATTGAGGACGGTGGGGCGTGCGATTCGTACGCCATTCTCCTGCTCCGGTAGACTCCGCCGACTGTGACGCCTGCCGAGCCCCGTGGCGACTCGACGCCGGACGCCGACGCCTCGGGCGGACCGCTCTCCGTCATGGTGGACGAACGCTCGGTCATCGCCCGCGACCCGGAACCGGCCGCGCCGGCCGCCCGCCGGCGGTGGCGGTGGACGCGGCGCCGGCTGGACCTGGCCGTGTACGGGGTGTTCCTGCTCGCGGCGCTCTGGGTGACCAGCGGGATCTGGGCCGACCCGGCCGGCCGGGTGGCCGCGCTCTACAGCAGCGACCCGGCGCAGGTGCAGTTCTTCCTGGCCCATTCGGTGCGGGTCGTGCTGCACGGCGAGTATCCGTTCTACACCGACCAGTTCAACTATCCCGACGGGGTCAACCTGATGGCGAACACCGCCATCCTGGCCCTCGGCATCCCGATGGTGCCGGTGACCCTCCTGTTCGGACCGGCGGTCTCCTTCGTCACCCTGGTCACGCTGGGCCTCGCCGGCACGGCCGCCGCCTGGTACCGGGTGCTCTCCCGGCACCTGGTGCGCCACCGGCTGGCCGCCGCCGTGGGCGGCTGGTTCTGCGGGTTCTCGCCGGCCATGCTGTCGCACGCCAACTGGCATCCGAACATCATCAGCCAGTTCCTGCTGCCGTTCATCGTGTGGCGGGTGCTGGTGCTGACCCGCTCCACCCGGCCGGTCCGCGACGGCGCGCTGCTCGCCCTGCTGGTCACCGCTCAGGCGTTCGTCAACGAGGAGATTCTGCTCTTCACGGCGCTGGCCTGCGGGGTGTTCCTGTTCGCCGTCGTGGTGCAGCAGCGCGAGCGGTGGGCCGCCGCCCGGCGGCCGCTCGGCGTCGGGCTGGCCGTCTGCGCGGTGCTCGCTGGTGCGCTGCTGGCGTACCCCCTGTGGGTGCAGTTCGCCGGGCCGATGGCGTACCACGGGCTCAGCGACACGGTCCGCGACTACGGCAACGACATCGCGGCGTTCTTCACCCCCGGCTCGCCGACCCTCGGCGGCAACGAGCGGGCCAACGTGAACCTGGCCCCGAACTACTCGGAGGAGAACGCCTTCTTCGGCTGGAGCCTGTCGCTGCTGGCCGTCGGCATCGTGGTCTGGCTGCGCCGGGAGGTGGTGGTCCGGGCGCTCGCCGCGACCGGGCTGTTCTTCGCCGTGCTCTCCCTCGGCGAGCGGATCTCCTGGTGGGACCGGGACCTGGTCACCGGCCCGTGGGAGCTGCTGGTCAAGTTGCCGCTTTTGGACGCCGTGGTGCCCACCCGGTTCGGCCTCATCACCACCGTGGTCGTCGGGGTGCTGCTGGCCCTGGCCGTCCAGCGGGCCGCCGCGCTGGGGGTCGTGGAGCGGCGCACCATGCGTACCCTGACCGCCGCCGGCCTGGTGTTCGCGCTGCTGCCGATCGCGCCCATGCCGTTGCGGGTCACCACCCGCCCGGCCGTGCCGACGTTCATCACGGCCGACCGGTGGCGGCAGTACGTCGGCCCGGACCAGACGCTGGTCTCCGTGCCGGTGCCGGCCATGGGCAACACCGACCCGATGCGCTGGGCGGCCAGCACCGACCTGGCCTTCAAGATCCCCGGGGGCTACTTCCTGGCCCCCCGCAACGGGGTCACCGGCGACCCGGGCCGCTTCGGCGGCCGGCCCAGCGGCATCGGCGAGCTGCTCGCCGAGGTCGAGGCCACCGGGCGTACGCCGAAGCTCGACGACCGGCAGCGCCGCCGCTTCCTCGACGAGCTGCGACACTGGCGCGCCGCCATCGTGGTGCTGCCGCTGAACGAGCAGAACGCCGAACCGCTGCGCCGCACCGTGGAGCAGCTGGTCGGGCCCGCCCGGCAGGAGTTGGACGTGTGGTTGTGGGACGTCCGGACACTGACCAGCCAGTCCGCCTGACCGGCCCGGACCGCCCCGACCCCGCGCCCCGGCGCCGGTGGCGGCCGCGCCCGGTCGACGCGCTCGTGGTCGCCGGCTACCTGGGCCTGGCCGTGCTGCTCACCGCCGGCCAGTGGGGCCGGCCCGACCGGCTGTTCCACCAGGCCGGCGACCAGATGCTCTTCGAGTGGATGCTGGCCCGCGCCGCCCGGGCGGTGACCGGCGGGGAGAACCCGCTGCACAGCACCGCGTTGAACGTGCCGGACGGCGTCAACCTGATGGCCAACACCTCGGTGCTCGGGCTGGGCGTTCCGCTCACCCCGGTCACCGCGCTGTTCGGCTCGCAGGTGGCCTTCCTCGTCGCCGTGGTGCTCTGCCTCGCCGGCACCGCCACCGCCTGGTACGCGCTGCTCGCCCGCCGGCTGGTCCGCTCCCGGGCCGCCGCGGCGGTGGGCGGGCTGTTCTGCGGCTTCGCCCCGGGCCTGGTGTCGCAGGCCGGGGCGCACCTGCACATGGCGGCCCAGTTCCTGGTCCCGGTGATCCTCGGGCTGGTGTTCCGGCCGGCCGCCGACCGGGTCCGCCGGGACGGGATCCTGCTCGGGCTGGCCGTCGCGTACCAGGTCTTCCTCGGCGAGGAGGTGCTGGTCTTCCTGGCCCTCGCGGCCGGGGTGCTCGCCGGGGCGTACGCGCTCGCGGACCGGGCCGGCGCGCGCCGGCTGGCGCCCGTGGTGGCGCGCCGGCTCGGCATCGGCGCGCTGGTCGCCGGGGCGCTGCTGGCGTACCCGCTGTGGGTGCAGTTCCACGGCGCCGGGCACTACCGCGGGATGCCCTTCTACACGCGGGGCTACCGGCTGGACCTGGCCTCCTACGCCGGCGCCGCCCGGCAGACCGTCGCCGGCGACGGCTACCACGCCGGGCTGCTCTCGCCGAACCCCACCGAGGAGAACTCCTTCTTCGGGCCGTTCCTGCCGCTGCTGGCCGTGCTCATCGTGGTCCGGCTGTGGCGGCGGCCCCTGGTCCGGGCCCTCGCGGCCTGCGGGCTGCTCTTCGCGCTGCTCTCCCTCGGCACCACGGTCGTGGTGAACCGGCACGACACCGGGCTGCCCGGGCCGTACCGGCTGCTCGCCGGGGTACCGCTGCTCGACCTCGTGGTGCCGGCCCGGTTCGCGCTGGTGTGCGTACCGGCGCTCGGGGTGCTGCTGGCCCTCGCCCTGGACCGGGTCCGGCGCCGCGCGGCCCGGACCTGGGCGCCGTGGGCGGGCGCGGTCGCCGCCGCGCTGCTGCCGCTCACCCCGACCCCGATCCGCACCGTGCCGGCCATGCCGGTGCCGGCCTTCGTGACCGACGGCGACTGGCGGGCGTACGTGCCGCCGGGGCGGACGCTCGTGCCGGTGCCGCCGGTCACCGGGTCCGGGGTCAGCCCGGCCATGTTCTGGTCGGCGCGCGCCGGGCTGGCCTTCGCCGCGCCGGGCGGCTACTTCATCGGCCCCCGCTCCGCCGACAACCCCACCGCGCACTGGGGTGCGCCCGACCGACCCACGTCGCTGCTGCTGCGGCGGGCCGCCGAGACCGGCCAGGTGCCGCCGATCGGCGACGCGGAACGCCGCCAGGCCGTCGCGGACCTGCGGCACTGGCGGGCGGCCGTGCTGGTGCAGGCCGACTCGACGCCGGGCGACCCGGTCCGCGCCACGGTGGACGCCCTGGTCGGCCCCGGCCGCGACGTCCCCGGCGCCCACCTGTGGGACGTCCGCCTAATGACCGGCTGACCCGCTCCCCGGCGGTGAGTCGTCCACGACATCACGGTCGTAGGCGGTGCGACGTTGTCCCCGACCAGTCGCGGCGGGCCGCCGCCGACATCGGGCCGCCGCCGGCTCAGACGCGGTCGCGGACGTCCCAGAGCCAGACGTCGTCCACGCGCTGCGGCGGCCCGAGGAGGGCCGTCATGAGGTCGCGGAGGACCGCCTCGCGGGGGTTCGCGCCGAGCACCACCACGGACGCCTTCCAGAAGCGCAGGTCGTCGAGGGCCTGGCGGCGGTTCTCCCCGGTGAGCGGCGGCACCTTGTTCGCGTCCATCGTGGCGTAGATGAGGGTGCTCGTCGGCCGGTTCGGCGCGCCGAAGACCCCCTCGCCCGCCTCGTTCGGCCCGATGAAGTAGCCGCCGGGGATGGGGAACGCCTGCTCGGTGAGCGCGCTCCAGCGCAGCGTGGGCAGGCCGTGCACGTTGCTCGGGATCGGCACCGGCACCAGGGTGCGGCCGTCCGGCACGTAGGGCCGCCAGCCGCCCGCCGTGATGAAGTGCGGCGGCGGGTCGATCTGCTGGGCCGGCAGCGGGCGGGGGAACAGCGGGAGCAGGGCGGCCACGACGGCCGCGTACCCGATGGGACGCAGCCAGCGTGGGCGCGGCACGGGAGCGGCGGAGCCGGTGCGCTGGGCGGGCACCGGCGGCCGGCCGCGGCCGGACAGGGCGTCCCAGGCCAGCGCGAGCAGCACGCCGACCGCGGCGGCCACCACCAGGCTGAGCCGGGTCGGCATCATCATCTCGACCAGCGGCAGGTCGTCCGGCACGTACGCCCAGGGGCCGTCGACGGTGGTCTCCACGCCGTCGAACCGCACCTTCGGGCCGATCGCGGCGACCGAGAAGACCACCACGAGCACGGCCAGGATCCGGGCCGGCAGCGAGCGGCGTACCAGCAGTACCAGCGCGACCAGCACGACGAGCACCAGCGGCCAGCCGAACCAGGTGTTCTGCTCGGTCAGCCCGATGGTCTGCTCCACCGCCTCGTTCCCGGCGACGGTGTCCCGGGCGAAGGTGACGAAGGCCATCAGGTCCTCGCCCCAGTTGTGGAAGACCCCGCCCTGCAGGCCCCGGTAGGACTGCGGCCCGTTGAACTGGAACCAGATCGGGTACGCGGTCAGCAGCAGGGCCAGCCCGCCGCCCACCCCGGCGGCGGCGAGGAACGCGCCGGCCCGCTCGCGCGCCGCGCGCGGCCGCTGCACCACCCAGGCCAGCACGACCACCAGGCAGGCCAGCGCGGTGAGCAGCAGCATCTCCTCGTTGATGAAGATCTGGTACGCCACCAGCAGGCCCAGCGCGATCCCGTTGCGCCGCCAGCGGCCCGGTTCGCCGAGGCGCAGCACCCGGGCCACGATCAGCGGGAGCAGGAAGTTGGAGACGAAGTTCGGCTGCCCGTTGGCGTGGTGCACGATGCCCGGGGCGAAGCCGAGGAAGGCGCCACCGACGAAGGCCGCCCCGCGCGAACGCACCAGGTGCCGGGACAGCACCCAGTAGGAGGTGGCCGCGGTGGCCGAGAGCGCCGCGCCGAGGTAGAGCGCGTACATCACCTGCGGGCCGAGCAGCAGGGTGAGCGGTGCCAGCGGCAGGGTGACCCCGAGCAGCGAGGTGTTCGCCATCATATTCACCCCGTCCGGCGCGTTCTGCCGGGCGGTGAAGAGCGGGTTCTCCAGGTGCCGGAGCGAGTACGCGCCGTGCGCGAAGAGCCACTCGAACCAGCTGTGGTCGGTCGGCAGGTGCGAGGAGACCCGGTGTTGCACGTCGCCCCAATAGTTGAGGCAGACGAGAACGCCGAGCACCGCATAGGCTCCGATGGCCAGCACGTCGGCGCGGGCCGGCCGGCGTCGGGGCCGACGCGGCGGGTCCGCCACGACGGCCTCGGCCTCGACGGGCGAGGAGTTCAGCGAGGGGTCCACCACCGGCACAGCCACGACGGGCCATCGTACAGGCGGCACGCCGTCGCGCCGGTCACGGCCGGGCCGCCGTTGCGGCGGCGTGGAGAGGGGGTGGTCGTGGCCGTCATCGATCTGGGTGAGCTGCACGACGACACCGCACCCGGTCCGCCGGCACGGCGGCCGCGCGCCGTCGGCCGTCCGTTCCGGAGCGTCGTGGTGCTCCTGGTGGCGCTGGTCACGCTCGCCGCGGCCGCCCCGCCGTCGCGGCCCGCCGCGCGCACCCTGCCGGGCGGCCCCGCGGCCGCCGCGTTCGTCTCCGGCGACCGGGTGTACGTGGTGCGGCCGCCCGACCCGCAGCGCGGCGTGGGCCGGCAACTCGTCGCCTACCGGGTCGCCGGCGGTCCACCCCGGACACTCTGGCGGACGCTGGTGCCCGGGACGGGCGTCGCCACCACGGTGTGGGAACAGGACGGCACCGTGCTGCTCGTCGGGCGGACCGCCGGCGACTCCGGGTGGGAGACGATCGGCCTCGACGCCCGCACCGGCCGGGTGAGCTGGCTCCAGCCGGGGGTGGGCTTCCCGGCCGGCGGGGCACTGCTCCTGCAGGTGCCCGAGATGGCGGGCCGGGAGGCGGTCCGCCGGGTGGCGGTGAGCGACGGCCGGACCCTCTGGTCGGTCCCGGGCACGCCGGACAACGTCGAGCTCAGCTTCGGCCCGTCCGGTGTGGACCGGCTGGTGCACCTGCCGCCCGCCGGCGAGACCGTCGTGTACGACGCGGCCGACGGCAGCCGGCTCGCCGCCCGCGACCTGGCTCCCGGTGACCGGCCCACCCGGCGGTGGACCCTGCTCGGCGCCGGGATGCTGCTGGTCATCAAGGAGGACGGCGGCAGCGTCACCGCCTACGACCTGGACACGTTGCAGCGGCGCTGGACCGCGGTGCTCCCGCTGGTCGGCTTCGCCGAGCGGTGCGGCAGCCTGCTCTGCGCCGTCCGGCTGACCGGCGGCATGTGGGCGCTCGACCCCGCCACCGGCGCCGTGCGGTGGACCGACGACCGGTGGACCGGGACGCTGGCGGCCACCGGCGGCCGGCTCCTGGTCGGGGTGGACACGGCCAGCGGAAGTGCCCTGGCGGTGGTCGAGGAGGCCACCGGTCGGCTGGTCGCCGACCTCGGCGTGTGGGGTGTGGTCCCGCAG
Source organism: Micromonospora halotolerans (assembly GCF_032108445.1). Taxonomy (NCBI): domain Bacteria; kingdom Bacillati; phylum Actinomycetota; class Actinomycetes; order Micromonosporales; family Micromonosporaceae; genus Micromonospora; species Micromonospora halotolerans. The sequence goes on along the minus strand of NZ_CP134876.1, from coordinate 724,768 downwards.
GACGAGTTCGAGGGGCGGCTGTTCGGCGTCCGGCGGACCGAGGGCGGCCGCCTGCTCCTCGCCGAGCTGGACCCGGCCCGCGGCAGCCCCGAGGTGCGCGAGGTGCTGGTCGGCGCCGTCGGCGACTGCCGGATGGGTGCGGAGCTGCTCGTCTGCCGCCGCGCGGACGGCGGGTTCGGGCTGTGGCGGCTGCCGTGAGCCCGGTCATCGAGCTGGGGGAGATGCGGCACGGCGACGAGGCCGACGAGCTGGCGCGGGCGCCGCTCCGGCCACCGGGCCGGCTCGCCCGGGTGGCGGCGGTCTGCTGCGTCGCGCTGCTCACCCTGGCCGGCGCGACCTCGCCGGCCCGGCCGCCCGCGGGGGTCCGGGTGGCCGCCCCGCAGGGCGCGGTCTTCCTGGTCCTGGCGGGCCGGCTCGTGGTGGCCGACGGCCCGGGAGCGGTCGGCCAGGGCGGCCGGGTGGTCACCGGGCACCGGCTGCCCGGCGGCGAGCCGGTGTGGCGGTTCATCCTGCCGGCCGGCGACCACGTGCTCGGGCTGGACGCGCTGGCCGGTGGGCTGCTGGTGACGAGCAGCCCCGCCGGGGCCGGCGACACCGTGTCGACCCTGCTGGATCCGGTGACCGGCGTGGTGCGCTGGCGGCAGACCGGCTACCCGGTGTCGACCGCGTCCGGCGGGGTTCTCTTCGAGACCCCGCGGGCGTCCGGGAAGGGCACGGTCCTGGCCGTCGACCCGGCCTCCGGCGCGGTGCGCTGGTCGCTGCCGCTGCCCACCAACGGGGTGTCGTACCGGATGGACGACGGGGGGCCGACGCAGATCGTGCTGGTCGCCCCGGACGGCCGGGTGGAGGTGCACGACGCGGACTCCGGCGCGCTGGTCCACGCCGGCCGGGTGCCGCCGGCCACGGACCGGCTCTCCTACCGGTTCACCCAGGTGGTGGCCGACCTGCTGCTGGTCGACGGCGCGCCGGGCACGGTCACGGCGTACGGGCTGGACCAGCTGGACCGGCGCTGGAGCATGCCGCTGGAGCCCCCCGGCGGGGTCTGGTTCGTCGAGTGCGCCGGGATGGTGTGCGTCCGCGACCAGGTCGGCGGGGTTCGCGCCCTCGACCCTGCCACCGGCCGGCTGAGCTGGGTGGACGACAGCTGGCTCGGTCTGGCACCGATCGGCGGCCGGCTGCTCGGCGTCGGGCCGGAGGAACTGTCGGTGCTCGACCCGGCCACCGGCCACCCCGTCACCCGGCTCGGGCGCTGGCGGCCCACGGGCTTCGGGAGCGATCCGATCCGGCTGCTCGGGCTGCGTCGGCTGCCCGGCGACCGGACGCTGGTCGGCGCGCTGGACGTCGCGGCCGGCGAGGTCCGGACCCGGGCCGTGCTGCCCGGCTCCTGGAACGAGTGCGCCGACTCCGGCACCGCGCTGGTCTGCCTGCGCCCGTCCGGCGGGCTGATGATCTGGCCGGTGGGGCCCTGACCTACCAGTTGGCCTGCGCGGGCGCCGGCGGCAGCGGCACCGACTCGGGTCGCACCACGTAGACGACGCCGCCGCTGCCGCCCTGCCAGGCCGCCTCGAACGCCGACCGGGGCACCGTCCGGCGCACCCCCTCGTCGTCGGGGGCGTACGGGTCGTTGAGCACCGGGTCGCCGTCGGCCGTGAAGCCGACCAGCACGATGAGGTGCCCCCGGGTGTCGTAGTCCAGCCCGGGCACCTGCCCCCGGGTGAAGGCCGCCGAGACGATCAGCGGGATGCCGGCGGCCACGAACCGTTCCGCCTCGGCCAGCGAGCGCAGCCGGGTGACGAACGCGTCCACCCCGTGCAGCCCCGCGTACGCGGTGTTGAACGCCCAGTTCCCGGCCCCCGCGTACGCGTGGTCGTAGCAGTGCCGGGCGGCGTGCACCACCACCGGTCGAGGGCCGGGCGGGGCGACCCAGGCGTACCGGTCCGGGGTGGGGCCGGCGCCCCAGAAGTCGAGCACCATCGAGACGCAGGTGGGGCTGCACCAGGAGTCCCCGCCGCCACCCCAGCGGGTCTCGCCGCCGGCGTGCAGCCGCTGCGCGTAGCGGGGCACGTCGAGCACCCGGCCCCGCGCCTCGCCGGCTGCCGTGTCGACCCGGGCCGGCGTCGGGACCGGCCCGCCGTCCGGCGCGCCACCCGCGCGGGTCGCCGGCGTGCCGGCGCTGGCACCCGTCGAGGCGACCACGCCGACCGTGCGCAGCACCGGGCCGGCCGGGGCGTCGGGGCGCCGGAGCAGGGTGACCCGGACCTGCCAGCCGGTGACGGTCGCGCCCGTCACGCGCAGGGTGTCGGCCGCGACCGAGGCCGCGTCGTCCGCCTGGCCCGGCACCGAGGAACGGTGGATGGCCGTGTCGTCGGCGGCCCACCGGCCCAGCTCGTACCAGCCGGTGGCGGCGGCGTCCCCGGCGAAGCCGCGCAGCTCCACCCGCAGCCAGCAGCCGGGCGGGGCGTCGGCGGTCCAGGAGGGCACCAGCTCGGCGACGGCGAAGCCGACCGGCACCACCGGGGAGGTCCAGGTCGCCGCGTCGTACCCGGCCGTGTCGCCGGAGTGCGGGTCGGTGTGGTCCAGGCGATCGGCCGGCGTGGCCAGCACCAGCCCGTCCGGGCCGGCGGCCACCCCGTCGGCGGTGCCGAGGCGCAGGTCCGCCGGGAAGCGGAAGCGGTGGTACGTCACGTCCCGGCCGGGGTCGACAGCGGTCATGCGGGCTCCCGTCGGGCTCGGGCCCGGGCCCGGTGGCCGGGGCGCTTGTCGCTCGCTGCCGGGCAGCATCGCGTACCTGAAGATTTTTTGCAATGACGGCGCGCGAGGGACGCTTGGCGGCCCGCACTAGGTTGTGGGAGGTCACGAGGTGGGAGGCCGGGATGCGGGTACTGGTGGTCGAGGACGAGCGGAACCTCGCTGACGCGATCGCGCGCGGGCTGCGCAAGCGCGGGATGGCCGTGGACGTCGCCTACGACGGCGACGCCGGGCACGAGGCCGCCTTCGTGACCCGCTACGACGTGGTGATCCTGGACCGGGACCTGCCCGGCGTGCACGGCGACCGGATCTGCGCCGACCTGGCCGCCTCCGGCGCGCTGACCCGGGTGCTGATGCTGACCGCGAGCGTCACGGTCGCCGACCGGGTGGAGGGGTTGCGGCTCGGCGCCGACGACTACCTGCCCAAGCCGTTCGCCTTCGACGAGCTGGTCGCCCGGGTGCAGGCGCTGGGGCGGCGGGCCACCCCGGCCGCCCCGCCGGTGCTGGAGGTGGCCGACCTGGTGCTCGACCCGGCCCGACGGGTGGTCACCCGCGGCGGCGAGCCGGTCGACCTGACCAACAAGGAGTTCGGCGTGCTGGCCGAGCTGCTCAAGGCGCGCGGCGCGGTGGTCTCCAGCGAGGAACTGCTGGAGCGGGTCTGGGATGCGAACACCGACCCGTTCACCACCATCGTCCGGGTCACCGTGATGACACTGCGCAAGAAGCTCGGCGACCCGCCGTTGATCGACACGGTGGTCGGCGCGGGCTACCGGATCGGCGAGGCCAGCTCATGACGGCCCGGTCCCGGCCGCGGCCCACCCTGCGACTGCGGCTCACCCTGCTCAACGGGGTGCTGCTGGTCGGGGCCGGCGCGGTCCTGGTGCTGCTGGCCTGGCTGCTGGTCCGGGACGCGCTGCGCCCCACCGACGAGCTGTTGCCCGGCACCACGGTGGTGCTCGCCGACGGCCGCACCCTCGACGCCGGGCACTGGCAGCGGGAACTGGTCGACGCCGCGTCCCGCGAGCTGCTGGTCAAGGCCCTGGTGGCGCTGGTGGCGATCGGCATGGTCGGGATCGCCGGCGCGTACGCGGTGGCCGGCCGGGCGCTGCGCCCGCTGCACCAGGTCACCGCCACCGCGCGCCGGCTCGGCGAGACCACCCTCGACGAGCGGATCGGCTGGTCCGGCGCGAACGACGAGGTGGCCGAGCTGGCCGAGACCTTCGACGCCATGCTGGACCGGATCGGCGCCGCGTTCGAGGCGCAGAAGCGGTTCGTGGCCAACGCCTCGCACGAGCTGCGGACCCCGCTCGCGGTGATGCGCACCGAGATCGACGTGACGCTCAGCGACGACGAGGCGGATCTCGCCGAGTACCGCCGGATGGCCAGCGTGGTGCGGGACGCCTCGGAACGCGCCAACGGGCTGGTCGACGCGCTGCTGGTGCTGGCCCGCAGCGAGGCGCAGACGGGCGGCCGGCTGGCCCGGCGCAGCGAGTTCGACCTCGCCGTGGGCACCGCCAACGCGCTCTCCGCGATGGCCCGCGAGGTGGAGCGGATCGGCCTCAAGGTGCACACCTCGCTGCGGGCCGCGCCGGTGGTCGGCGACCCGGGCCTGCTCGACCGGCTCGCCGGCAACCTCGTGGAGAACGCGGTCCGCTACAACCACCTGCACGGCCGGCTCTGGGTGCGCACCGGCACCGACGGGCAGCGGTCCTGGCTCGTGGTCGGCAACACCGGCTTCGAGGTCGCCCCCGCCGACGTGCCGGGGCTGTTCGAGCCGTTCCGGCGCGGCGGGCAGGAGCGCACCGGCGCCCGCGGCTCGGGCCTCGGACTGTCCATCGTGCGCGCCGTCTGCGACGCGCACGGCGGCACGGTGAAGGCGGTCGCCCAGCCGGGCGGCGGCCTGGAGGTGACCGTCACCCTCCCGTCGGCCGACGCGCCCGCGGCCACCTAGGAGCCGATCGGCGCCCGCGCGGCCGACCGACGGTACGCGCCGGACCGCCGACCTGACGGCCGCCGCCCGCCGAACCACCATCCGCGGCCACCTGTTCGTGCGGGCGGCCCGGCTGTCCCGACGGTCGCGCCGGGTGGTCGGGCGGGAGCGGCGCGGTGGTCGGGCAGAAAGCGTGGCCGGTGCTGGACGGCGCGTGGCGGGTGGCCCAGGGTGAGTGCTGCCTCACGCCTGTCCACACCAGTCTCCGGAGCTGCCAGTGACCCCACCCTCGGCCCTCACGCGCCGTGTGCTCGTGGCCCTCGCCGCCGTCGCGCTCACCGCCGCCGGACTGGCTCCGGCCGGTCCCGCCGCCGCCGCGCCCGGCCACACCACGCTGGTCAGAGCGACGCCCTCCACCGCCTCGCCGGACATCATGGACGGCACGGTCGACGCCATCCACGACGCCGGCTCCAAGATCATCGTGGCCGGCTCGTTCACCCGGGTGCAGAACCGCGGGTCCGACGCCGACATCACCCGCAACTACCTGCTCGCCTTCGACAAGGCCACCGGCACGGTGGACACGGCCTTCGCGCCGACCGTCGACAACGAGGTGTACGCGGTGGTCGCCGGGCCCACCGCCGGGACGGTCTTCGTCGCCGGCAAGTTCAACACCGTCAACGGGGTGACCCGGCGCAAGGTGGCCCTGCTCAACGTCGCCACCGGCGCGGTGGTCACCAGCTTCGCCGGGCCGGCGTTCAACGGGCTGGTCAACGACATCGCCCTGGTCGGCGGGCGGCTGCTGGTGGGCGGCATCTTCACCACGGCCGGCAACCCCAACCCGCGCGGCGGCCTCGCCTCGCTCAACGCGAGCACCGGCGCGGTGGACGGCTACCTCACCACGACGCTCACCGAGCACCACAACTACGACGGGGTCAGCGGCTCCAACGCCGGCGTCGGGGCCGAGAAGCTGGCCGTCTCACCGGACGGCACGAAGCTCGTGGTGATCGGCAACTTCAAGAAGGCCGACGGGGTGCTGCACGACCAGATCGTCAAGCTGGACCTCGGCGCCACGGCGGCCACCGTGGCCGACTGGAACACCAGCCGGTACACCCCGCGCTGCGCCTGGTGGGCGTTCGACTCGTACATGCGGGACCTCGCGTTCGCCCCGGACGGCAGCTACTTCGTGGTGGTGACCACCGGCGCGCCCAACGGCGGCACGCTCTGCGACGCCGCCGCCCGCTGGGAGGCCGGCGCCACCGGCACGGACCTCCAGCCCACCTGGGTCGACTACACCGGCGGCGACACCTACCTCTCCGTCGGCATCAGCGAGCAGGCGGTCTACGTCGGCGGCCACTTCCGCTGGTTGAACAACAGCTTCGGCGGCGACTCCGCCCAGGCCGGCGCCGTGGGCCGGCCCAGCATCGCGGCCCTCGACCCGCGCACCGGGCTGCCGCTGTCCTGGAACCCCGGCCGGCACCCGCGCGGCATCGGCGCCTCCGAGATTCTGGTCACCCCGGCCGGCCTCTGGGTCGGCTCGGACACCTCGTGGATCGGCAACTTCCAGTACCGGCGGGAGCGGATCGCGTTCTTCCCGCTGACCGGCGGCGCGGCGCCGCACCCGACCACCACGGCCACCCTCCCCGGGAACGTGTACCAGGCCGGGGTCCCGGCGCCGACGAACGTGCTGTACCGGGTCAACGCGGGTGGTCCCCTCGTCGCCTCGACGGACACCGGACCGGACTGGGCGGCCGACGACGGCGGCAGCCCCAGCCCGTACCACAACGCCGGCAGCAGCACCGCCGGCTTCGCGCCGGTCGGCGGCGTCGACGCCACCGTGCCGGCCGGCACCCCCGCCGCGCTCTACAGCGACGAACGCTGGGACCCGGCCGGCGACGCGGAGATGAGCTGGCAGTTCCCGGTGCCCACGGGCACCGAGGTGCAGGTCCGGCTCTACCTGGCCAACCGGTACGACGGCACGGCCGCCCCCGGCTCCCGGGTCTTCGACGTCGCCGTGGAGGGCGCGACCGTCCTGGACGACCTCGACCTGTCCGCCGCGGTGGGCCACAACGTGGGCACCATGCGGGCGTTCACCGTGGTCAGCGACGGCTCGGTCGGCGTCGACTTCCAGCACGTGGTGGAGAACCCGCTGGTCGACGGCATCGAGATCGTCAAGACCGGCGCCCCGCCCGCCGGCACCGGCAACGAGGTGCAGCTCCGGTCGTACGACGGGGTCGCCACGGTCGGCGCGGCCGCCCCGGTGGCCGTGCCGGACGGCACCGCCTGGTCCACCGCGCGGGGTGCGTTCTGGGTCGGCGGCACGCTCTTCTACGGGATGAACGGGTCGCTGTGGCGGCGCACCTTCGACGGGTCCACCTTCGGCGCCGCGTCGGCCGTCGACCCGTACCACGACGCCTACTGGGACGCGGTGGAGACGGACTCCGGCCCGGCCGGTCAGACGTACGCCGGGGTGACCAGCAACTTCTATCCCGAGATCCCCAACGTCACCGGCATGTTCTACAGCGGCGGCCGGCTCTACTACACCCTCGCCGGGCAGGGCGGCCTGTTCTGGCGCTGGTTCACCCCGGACAGCGGCGTGGTGGGCGCGGAGAAGTTCACCGTCACCGGGGCGAGCGGCTTCGCCGACGCCGGCTCGGTCTTCCTGGCCGGCGGCACCCTCTACAAGGTCAACCGCGGCACCGGCGAGCTGTCGGCCACCGACTGGGCGGACGGTGCGCCGGCCGCGGCGTTCACCGTGCGCAGCGGCCCGGCCGTGGACGGCGTCGACTGGCGGGCGAAGGCGGTCTTCGTCGGCCCGTGACCCCGGGCCCCCCATCCGGCCCGGCCCCGCCACGCGGGGCCGGGCCGGCCTTGTCCCCGCCGCCGGGTGATGACATGATCAGCGGCGTCAGCCGAGGTGTGGAAGGGGGTGCGGCCGATGTCCACCATGAACAGTCCCGCGCCCCGCAGTCCCCGCTGACCGTCCTCACTCCGGCGGGGCGCACTCCGATCCAGGAGGAAGCACCGTGAGTGCACAGATCCACTGCGTCACCGTCGAGAGCGACGACCCGTACGTCCTGGCCAGCTGGTGGGCGCGGGCGCTCGACCGGAAGCTGAACGACGACGACCACCCGGGCGACCCGGAGGCGGTCCTCGCCGCCCCCGACGGCCACGGCCCCGACCTGCTCTTCGTCTCCGTGGGCGAGCGGCACGGCAAGGGCGCGTTCCACCTCGACGTGCACGCGGCCGAGGGAACCCGGGACGAGGAGGTGGCCCGCCTGCGCGACCTCGGGGCCACCCTGGTCGACGACCGGCGCCGGCCGGACGGCACCGGCTGGGTGGTCCTCGCCGACCCCGAGGGCAACGAGTTCTGCGTCTGCCGCAGCCCCGCCGAGCGGGCCGCCTCGGCCTGACCGGTGAAACGGAAACCGGGCCCCCGCCGGCCGGCGGGGGCCCGGTGCACCGGGTCGGCGGGGACTAGTCCCGCTTCTCGATCTCGCCGCGCATGGTCACGAACTCCTGCTGGATCTCGGTCGCGGACTTGAAGTAGACCACCACCATGCCCAGGCTGCCCTTGTCGACCCAGAGGCACACGGCCACCGGGACGCCCTCGGCCGTGCCGTCGCCACACTTGGCCTCGCCGCCCAACGGGCCGGCGTCGACCGTCTTGAACTCCTTGGTGCCGAGCTGCGGCGTGATCGCCGTGGTGGCGTCCGCCATCTCCTTCTGCGGGTCGGCAATGACACCGGACGCGCCGGCGATCATGACCAGGTCCTTCTTCTTCGGATCGCCGTAGAACGCGCCGGCCGTGCTGGTGGCGTTCGGGACGTCCTTGGCGATCTCGGACTTCATCTGGGTGGCGGCCGTCTGGAGAGCCGGGTCGTTCACCTTGGCCCGACCGGCCAGCGTGGGGGGCTCGACCAGGCGGGTCTTGGTCGCCTGGACGACCTCACCGACCTCGTCCTTGGCGGCGAACCAGATGGCGACGCCGCCGCCCACGCACAGCACCAGCACGACGGCCAGCACGATGAGCAGGATCTTGCCGACGCTCGACTTCTTCTTCGGCGGCAGCGGGGCCGGGGCGCCGTAGCCGGGCTGACCGGCCTCCGGGTAGCCGCCGTACTGCTGGCCGGGCTGGCCGCTCTCCGGGTAGCCGCCGCCGTACTGGGGCTGCTGCTGGGGAGCCGGCGGGTAACCGCCGCCGTACTGGGGCTGCTGCTGCGGCGGCGGCTGGTAGCCGCCGGGCTGCTGCGGGGGCGGGGGGTAGGAACCGGGGTAGGGATTGGACGGCGGCTGGGACATGTTTTGGCAGCTCCTGCTGAGAAGTGCGGACGCGTGATCGTAGCCAGCCGCACCGACAGCGCACCGTCCGGCCACCGACGACGTGACGAAACCGGAACCGGGTCGTGACCGCGCCGGCCGCCCGGTGTCCGCGGGGTGTCCGGCCGGTGGCCGGTTTCCGATCCGGAAACGACCGATCGCGGTGGCCGGACCGTCCCGGGGGGACGGTCGGCCACCGCGATCGTGGGGGAGCGGCGGTGGGGATCAGCCGCGCAGGCTGGCGACCCCGCGCGGGAGGAAACGCCGGCCGGTGACCCGCTCGGCGGTGCCGGTCCGGTCCAGGTACGGCGTGACGCCGCCCAGGTGGAACGGCCAGCCGGCGCCGAGAATCATGCACAGGTCGATGTCCTGCGCCTCGGAGACGACGCCCTCGTCGAGCATCAGCCGGATCTCCTCGGCGAGCGCGTCCAGCGCGTTCTGCCGGACCTGCTCGGCGGTGAGCGGCTGATCGCCGACCACGAGCAGCTTGGCGACCTCCTCGTTGACCTGGTCGTCGACCACGATCGGCTGGCCCGAGTCGGCGATCCGCTTGAGGTTCTCGCTGACGCCGAAACGGTCCGGGAACGCGGTGTGCAGGGTGCCGCCCACGTGGTAGGCCACGGCCGGGCCGACCAGCTGGAGCAGGGCGAGCGGGCGCATCGGCAGGCCCAGCGGGTCCAGCGCGCTGTTCGCCACGTCCAGCGGGGTGCCCTGGTCGACGGCGGCGAAGACGGTGCCGAGGAAGCGGGTCAGCAGCCGGTTGACCACGAACGCCGGGGCGTCCTTGACCAGCACGCTGGACTTCTTCAGCTGCTTGCCGACCGCGAACGCGGTCGCGAGGGTGACGTCGTCGGTCCGCTCGCCGCGGACGATCTCCAGCAGCGGCAGCACGGCGACCGGGTTGAAGAAGTGGAAGCCGACCACCCGCTCCGGGTGCTCCAGGTCGGCGGCCATCTCGGTGATCGACAGGCTGGAGGTGTTGGTGGCGAGCACCGCCTCCGGCTTGACGATCTTCTCCAGCTCGGCCCAGACCTGCTTCTTGACGTTGAGGTCCTCGAACACCGCCTCGATGACGAAGTCGGCGTCGGCGAAGACGGACTTGTCGACCGAGCCGCTGACCAGCCCGTACAGCTTGGCCGCGGTGCCCTTGTCCATCCGGCCCTTGGTGACGGCCTTCTCGATCTGGGTGTGCACGTAGCCGACGCCCTTGTCCACCCGGGACTGGTCCAGGTCGGTCATGACGACCGGCACCTGGAGGCGGCGGGCGAAGAGCAGGGCGAGCTGGCTGGCCATCAGGCCGGCGCCCACGATGCCCACCTTGGTGACCGGCCGGGCCAGGCCCTTGTCCGGCGCGCCGGCCGGCCGCTTGGCCCGCCGCTGCACCAGGTCGAAGGCGTACAGGCCGCTGCGCAGCTCCTCGGAGAAGACCAGGTCGGCCAGCGCCTCGTCCTCGGCCGCGGTGCCGGCCGCGAAGTCGGCGTCCTTCGCGGTCTCCAGCAGGTCCAGCGCCTTGTACGCGGCCGGGACCGCGCCGTGGAGCCGCTGGTCCAGGGTCTGCCGGGCGAAGTAGAGCACGCCCGCCCACATGTCCTTGTCGACCTCGGGACGGGTCACGGTGACCTCGCCCCGGACGACGCCGGCGGCCCACTCCAGCGACCGCTCCAGGAAGTCGGCCGGCTCCAGCAGCACGTCGGCGATGCCCATCTCCGCCGCCTGCTTCGGCTTGAGCATCTTGTTCTGCATCAGCGGGTTCTGCAGGATCACCTGCGTCGCGGCCGGGATGCCGATCAGGTTCGGCAGGAGCTGGGTGCCGCCCCAGCCGGGGACCAGACCGAGCGAGACCTCGGGCAGCGCCAGGGCCGCCGCGCCCGCCGACAGGGTCCGGTAGTGGCAGTGCAGGGCCAGCTCCAGGCCGCCGCCCATCGCCGCGCCGTTCACGAAGGCGAAGGTGGGGACGGTGCTGTCCTTGAGCCGGGCGAAGACCCGGTGGCCGAGCCGGCCGACCTCCAGCGCCTGCTCGCGGTTCTCCAGCGCCGGCAGGCTGGTGATGTCCGCGCCGACGCAGAAGATGTACGGCTTGCCGGTGACCGCGATGAACGCGGGGTCCGCCGCCAGGGCGGCGGTGATCGCCTCGTCCAGGCTGGTCAGGCCGCCCGGGCCGAAGCTGTTCGGCTTGGTGTGGTCGAAGCCGTTGTCCAGGGTGATGAGGGCGGCGGGACGGTCCAGCCCCGGTACGTTCACCTGGCGCAGCAGCGCCTTGGTGACGACCTCGTTCGGTGCGGCGAGGCTCACTTGTCTCCACCCTCCCAGTGCGGGTTCTCCCAGATGACGGTGCCGCCCATGCCGATGCCGATGCACATGGCGGTGAGGCCGTAGCGGACCTCGGGGTGCTCGGCGAACTGCCGGGCGAGCTGGGTCATCAGCCGGACGCCGGAGGAGGCGAGCGGGTGACCGATGGCGATCGCACCGCCCCACGGGTTGACCCGCGGGTCGTCGTCGGCGATGCCGAAGTGGTCGAGGAAGGCGAGCACCTGCACCGCGAAGGCCTCGTTCAGCTCGAACAGGCCGATGTCGTCGATGCTCAGGCCGGCGATGCGCAGCGCCTTCTCGGTCGACGGGATCGGGCCGACGCCCATGACCTCGGGCTCGACGCCGACGAAGCCGTACGACACCAGCCGCATGCCGATCGGCAGGCCCAGCTCGCGGGCGGTCTCCTCGGCGACGAGCAGGGCCGCGGTGGCGCCGTCGTTCAGGCCGGCCGCGTTGCCCGCGGTGACCTTGCCGTGCGGGCGGAACGGGGTCTTGAGGGTGGCGAGCTTCTCCAGCGAGGTCTCCCGGGGAGCCTCGTCGGTGGTGGCCAGGCCCCAGCCGGCCTCCGGGTCGCGGATCGCCACCGGCACCAGGTCGCCCTGGAGCTTGCCGTTGGCGTACGCCTTGGCGGTCTTCTGCTGCGAGGCGAGCGCGAACGCGTCGGTGCGCTCCTTGGTGATGTGCGGGACCCGGTCGTGCAGGTTCTCCGCGGTGGCGCCCATGACCAGCGCGGACGGGTCGACCAGCTTCTCCGCGATGATCCGCGGGTTGGGGTCGACGCCCTCGCCCATCGGGTGCCGGCCCATGTGCTCGACACCGCCGGCGATGGCCACGTCGTACGCGCCCACGGCGATGCCGCTGGCCACGGTGGTGACGGCGGTCATCGCGCCGGCGCACATGCGGTCGATGGCGAAGCCGGGCACCGTCTTGGGCAGGCCGGCCAGCAGGGCGGCGGTGCGGCCGATGGTCAGGCCCTGGTCGCCGATCTGGGTGGTGGCCGCGATGGCGACCTCCTCCACCTTCTCCGGCGGCAGCTGCGGGTTGCGCCGCATCAGCTCGCGGATGCAGCGGATCACCAGGTCGTCGGCGCGGGTGTTGGCGTACATGCCACCCGCCTTGCCGAACGGGGTGCGGACGCCGTCGACGAAGACGACATCGCGAACTTCACGGGGCACTTGGAGCCTCCTAGCCGGCACTGGCGTTTCCCCGGATGCTACTCGCCAGTAACCACCGCCGACACCACCCCCCGTGTGGTCAACCCCACACACCCCGCGAGCGCACCCGCCCGGTCGATCATGAAGTTGGCGGCGATGTCGATCTCCGAAACTGCCGCCAACTTCATGATCGACGCTGGGGTCGGGCGTCAGGAGGTCGGGAGGTGGAGGGCCTCGGTCAGGGCGGGGAGGAGGAGGGTGATCTGCCATTCGCGGGCGCCGAAGGTGCGCAGGGTCTCCGCGACCGTGTCGTCGGTGATCTCCTCGGGGGGCTGCCAGGCCAGGCGGCGGATGAAGTCCGGGGCGATCAGGTTCTCCGGCGGCAGGTTGTGGGCACCGGCCGTGCCGACCACCACCTCCCGGCAGCGGGCCAGCCGGCCGGCCGCCACCGGATCCCGCTCCGCCCACCGGTGCGGCGGCGGCGGACCCTCCACCACCGGGTTCACCGGCAGGGCGTCGTCCGGCAGCTGACGCGCGTCGTCCAGGGCCGCCAGCCAGGTACGCGCCAGCCGGCGCACCGAACGGCCACCGAAACCGGGAAGGGTCAGCAGGGTCTTCTCGTCCTTCGGGTCCAGCTCCGCGGCCGCCACGATGGCCGAGTCGGGCAGCACCCGGCCCGGTGCGGCGTCCCGCCGTGCGGCGATCTGGTCCCGCGCGTACCAGAGCGAGCGCACCCGGGCCTGGGCCCGCGCGCCACGCACCCGGTGGATGCCCGAGGTGCGGCGCCACGGCTCGGCGCGCACCCGGGGCGGGCGGGCGCCGTTGCGCACCAGCGCGGCGAACTCCTCCGCAGCCCACCCCGACTTGCCCTGCTTGGTCAACTCCTCGTCGAGCGCGTCGCGCAGGTCGACCAGCAGCTCCACGTCCAGTGCCGCGTAGGTCAGCCAGGACTCCGGCAGCGGCCGGCTCGACCAGTCCGCCGCGGAGTGGTGCTTCTCCAGGCTGTAGCCGAGCACCTGCTCGGTCAGCGCGGCCAGACCCACCCGCTCGAAGCCGGCCAGCCGGGCGGCCAGCTCGGTGTCGAACAGCCGGCGCGGGCGCAGGCCCAGCTCGGCGAGGCAGGCGAGATCCTGACTGGCGGCGTGCAGCACCCACTCCGCCCCGGCGATCACACCGTCGAGGGGGGTCAGGTCGGGCAGCGGCAGCGGGTCGATCAACGCCGTGCCGGAGCCCGCCCGGCGCAGCTGCACCAGGTAGGCGCGCTGGCTGTAGCGGTAGCCGGAGGCGCGCTCGGCGTCCAGGGCCACCGGGCCGGTGCCGGCCGCGAAGCGGGCCACGACCTCGTCGAGCTCGCTCGGAGTGGCCACCGGCGCGGGCGTGCCCTCGCGCGGGGCGGTCAGCGGGACGGGCCCGCCGGCGATGGGTTCGGTCCCCGCGTCCGCCGGCTCCGGCGTGGCCGAGGACGGATGCGGCGACGCCTCTTCCGTACGGCTTTCGGCGGCCCGACGGCGCAGGGGTGGTTCGTCGGTCACCTGACAACCCTAGTGCGCCGGGCGATCCGGTGTGCGCAGCCGGTCGGGCGCGTGTCGGGGGGATGTCCCACAGGTGTCGTGACCGGGTCGGGTTGCGCCGGGGTGGCAGGGTCGGACACCGGGGGAGACAAACCCCGTTCACGCAGGTACGGTCCATCGAGCCGCGGGCCGCGAGGGGTTGCCGGGCGGCGGTGCGGCCACGGGGGAGGACAGGGCGATCATGACGGGCGTCTACGGGGCCGGGGACGGCGTGCCGGCGCGGGGCGACGAGACCGCAGCCCCGGAGCGGGCCGGGACCGACCGGCCGGGGCCGCTGCCGCCGCGCATCGTCCCACCGACCGGCCACGCCACCGTTCCCGGCCAGCCGACCGGGCACCCCGCCGCGCCGACCCCGGGCCTCCCGGGCGCGCCCGCCGACGGCTTCCCGCCGACCGGGCCCGGGGCGGCCTACGGCTCCCCGCCCGCCGCCCCCGGCGCGGGCTTCGGCTCCCCGCCGGCCGCCTCCGGTCCCGCGCCCGCCGGTTTCGGCTCCGCGCCCGCACCCGCAGCCTCCGCACCCGCGGCCTCCGGCTCCGCGTCCCCTGGCTTCGGCGCGGCGCCCGGCGCGCCGGGCGCCGGCCAGCCGGGTGCCGGGGCCACGTGGTCGGCGGCGCCGAACAGCGGCCAGTGGGGCGGCCCGGCCGCACCGACTCCGCGCACCCCCGGCGGCTGGCCGCCCGCACCGCCGGGCGCCGTTCCGGCGCAGTTCGCCGGCCAGCCCGACGTCGCCGCACAACCGGCCCCGGCGTCCGGCCCGGCCTACCCCGGCCAGCCCACGTCCGGCCCGGCCTACCCGGGTCGGCCCACGTCCGGCCCGGCGTACCCCGGGCAGCCCACGTCCGGTCCGGCGTACCCGGGTCAGCCCACGTCCGGCCCGGCGTACCCCGGGCAGGCTTCCGGCGGGCCGCTGCCGGTGCCGCCCGCCGGGCAGCCCGAGCGGTCCGGGCAGGGGCGGCGGCTGCCGGTGGTGGCGCTCGTCCTGGCCGGGATCCTGGCGCTGGTGGCGGGCCTGCAGGCGTACCAGATCCACCGGCTGGACGACCGGCTCGCCGCCACCGACCGGCGGCTGGCCGAGGCGCAGGGCGCGGCCGCCGGCCGGCTCGACGGCCTGGAGGAGCGGGCGGGCGTCCTGGAGAAGCAGGCCGGGTCGGCGTTCAACCCGGAGGCCGTGGCGAGCGCGGTGCTGCCCAGCGTGTTCCGGGTCCGGGCCGGCCAGTTCACCGGCACGGCCTTCGCCATCGGCAAGGCTCCCTCCGGCGGCGGCACCACGCTGCTCACCAACTTCCACGTGGTGGAGGCGGTGTTCACCGCGGGCGACCGCAAGGTCTTCCTGGAGCGCACCGACCAGCGGTTCGAGGCGACCATCGTCGAGGTCGACAAGGACAAGGACCTCGCCCACCTGCGCACCACCGCGAAGTTCACCGGCCTGGTGGCGGCGCGTACCCCGGTCAAGTCCGGGCAGCAGATCGTGGTGGTCGGCGCACCGCTCGGCCTCCAGGACAGTGTGACCACCGGCGTGGTGAGCGCGTTCCGCAAGGACGAGGGCGGCTCCGGTCCGGTGATCCAGTTCGACGCGCCGATCAACCCCGGCAACTCCGGCGGGCCGGTGATCAACGGCTCGAAGGAGGTCGTGGGGATCGCCACCGCCAAGGCCCGGGACGCCGAGGGCATCGGCCTGGCGGTGCCGATCAAGACCGCGTGCGACCGGTTCAAGCTCTGCTGACCGGCGCGCCGCCGGCGGCTTGACCGCGTACCGCACCGTCGAGGCGTGGCCCCGACCACGCCGACCGCAGACCCCGGCCCTACGGGCCACCCCGCGGGGGACCAGCAAACCTGGAGGAAGAACCATGTCCCAGCCACCGACCGGAGCGGGCGGCTACCCGCCCCAGCCGCCGGGGGGCACCGTCTACGGCAGCCCGTACGGGGCGCAGCCGGAGCCCCCGCAGCACGAGGCGGCCCAGCCCGAACCCACCCTGCCGCAGCCCACCGCCCCGGTGCCCGGGCAGTACGCGCCGGGCGCCGCCCCGGTCCGGCCGCCGGGCGCCCCGTTCTCCGCGCCGGGCCACCCGCAGCCCATGTCGGCCCCGCCGACCTCCGTCCCGCCGGTCTCCGGCGCCGGCTCGGCACCCGGCTACCCGCAGCCGATGTCGGCCCCGCCGGGCTACCCGCAGCCCATGTCCGCCCCGCCGACCTCCGTCCCGCCGGTCTCCGGCGCCGGCTCGGCACCCGGCTACCCGCAGCGGATGTCGGCCCCGCCCGGCTACCCGCAGCCCATGTCCGCCCCGCCGGGTTACCCCATGTCGGCCCCGCCCGGCTCGGCGCCGCCCTACGGGGCGCCCGCGGCGGGTGGCGGCAAGGGGCGGGCCGCCCTGATCCTGGGCATCGTCGCCGGGCTGCTCCTGGTCCTCGGCGGCGTGATGACCGGCCTCTACGTCACCACCAACGGCAAGCTGCACAAGGCCGAGCAGCAGGTCAGCCAGCGGGACGGCACGATCACCGCGAACCGGCAGGAGATCGACAAGCTCAAGGGTGACCTCCAGACGGTCCGCGACCGGCTCGCCGACACCGAGCAGGACCTGACCGGCACCAAGAACGACCGGGACGAGCAGGCCCGCCAGAAGAAGGTCATCGGGAACTGCCTGGACAAGCTGACCGCGGCCATCGCGGCGGCGTCCCGGGGTGACAAGGCGGCCTTCGACGCCGCCAACAAGGGGTTGGACAAGGTCTGCGACGAGGCCGAGAACTACCTCTGACCGGGGTTCACGACGGGCCGCTCCGACCGGTCGGGGCGGCCCTCGTCGTGCCCGGGCACGACGATCGCGGCGGGCGCGGGGTCAGGCGGCGCCGGCGGGGCGGCGGGTGTGGAGCGCCGTGACGCCGGGTGGGGGGAGGCCGGCCGTCGAGGCGAGCAGGGTGCACCAGCCGAGCAGGTGCGGGGCCAGGTCGGCGCCGAGCGGCGTCCAGGAGGCGCGGATCTCGATGTCGCCCGCGGCGGGCGGCCCGGCCAGCTCGCCGAACCGGGTGGAGAGCGTCTGGGTGACGGTGCCGCCGATGGCCCGGTAACGCGCCTCCTGCGCGTCGAGGGCGTCGGTCAGCCAGGTCCAGCCCACGCCGGGCAGCAGCGGGTCGCTGGCCAGGTCGACCTCCAGCTCGGCGGTCACGTAGGTGACCAGCCGCAGGGTGCCCTGCCACGCCTCGTGCCCGGCCGGGTCGTGCAGCAGGATGAGCCGTCCGGTGGCCACCTCGTCGCCGTCGCGCAGCACGCCGGCGGAGAGCGCGAACGCGTAGGGGGCCAGGCGCTGCGGGGCGCCGACCTCCTCGAGCACGATCTCCGGGCGGCATGTCACCGATCGCAGCCCCGCGACCGCGCGGGCGAAGACTTCCGGGAGCGCGATCGGGGGGGCCATGACGGCAGCCTATGCCGCCCCGCGCCGCCCCGTGTGACGGCACGCCGGGCGGTCATCCCGATCTTGCGCCGGGATCGCGTGAGAAGGGGACACGTCGCTGCCGCAGGCGTCACCAAGGGCCTCTTCCTTTCACGTCACAAAAGGCGGCGGTGGTGGCGGGGGGTGTCCGGGCGCGTGGCACGATTGCCGCGATGACCACCGACACCACGGGCACTGCCGCCCGAGACGGAGAATCCCGCCGCGGCGGGCCGGCCGACTCGCCCTTCGTCCGCGCCTGCCGGCGCGAGCCGGGCCCGCACACCCCGGTCTGGTTCATGCGCCAGGCCGGCCGGTCGCTGCCGGAGTACCGCGACATCCGGGCCAACGTGCCGATGCTGGACTCCTGCCGCCGCCCCGAGCTGGTCCGGGAGATCACCCTCCAGCCGGTCCGCCGGCACGGCGTCGACGCGGCCATCCTCTTCAGCGACATCGTGGTGCCGGTGGCCGCCGCCGGGGTCGACCTGGACATCGTGCCCGGCACCGGCCCGGTGGTGGCCGAACCGGTCCGCACCGCCGCCGACGTCGAGCGGATCAACCCGATCGGCCGCGACGAGGTGTCGTACGTGGACGAGGCCGTGCGGCTGCTCGTCGCCGAGCTGGGCGACACCCCGCTGATCGGCTTCGCGGGCGCGCCGTTCACCCTGGCCAGCTACCTGGTCGAGGGCGGCCCGTCGCGGACCCACGCGAAGACCAAGGCGCTGATGTACGGCGACCCGGGGCTGTGGCACGCGCTCTGCGATCGGCTCGCCGAGGTGACGCTGGCGTTCCTGCGGGTGCAGGTCGACGCCGGGGTCTCCGCGGTGCAGCTCTTCGACTCCTGGGCCGGGGCGCTCTCCGAGGCGGACTACCGCCGCTACGTGCTGCCGCACTCGGCGTACGTGC
Organism: Micromonospora halotolerans; assembly: GCF_032108445.1. Taxonomy (NCBI): domain Bacteria; kingdom Bacillati; phylum Actinomycetota; class Actinomycetes; order Micromonosporales; family Micromonosporaceae; genus Micromonospora; species Micromonospora halotolerans. Next base: position 706,410 of record NZ_CP134876.1, on the reverse strand, counting down.
TCGCCGGCCTGGCCGACGCGGGCGTGCCCCGCATCCACTTCGGGGTGGGCACGGCGGAGCTGCTCGGCGCGATGGGCGAGGCCGGCGCCGACGTGGTCGGCGTGGACTGGCGTACGCCGCTGGACGTGGCGACCCGCCGGATCGGCCCGGACCGGGCCGTGCAGGGCAACCTCGACCCGGCCGTGCTGCTCGCACCGTGGCCGGTGGTGGAGGCCGAGGTGCGCCGGATCCTCGACGAGGGGCGGGCCGCCCCCGGCCACGTGTTCAACCTCGGTCACGGCGTGCTGCCGGAGACCGACCCCGACGTGCTGACCCGGGTGGTCGCGCTGGTGCACGAGCTGTCCGCGCGGCCGGCCGCGTAGGGAGGGGACGACCATGGCGCGACCGTGGCGGGTGGCGATCGTCGGTGGCGGGATCACCGGGCTGGCCGCCGCCGTCCGGTTGCGCGACCGCGCCCCCGCCGGCACCGAGATCACCGTGTACGAGCAGTCCGGCCGCCTCGGCGGCAAGCTGCGCACCGGTGAGCTGGCCGGCGGGCCGGTCGAGTTCGGCGCCGAGTCGTTCCTGATGCGCGACCCGGCCGGCGGGGAGTCGGCCGTGGTGACCCTGGTCCGCCGGCTCGGCCTGGCCGGCGCGATCGTCCACCCCACCGTCGGGCAGGCGGCTCTGCTGGTCGACGGCGGGCTGCGCCCGGTCCCGGGCGGCACCCTGGTGGGCGTACCCGGGGATCTGGACCGGGTGGCGGCCGTGGCGCGGCCGGCCGCGGCGGCCGACCGGGACGGCGGCGCGCCGCTGCTCCCGCCGGACGCCGACGTGTCGGTCGGCGCGCTGGTCCGCGACCGGTTCGGCGACGAGGTGGTGGACCGGCTGGTCGACCCCATGCTCGGCGGCGTCTACGCCGGCCGGGCCGACGACCTGTCGCTGGTCACCACCATGCCGGCGCTGGCCCGCGCGGCCCGGGTCGAGCACACCCTGGTCGGTGCCGTCCGCGCCGCGCAGGCCGCCGCGCCCCGCGCCCCCGGTGCCCCGGTCTTCGGCACCCTGGCCGGCGGGCTGAGCACGCTGGTCGACGCGGCGGCGCGGGAGAGCGGGGCGACGATCCGCCGGGACGCCGCCGTGCGCGAGCTGCACCGCACCCCGACCGGCTGGCGCCTCACCGTCGGCCCCACCCGCGACGCGGAGGTCGTCGAGGCCGACGCCGTGCTGCTCGCCGTGCCGGCCCGCCCCGCCGCCCGGCTGCTCGCCGGCCCGGCCCCGGAGGTCGCGGCGACCGTCGGCGGGCTGGACTACGCCAGCGTCGCGCTGGTCACCATGGCCCTGCCCGAGCCGGAGCTGCCCGAGCTGTCCGGCTTCCTGGTGCCCGCCACCGAGGGGCTGCTCATCAAGGCGTCCACGTTCTTCACCACGAAGTGGGGGCACCTGCGCCGGCCGGACGGGCTCGCCCTGGTCCGCGCCTCGGTGGGCCGGTACGGCGAGGAGGCCTCGCTCCAGCTCACCGACGAGGACCTGGTCGCCACCGTGCACCGGGAGCTGTCGAAGGTGCTCGGCACGCCGCTGCCCGCGCCGGCGGCCCAGCACGTGCAGCGGTGGGGCGGCGCCCTGCCGCAGTACACCCCCGGCCACCTCGGCCGGGTGGCGGCGGTCCGGGCGGCCCTGCGGGCCGCCCAGCCGACGCTGGCCCTGGCCGGGGCCGGCTACGACGGCGTCGGCATCCCGGTCTGCGTCCGCTCCGGCGAGACGGCGGCCGAAGAGATCATCACTGCACTGGGAGGATCGGCAGCATGACGGAGCAGACCAACGCGGCCCGGCTGCGGGAGCTCAACGACACCATCCGCTACACCATGTGGTCGGTCTACCGGGCCACCAGCCCCCTCCCGTCGCTGCGCGAGAACGTCGTGGCCGAGGTCGAGTCGCTCTTCGAGGAGTTGGCCGGCAAGGACGTGACCATCCGCGGCACGTACGACGTGGCGGGCCTGCGGGCCGACGCGGACCTGATGATCTGGTGGCACTCGTCCTCCAGCGACGCCCTGCAGGACGCCTACCTGCGGTTCCGGCGCACGACGCTGGGCCGGGCGCTGACCCCCGTCTGGTCGCAGATGGCGCTGCACCGGCCGGCCGAGTTCAACAAGAGCCACATCCCGGCGTTCCTGGCCAACGAGGAGGCCCGCGCCTACCTCTGCGTCTACCCATTCGTCCGGTCGTACGAGTGGTACCTGCTGCCCGACGCCGAGCGGCGCGAGCTGCTGGCCGAGCACGGCAAGATGGCCCGGGGCTACCCGGACGTGCGGGCCAACACGGTCGCCTCGTTCGCGCTGGGCGACTACGAGTGGATGCTCGCCTTCGAGGCCGACGAGCTGCACCGGATCGTCGACCTGATGCGGGACCTGCGCGCCTCCGGGGCCCGCCGGCACGTGCGCGAGGAGATCCCCTTCTACACGGGCCGCCGCCGCTCGATCGCCGACTTCGTGACCTGCCTGGTCTGACCGTGCCCGGCCGGGGCCGCGAGCGGCGACCCCGGCCGGACGGCGGTCAGGCGACCGTGGTGCAGGAGTCGATCCCGGGCACCGGGTTGCTCGCGCCCGACGAGCCGACGAAGCCGAACGTGGTGCTCGCTCCCGCGGCGAGGGTGCCGTTGTAGGCGACGTTGCGGGCGGTGACCAGCGTCCCGTTGGTGCTCACCGTGGCGTTCCACGCCGAGCTGACCTGCTGGCCGTTGGCGTAGTTCCAGCTCACGGACCAGCCGCGGACCGGTGAACCGCCGTTGGTCACCTGCACCTCGGCCTGGAAGCCGCCGCTCCACTGCCCGGTGATCCGGTAGGTCGCCGTGCAGGCGCCGGCCGGGTTCGGCGTCGTGGGCGGGGTGGTCGTCGGCGGGGTCGTGGTCGGGGGCGGCGTCGTGGGCGGGGTGGTGGTGGGCGGCGGCGTCGTCGGCGGGGTGGTCGAGCCGCCGCCGAAGTCCACGTCGCTGCACAGGTAGTAGGACTGGTCCAGGTGGCTGGCCTGCCAGATGGTGTAGACGACGTGCCGGCCGGTCCGGCCCGGCGCGTTCGCCGGCACCTGGATCGACACGCCCTGCGTCTCCGGCGTCCACTGGCTGGCCGGGGTGTTGCCGATCTGGCCGACCAGCTCCAGGTCGCTCCAGCGCAGCGGCGTGGTGAGCGCGTTGTAGCCCTGCTTCGTCACGTACACCCGGATGTAGTCGGCGCCGTGGCTGGCCTGGTCGTAGAGCTTGATCCGGAAGTTGGTGGTCACCGGCGAGGTCTTCCAGGCGCCGACCGTGTCGAGGGCGTTGTAGCGCCCGCTGGCGGTGCGCCCGCCGCTGCACAGCTGGCCGTCCGGGATGGCGGCCTGGTGGTTGCCGGCGACGCCCTCCCGGAACAGGCCGTTCCAGTTCCACATGGCGTTCGGGTCGGCCTGCCAGGCCTGCCAGCACATCGGGTCCTGGGTGGCCATCGCCGGGTTCTGGAAGTCGCTACCCCAGCGCTGCCAGCAGCCGTAGTTGCGCGAGGCCGGGTCGACCACCGACCCGTGCGCCGAGGCCGGGCCGGACAGGGCGGTGGTGAGCAGCGCCGCGACGACCGCGCAGACGCTCAGGATCGCCGCCACGATCGGGACGCGGCGGCGGTGCGGAGTGGACATGGTGAGCCTCCGGGTGGGGATGTCGGTTGCACGACGCCCGGACGGTGCGGGAGTTGCCCCCTCCCGCGGCTCGCGTGGCGGCTCCGTTGGCACGCTGCCACAGGAAAGCGGTATCCGTCAATGTCCGCTCAGGCGGCGGCCCGGCCCTCCCGCCGCATCGGCGTGTGCGGGATCCCGTCCTCGACGTAGCCGGGGCCGCTGACCGTGAAGCCGTGGCCGGCGTAGAAGCCGACCAGGTGGGTCTGCGCCTCCAGCACGCACGGGCGGTCGCCCACCACCGCCAGGGCCTCGGTCATGAGCGCGCCGGCCAGGCCCGCGCCGCGGGCCGCCGGCGCCACCACCACCCGGCCGATCCGCGCCACCCCACCCGGGTCGGCCAGGATCCGCAGGTACGCCACCACGTCGCCGTCCCGGGTCAGCCAGAGGTGCCGGGTGCCGGGTTCGACGTCGCGGCCGTCCAGCTCCGGGTACGGGCAGGCCTGCTCGACCACGAACACGTCGATGCGCAGCCGCAGCAGGTCGTGGAAGGTGCGCGCGTCCAGCTCGGCGAAGGCGGCCAGGTGGGACTCGGTAGGCATTCCGCGATGGTAGGCCCGCCCCCGGAGCGCTTACGCGGGGCGGGCGCCGACCGCGTCGCGGATCTCGGCGCCCTGGTCGCCCTCGACCGCGCGGGCGCAGTGGGCGCTGCAGAAGAAGCGGCCGGAGACCTCGACGCCGTGCCCGACGATCTTGATCTGGCAGTGCTCGCAGATCGGCGCCATCTTGTGGATGGCGCACTCGAAGGAGTCGAAGGTGTGCGTGGCCCCGTTGACCGTGCGCACCTCGAACGCCATCCAGTAGTCGTTGCCGCAGACCTCACAGGTAGCCATACGAAACCTCCCGAAAACGGACCCGTCATCCCAGGGTCGGCGAGCGGACACGTCCCGGCAACCGAAACCGGCGAACCTGATCCGGCTCGACGGCGAGTCGCCCCCGGCGTGTCGCGCGTTAGACCTGGTGACCGCCTCGAACCTCGGAGGAACCCCCTTGATCAAGCGCAACAGGCTCTTCGGCAACCAGACCCGGGTCACCTTCTGCCTGCCCCGGGACACCCCGCCCGGCACGGTCAGCGTCGTGGGCTGCTTCAACGACTGGCAGCCCGGCCGGCACGAGCTGGTCGCCCGCCGGGACGGCACCCGCACGGTGACGGTGCGGCTCGGCCCGGGGGAGTACCGCTTCCGCTACCTGGCCACCGGCGGCGTCTGGCTGGACGACGAGTCCGCCGACCACGTCGACGACCGGGGCGGCACCCTCCGGCTCTGACCGGCCGTCAGCGGCCGCGGGCCTGCCGGACCGCGAGCACGAGCGGCAGCAGCGGGACGAAGATCCACAGCTGGCGCGGCGTGTAGTGGCGCAGTTCGGCGGGGACGTCGACGCCGGCCAGTTCCCGCGCCAGCGCGCCCCGGCGGCTCAGGGTGACCGCGTGCAGCGCCAGCGGCACGTAGTTCAGGCCGACCAGCGCCAGGTAGACGCCGAGGGCGGTCCGGACCGGACCGCCCCCGTGCGCCGCCCAGAGTCCGAGCGCGACGCAGCCCACCACGCCGACCACGAACTCCGCCAGGATCACCCAACGCCGGACCGGCGAGCCGACCGAGCCGTACATGTCCACGGCGGCGAGCCGCCGTACGTCGAGATGGGGCATGACCCCATCAGTAGCGTGGCCGGGCAAACGGCCGTCTCAGGAGCCCTTCGGCTCCAGCCGGACCGAGATCGAGTTCACGCAGTGCCGGGTGTCCTTCGGGGTGAAGCCCTCGCCCTCGAAGACGTGCCCCAGGTGGCTGTCGCAGCGGGCGCAGCGGATCTCGACCCGCCGCATCCCGAGGGTGTTGTCGGGGATCTCCTTGACCGCACCGGGGATGGCGTCGTCGAAGCTCGGCCAGCCGCAGTGCGAGTCGAACTTGTCCTCACTGCGGAACAGCTCGGCTCCGCAGGCCCGGCAGTGGTAGACGCCGGGGGTCTTCGTGTCGACGTATTCGCCGGTCCAGGGCCGCTCGGTGCCGGCCTCGCGGAGCACCCGGAACTCCTCCGGGCTCAGCCGGACCCGCCACTCGTCCTCGGTGCGGGGCAGTTCATTGTCGGAAAGACTCACCGGTCAACGGTACGTCGGCCGTCGGTGGCATCGCATAGGGTCGCCCAATGGCTGGCAGCAAGGCCGCAGTCGAGGAGATCGAGGTCGCCGGGCACACCGTACGGCTGAGCAGCCCCGACCGGGTGATCTTCCCGCAGCGCGGCTTCACCAAGGCGGACGTCTTCCACTACTACCTGTCGGTCGGCGAGGGGATCATGCGGGCCCTGCGCGACCGGCCCACCACCCTGCAGCGCTTTCCGGAGGGCATCGAGGGGGAGGCGTTCTTCCAGAAGCGGGTGCCGGCCCGGGGCGTACCCCCGTGGGTGTCCACCGCGGAGATCAGCTTCCCCAGCGGCCGGAAGGCCGCCGAGCTGTGCCCCGCCGACCTGGCGCACGTGGCCTGGGCCGCGCAGATGGGCACCGTGGTGTTCCACCCGTGGCCGGTGCGCGCCGCCGACGTCGACCGTCCCGACGAGCTGCGCATCGACCTGGACCCGCAGCCCGGCACCGACTTCACCCACGCGGCCACCGCCGCCGGTGAGCTGCACGGGCTGCTCGACGAGCTGGGCGTGACCGGCTGGCCGAAGACCTCCGGCGGCCGGGGCGTGCACGTCTACCTGCGCATCCAGCCGCGCTGGACGTTCGTCGAGGTGCGCCGCGCCACCATCGCGCTGGCCCGCGAGCTGGAACGGCGCCGCCCCGAGCTGGTGACCACCGCCTGGTGGAAGGAGGAGCGGGGCACCCGGGTCTTCGTGGACTTCAACCAGATGGCCCGCGACCGCACCATCGCCTGCGCCTACTCGCTGCGGGCCAACGGGCGGGCCACCGTCTCCACCCCCGTCGAGTGGGCCGAGCTGCCCGACGTCGACCCGGACGACCTCCACCTGGGCAGCGTCCCGGCCCGCTTCGCCGAGCGAGGCGACCCGCACGCCGGCATCGACGACGCCCCGTGGGACATCACCCCGTTGCTGGAGTGGGCCGAGCGGGACGCCGCGGCCGGGCAGGGCGACATGCCCTACCCACCGGAATACCCGAAGATGCCCGGCGAGCCGAAGCGGGTGCAGCCCTCCAAGGACCGGGACCGGCCGCGCGCCTGAGCGGTCAGCGGCCGGCGAGCGCCTCCACCGCCGCCTTGGCGGTGCGCAGGTCCGCGCCGGTCGCCCGGCGGTACGCCGCGATCGCCTTGATCTTCTCGCCCCGGGCCAGGTGCGCGTGCACCTCGGGCAGCTGGCGGCCGGGGTCGGTCACGCCCAGATGTCTCATCACCAGGTCCAGCCGCCGCTCGATCTCCGCCAGCCGGTATTCCTCGGGGCCGGGCCGACGGCCCGCGGCCAGCTGACCGGCGAGCAGCAGCAGGACCGCGACGAGCAGGATCTCGGTCACCATGACGATCAGCGAAGCAGATCGGCGCGAGCGGCGCGGATAACGATCACGTAACGCGCGCGAACCTTTCCCGCCCCCTGACTGGTCTACCTGGTCGTCGGCCCACCGGGGCCAGGGGAGGATGTCGGATGAAGCTGGTGTGGAGGCGGGCGGTCGAGGCTCGTGGACTGCTGCTCGCCGCCGCTGTCGCGGCCCTGGTCGCGGTCGCGTTGGTCACCGGGCTCTCCGACTACAACCGCCGGGCGGTCGGCGCCGGCGCCCGGGCGGTGCTGGACGCCGCCCCGGCCGAGGAGCGCAGCCTGCTGATCAGCGGCTCCGGCGGGCGGGACGCCAACGCGTACGCCGACCGGGACCGGGCGGTCCGCGCCCAGTTCGCCGACGGCCTCGGTGGCGTCCCGGTCTCGGTGGCCGCGGCCCGCTACGGCACCGGTCGGGAGCTGACCGGGGACCTCGGGCCGGCCCGCACCGACGACGACCCGATGTTCGCCAACCTCGCCACGCTGGCCGACCTGCCGGCGCACGCCGAGCTGACCGGCGGGTCGTGGCCGGCGCCCGGCGCGTCGCCGTTGCAGGTCACCCTCCCCGAGAAGATCGCCGGCCAGCTCGGCCTGCGGGTCGGTGAGCGGGTGCCGCTCTACGACCGCAGCGCCGAGCGGGCCGGGGCCGTGGTGCTGTCCGGCACCTGGCGGGCCCGCGATCCGGGCGACGCGTACTGGCGTCTCGCTCCGGGCGTGGGCGACAGCCAGGGCGACGCGGCGAGCGACTCGTACGGGCCGTTCGCGCTGGACCCGGCCGACTTCGCGCGCACCTTTCCGGGTTCGACCTCGGGCGCCTGGCTGGTCGCCCCCGACCTCGCCGTGGTCGAGCCGAGCCGGCTGACCGGGGTGACGGCGGCCCTCGCCACCGTCGTCGAGGAGATCCCCGACGCCACCGGCCTCGGCTCCTCCACGCAGACCGTGAGCCACCTGGACCGGCTGGTCGACCGGCTCGGCCGGGCGGACCTGGTGGGCCGGTCCGCCCTGCTCACTCCGCTGCTGCTGATCATGGTGCTCGGCGGGTACGCGCTGGTGCTCGTCGCCGCGCTGCTGAACGAGGACCGCCGCGGGCAGACCGCCCTGCTGCGCGCCCGTGGCGCCGCCCGCGGCCAGCTCGCCGGACTCGCCGTCCGCGAGGCGACCCTGGTGGTGGCCCCGGCCGTGCTGCTCGCCCCGGCGCTGACCGGGCAGGCCGTGCACCGGCTCGGCGGGGACCTGCGGCTGGCCGACGGCGGGGTGGCCCGGATCTGGCTGGTCGCCGTGGCCGCCGCGATCGGCTGCCTGCTCGCCATGGTGCTGCCGGCGCTGCGCCGGGCCGGCACCTACGTCGCGGACATGGCGGCCCGCTCCCGTCCCACCCGGGGCGCGGCCGTGCAGCGGGCCAGCGTCGACGTGGCCCTGGTCGCGTTGGCCGTGCTCGCCTGGACCCAGTTGCGGCAGTACTCCTCGCCGCTGGCCGGGGCCGGCGGGCGGCTCGGCATCGACCCGCTGCTCGCCACCGCGCCCATCATCGGCGTGCTGGCCGGCGCGGTGATCGCGCTGCGGCTGCTGCCCCCGGCCACCCGGGTCGCCGAACGCTTCGTGGACCGGCGGCCGTGGACGGCCACCATGTTCGGCATGTGGCAGGCCGGCCGCCGGCCGCACGCCGGCCCGGTGCTGCTGCTCGCCCTCGCCGTCGGCGGCAGCACGCTGGCCTGGTCGCTGGTCGCCTCCTGGGAACGGTCGCAGAGCGACCAGGCGCGGCACACCGTCGGCGCGGACCTGCGGCTGGTCGAGCGGAGCGGGGCCGCGCCCACCGACCGGGCCGGCCGGTTGGCCGCCACGGCCGGGCTGGACCGGGTGCTGCCGGCCTGGCGGGACGATGTCCGGCTCGGCCGCGACGACCGGCCGGCCAGCGTGGTGAGCCTCGACGCCGCCGCCGCGACCGGGATGCTCACCCTCGATGACGCGACCGGCGGGGCGTCCACCGCCGCGCTGCTGGACCGGCTGGTCAAGGGGCGGGCTGCGCCCGCCGGGGTGGTCCTGCCGGCCGGCGCGCACGCCCTCGCCGGCACCGTCCGTGCCCCGGTCGACACCCCGTTCGCGAACCCGCAACTGACCGTGTCCGCGCTGCTCGCCACCGATGCCGGCGCCGCCTGGCGGGTGCCGCTCGGCATCGCCGGAGGCGACGGTCACCCGGTGCGTTTCGCGGTGCCACTGCCGGCGACCGGGGGCGCACCGCTGCGGCTGGCCGGGTTCGAGGCCGACGGCGGGGAGGCGGTCGGCTTCACCTACCGGCTGAAGATCGACGGGCTCCGGCTCACCGACGCCGCCGGTGCGGCGCTGCCGCTGCCCCTCGCCGGGGACTGGCGGGTCACCGACACCGCGCAGGGACCGCACGACCCGGCCCGGGTCGCTCCGACCACCGTCGACGCCACCCACAAGATCGACCTGCCGGACGGGGCCCTGGAGTTCGCCCGCCAGCCGTCCTCCCGGTTCGCCGTGGTGCCCGCCGCCGACGACCCGCCGGTGCCCGCCCTGGTCACCCCCGGCGTCGCCGCGGCGCTGAACATCCACACCGGCGACACCGTTCCCCTGCAGCTGTCCGGGGTGTCGCTGCCGGTGAGGGTGGTCGGCCAGGTGACCGCCGTGCCCGGCACCGCCGGCGACGGCGTGCTGCTCGACCTGCCCGCCGCCACCAACCTGCTGCTCCGCCAGCAGGGCACCGTCCGGCCGGTGGCCGAGTGGTGGCTGCGCACCGACGCCGGCGGGCACGCCGCCGCGGCGGAGCAGCTGGCCGGGTTCCCCGGCACCACGCTGCTGGACCGGCGGCAGGTCGCCGCGGAGGCGGCCCGCGACCCGTACTGGCGGGGCGCCCGCACCGGGCTGCTCGCCGCCGCGCTCGGCTCCGTGCTGCTCGCCCTGGTCGGCCTGGCCGTCGACGTCTGGGCCACCACCCGGCACCGGCTCACCGAGTTCGCGGTGCTGCACACGCTCGGCGCGAACGCCCGGCTCCTGGCCCGCGCGCTCCTCGCCGAACAGGCGTTCCTGGCCGGCATCGGCGTCGGCGTCGGGCTGCTGGTCGGGGCCGGCGTCGCGGCCACCATGGTGCCGTTGGTGATCCTCACCCCGGCCGCCGGCCGGCCGGTGCCCGAGGCGGTGTTCACGGTGCCGTGGTCGCCCGTCGGGCTGACCGCCGTCGGGCTGCTGCTGGCCGCGCTGGCCTTCGCCGCCCTCATCACCACCGGCATCCGCCGCCGGGTGGCCGCCGCACAGCTCCGGATCGGGGGAGAACGATGAGTCCGTCAGGTGCGCCGCGGCGGGTCCGGGCGTACGGGGGGCACTTCCTGCTGCTCGCCGTCCTGACCCTGGTCACCGCGCTGCTGATCACCGCCCTGCCCCGGGTCGTCGACCGGCTCACCGGGCAGGGGCTGCGGGAGCACGTGGCCGCCCAGCCGGTGGCCCGGCGAGACCTGACCTACAGCACCGAGCAGATGATCGTGCCCCGGACCGCCTCCCGGGTCGCCGCCACCCGCGCCGCCGAGCTGGACGCCCTCGAGGCGCGCATGCCTACGGCCGTGCGGGAGGTCATCGGCGAGCGGTGGTACGCCGCGGAGACCGGGTTCACCCGGTTGACCGGGCCGACCCTGAGCGCCGACAAGGGCCTGATCGACGTCAGCCTGCGCAGCGTGACCGGCCTGCCCGAGGCGGCCACCCTGGTCGACGGGCGCTGGCCGGCCGGTGGCGCCGGCGCCACCGTCGAGATGGCCCTCGCCGACACCGTGGCCGGTCGGCTCGGGATCCGCGCCGGCAGCACCTTCGCCCTGTCCGTCCTCGACGAGCGCGGCAAGCCGGTGCGGAGCATCCGGGTGGCCCTGGTCGGCGTTTTCCGGCCCACCGACCCGCACGGCGGGATCTGGGACGCGCTGCCGTCGATGCTGCGGCTCGCCGCGCCCACCGGCGACGGGAAGCCGTTCCTGTCCGTCGCGTACACCTCCGAGGCCGCCTTCGACGCGGCGGCCACCTCCGGCTGGCCGGTCAGCTTCAGCTGGCGCTACCGGGTGGCCCCCGACCGGTTCAGCCCGGGGCAGCTCCCCGCCGCCGTGGCCGGGCTCGCCGCGATGGAACGGACCCGGCCCGCCGGGCTCACCCTGACCCAGGGCGTCGACATCCCGCTGCGCCGCTTCGCCGAGTCGCTCGCCGCCGCCCGTACGCTGCTCGCCGTCATCGCGGCCGGGCTGCTCGCCACCCTGGCCGGTCTGATCCTGCTCGCCGCCCGCCTCGCCGCCCGCCGCCGCCAGGGCGAGTACGCGCTGCTGCGCGCCCGGGGCGGCGCGACGACCGCGGTGCTGGGCCGCGGCCTCGCCGAGTCGCTGCTGGTGCTGCCCCTCGCCGCCGGCGTGGGCTGGCTGGTCGGCGGGCTGGTCCCCGGTGGCGGCGCCGAGCTGCGCTGGGTGCTGCTCGCCACGCTGCTGGCCACCCTGGTCCCGCCGCTCGCCGCGCTCACCGCCGGCCGCGGCGGTGGCGGCCGGAGCGACCTGGTCGGCGCCCGGTCCCCGGCCGTGCGGCTCACCGTCGAGGGGACCGTGCTGGCGGTCGCCGCGCTCGGCGCGTTCCTGGTGCGCCGGCGGGGCCTCACCCTCGACGGGACGGTGGACCCGCTGCTCGTCTCGGTGCCGGTGCTGCTGGCCGTCGCCGCCGCGCTGGTCGCGCTGCGCGCCTACCCGTGGCCGTTGCGGCTGCTCAGCCGGGCCGCCGCCCGCGCCCGGGGGAGCGTCGCGTTCCTCGGCACGGCCCGCGCCGGCCGGGCCGCCGCCACCGGCCCGCTGGTCGTGGTGGTGCTGTCCGTGGCGACCGCCGCGTTCTGCGGGGTGGTCGCCACCGGCATCGAGAACGGCCGGGACCGCGCCGCCGCGGCCGCCGTGCCCGGGGACGTCCGGGTCGACGGGGACCGGTTCGCCCCGGACACCACCGACGCGCTCGCCGCGCTGCCCGGCGTCCGCGCGGTCACCCCGCTGCTGGTCGAGGCCGGCCAGCGCCCGTACGCCGACCAGGCCGGCCGGTTCGCCGAAGTGGGCGACGCCCGGGTGCTGCTGGTCGACGGCGCCCGGTTCGCCGAGGTGGCCCGCCGCGCGGGCGTCCCGGTGACCGTCCCCGACCCGCTGCGCGCCACCGGCGACGGCACCACCCCGCTGCCGGCGCTGGTCTCCCCGGCGCTCGCCGACGAGCTCACCGACGCCGGGCTGGCCGACCCGGCCGGCCGGCGCCCCGCCTGGCTGGACGTGCAGGGCAACCGGTTCCCCGTGCGCACCGCCGCGACCGTCGACGAGTTCGTGCTGGTCGACCGGAGCGTGACCCGGTTCGTGGTGCTGCCCTGGCCGGCGCTGCCCGCGGACGCTCTGCACCCGCTCGCGCCCACCGGCTTCCTGCTGGCTGGCGACCGGGTCGACCCGGCCTCGGTGGCCCGGGTGGCCACCGAGGGGCAGGAGCGCTACCAGCGCACCGGGGTGGTGACCGGCGGGGAGCGACCCACCCAGCCCACCGTCACCACCCGGTCGGCGGTCCGCGCCGAGCTGGGCGGCAGCGGGGTGAACGGGCTGCTCGTCTTCGGCTTCACCATCGGCGCGGCCGGCGGGGCCGTGCTGGGCCTGTTCGCGCTGGCCTTCGCGGTGCTGGCCGGGGCGCGCGGACGCGGTCAGGTGCTGTCCCGGCTGCGCACCATGGGCCTGTCCCGCCGGCAGTGGCGCGGTCTGCTGCTGGTGGAGCTGACCCCGCTCGTGCTGGTCTCCGTGCTCACCGGCGCGGTGGTCGGCGCGCTGCTGCCGGTGCTGCTCACCCCCGTGCTCGGCCTGTCCGCCTTCACCGGCGGGATGGCCGTGCGGGCACGTTTCGAACCCGGCCTGGTGGCCGGGGTGCTGGGCCTCGCCGTGGTGGCCCTCGGCTTCGCCGTCGCCGTCGAGACCCTGAACAACCGTCGGATGCGCCTCGGCGAGGCGCTCCGGCTCGGAGAGGAGAGCTGAGATGACCGCGATCGCCGAGGCGTCGGCCGTACCGGACCTGGCTGCCCTTCAGCAGCGCGCCGCGGAGCGCGCCGCCGAACGGGCCGGCGGGCGGGACCGGCTGCGCGGGCACATCGTCTGCGACGGGCTGGTCCGCATCTTCAAGACCGAGGGGGTGGAGGTCGTCGCCCTCCAGGGCCTCGACCTGGTCATCGACCGGGGTGAGCTGGTGGCGATCGTCGGCGCCTCCGGGTCCGGCAAGTCCACCCTGCTGAACATCCTCTCCGGGCTGGACACCCCGACCGCCGGCATCGCCCGGGTCGCCGAATACGACCTGCTCGCCCTGTCGAACCGGCGCCGGCTCGCCTACCGGCGCCAGATGGTCGGCTTCGTCTGGCAGCAGACCGGCCGGAACCTGCTGCCGTACCTGACCGCGCTGGAGAACGTCGAGCTGCCGATGAAGCTGGCCGGTGGCCGTTCCCGGCGGGCCCGGCGGGAACGGGCCCGCCAGCTGCTCGACATGGTCGGGGTCGGCTACTGCGCGGACCGCCGGCCGGGCCAGCTGAGCGGCGGCGAGCAGCAGCGCTGCGCGGTGGCCGTGGCGGTGGCCAACGACCCGGAGGTGCTCTTCGCCGACGAGCCGACCGGTGAGCTGGACGAGGCCACCGGCGCCGAGGTCTTCGCCGCGCTGCGCACCATCAACGCCGAGCTGGGCGTCACCATCGTGGTGGTCACCCACGACCAGGCCGTGGCCGGTCAGGTCCGCCGCACGGTCGCCATCCGCGACGGCCGGACCGCCTCCGAGGTACGCCGCACCGCCCGGGTCGCCGCCGACGGCAGCACGGAGCTGGTCAGCGAGGAGTACGCGGTGCTCGACCGGACCGGCCGCATGCAGCTGCCGGCGTCCTTCGTGGACAGCCTGTCCCTGCGCGACCGGGTCCGGCTCAACCTGGAACCCGACCACGTCCAGGTGCGGCCGGGCGACCGGGCGCACGACGAGGAGAGTGAGTGATGACCGAGCAGCTGACCGTGGCGCCGGCCCGCGTCGCCGTCGACGAGGTGGTCCGGGTGGAGAGGGTGAGCCGCACCTTCGGCAGGGGCGAGCACGCCGTCCACGCCGTACGGGACGTCTCCTTCGTGGCCGGCCGGGGTGAGCTGGTCGCGGTCCGGGGCCGCTCCGGCGCCGGCAAGACCACCCTGCTGAACCTGGTCGGCGGGTTGGACCGGCCGGACAGCGGGCGGGTGCGGGTGGCCGGCCACGAGGTCACGACCGCGAGCGAGCGGGAGCTGCTGGCGCTGCGCCGGGGCACCGTCGGGTTCATCTTCCAGACCTTCGGCCTGGTGCCGATCCTGTCGGCGGCGGAGAACGTCGGGGTGCCGCTGCGGCTGGCCAAGCTGCCGGCCGCCGAGCGGGAGCAGCGGGTGGCTGTGCTGCTGGAGCTGGTCGGCCTGGGCGGGCACGCCGCGCAGCGCCCGTACGAGCTGTCCGGTGGCCAGCAGCAGCGGGTGGCGGTGGCCCGGGCGCTGGCCAACGAGCCGGACCTGCTCATCGCCGACGAGCCGACCGGCCAGCTCGACTCGGAGACCGGCCGGTCCATCATGGACCTGCTCCGGGCGGTGGTGCACGCCCGCGGCATGACCGCCCTGGTCGCCACCCACGACCCGGCCCTGATCGACATGGCCGACCGCACCCTGACCCTCCGCGACGGCCGCCTCCTCCCGGACTGACCCACCCCGCGCCTCGTTGATCATGAGGTTGACGGCAGTCGGACACGGCGTGTCGCGCCGCCAATCTCATGATCGACGGGGTGGGGCGGGGTGGCGGCGGTGGTAGGACCAGGTGAGGGCCAGGAGGAGGGGGCCCCAGAGGAGGAGGGGGGAATAGCACGCCAGCAGGAGGGTGAAGCCGGGTGTGGTGAAGGCGAGGTCGTTGCCCTGCACGACCACGCCCCAGGCGGCGTAGCCCCAGATCAGCGTGAGCGCGGTGGCGCCGGTGGTAGCGGCCGTGACCGCGAACCGGGGCGGCACCCGCCGGCCCCCGACCAGCGGTAGCCAGCTCGCGAACACCTCGCCCCACGGGCGGACCAGGCCGAGCGCGAGAAGCGCCAACCCCTCCGAGACCAGGCTCAGCGAGACGATGTAGAGGCTCTCACCGAGGCCGGGATCGACCGACGCGCCGATCGGCAGGCCGGCGACCAGGGCGATCCGCCACAGCCCGGACGGCAGCACGACCAACGGGATCAGGTGGGCGACGCGAACCGCCCAGGCCGGCACGGGCCGGCCCGCGGGACAGTGGACGGTGCCGGACACGGTGGCGCTGGTCATCTGACCTCCCGGTGCTGGAAACTGCCCTCCAGCCTGCCGAGCGGTCCGGCCCGGGTCCTCCCCCCGACCGGGGAATCAGCTCCCCCGAGCCGGGGAGGGATCGTCCGGCAGCGCTCCCGCCAACGGGACAAGCAGGCAGCCGAGCAGGGCCAACAGCGTCCCCGCGCCGGGGCCTGTCGACAACATCCCGTCCTCGATCCGGTACGAATCGGTGGCGGACAGGTACCACCAGGCGGCGGTGAGGGCGCCGCCGCCGAGCACGGTCGAGATCAGGAGCCCGCGGCTGACATCGCGCCACAGCGAGCGGGACGGGCCCACCCGGGCCAGCGAGACCACGGCGACCAGCCCGCACACCAGCGCCCAGGGCAGCGCGATCCACAGCAGCTGCGAACCGGGCCGCAGCGCGACCCGGTCCGGGTAGACGGTGTGCCAGGCCGGGAACGCCGCGGTGGTGAGGACGGCGAGCAGGCCGGCGCCGAGCAGGGCGGCCCCGAGCCGCCGTCGGCGGGACAACGGAGCACCGAATGTGGCCATCGCCGCCAAGCTACCTCGTCAGAGGGCCAGCTTCATGCCCTCGTGGCTGGCCACGAAGCCGAGGTTGCGGTAGAAGCGGTGCGCGTCGGCGCGGCTCTTGTCGGTGGTGAGCTGCACCAGCGCGCAGCCCCGCTCCCGGGCCCGGTCGATCGCCCACACCATCATCTCCCGGCCCAGCCCCCGGCCGCGCAGGTCGGAGCGGACCCGGACCGACTCGATGAGGGACCGCTCGGCGCCGTGCCGGCCCAGCCCCGGGATGTAGGTGATCTGCATGCAGCCGACCAGTTCGCCGCCGGTCTCCGCGACGACCAGGTGGTTGCGCGGGTCGGCGTCGATGGCGGCGAACGCCCGCTCGTACGCCTCGTCCACCTCGGTGAAGTCGCGGGCCTTGCCGAGCACGTCGTCGGCGAGCAGGGCGATGACGGCGGGCAGGTCGGCCCGGACGGCCTCCCGGAAGATCACGTCGGTCATGCCGGGCAGCCTCGCACAGTCACGCCCGGCGATGCGGTCGCGCCGGTTGCCGGCACCGGGCAGCATGTGCGCCATGGACGACCTGCTGCTGCCGTTCCGGTGGATCTACCGGGGCCTGGTCTGGTTCGCCAACTCGCCCCGCACGCTGATCACCTCGTACCTGCTCATGATCATGGTGGCCGGCGTGCTGTACAGCCAGGCCGAGCACAAGAACGCGGCGGACTCGATCTGGTGGGCCGTGGTGACCGCGTCCACCGTCGGCTACGGCGACATCTCCCCGACCTCCCTCGCCGGGCGCTTCCTCGCCGCGCTGCTCATCTCCACCATGGTGCTGCTGGTCATCCCGCTGATCACCGCACACTTCGCCAGCCGGCTGATCGTGGACGACGACGCCTTCGAGCACGCCGAGCAGGAGGAGCTGAAGGCGGACGTGCGGCGCCTGCGGGCGCTGGTGGAGGAGATGGCCGCCCGGCAGGGCATCGAGGTGCCCGAGCTGGGACGCCCCGAACCGGCCAGCCCGACCCCGCCCTGGGAACGACGGCGCCGGCGCCGCCGGACCCGGTGAGCACGGCCGGCCGTCAGGGCCGGTCGAGCCAGGTACGCAGCGCCCACCACCAGCGGACGGTCTCCGGTACCGGGCACCGCGCGCCCTCCTCGACCGGCGGCCCGCCGGTGAGCTCCCGCAGCCGGCGCAGCCGGTAGCGCACGGTGTTCGGGTGGACGTGCAGTCCGGCGGCGGTCTGGTCCAGCCGCTGGCCGTGGTCCAGCCAGGCCAGCGCGGTCGTGGCCAGCTCCCGGTGGAACTCGTCGGCCGGGTCGAGGCCGCCGAGCAGCACGCCCCGGAGCAGCTCGGCGAGGGCCGGCTGGGCGGCCAGCGCGGTCGGGACGGCGAGGTCCGTCACCAGGTGCAGGCCGCGCAGCCGCCGGTGCGCCGCCGTGCGCAGGGCGGCCGCGCAGAGCGCGTACATGGCCGGGGTCCGGTCCAGCGGCCGGACCGGGGCGACCACCACCAGCAGGTCGACCGGGCCGGCGGCCGGGAGCCGGGGGGTGAGACCGGCCAGCCGGTCCTCGACCGTGCCGAGCACCCCGCCGCACCCGGCGAACTGCCGGTGCAGCGCGTGCGCCCGGACCGGGTCGGGCTGCTCGGCCACGAGGCAGTGGTAGCGCCCGTCCGGGCGCAGCCCGAACCGGGCCAGCTCGGCCGGCGGCACGCCCGCCGGCCCGCCCAGCAGCAGCCGGCGCAGCAGCCGGGCGCGGGCCGGCGCGCCGGTGGCGGCCAGCTCGCGCTCGGCCGCCCGGTGACCGTCGACCACGGCGCGTTCCACGGCCGCGGCGTACCGGCCGATGGTGAGCAGCCCCTCCAGCAGCACCTCGTCGGGGATCCCCGCCGCCCGCCCGTGCCGGACCACCAGCTCCACGGCCCGGTCCCGACCGCCCTGCACGCCGCACAGCAGCCCCGCCACGGAGACACCCTGCGCGGCCCGGTCGGCGCCCAGTCGGCGCGCCTCGGTGAAGTCGCGCTCACCCGGGTCCTCCCGCCGCTCCAGCGCGCCGAGCCCGCTGGTGAGCAGGAGGACAACCTGGCGGTGGACCTCCGCGGGCGGGAGCCGGGCCACCTCGGGGGAGTGCGCGCGGGCGGCCCCGACCACCTCCCCTACGGCGACCGGGTCGGCGGCCAGGTCGCGCAGCAGCGCGCCGAAGGAAGGTGCGCTCCCGGTCCGGGTCATCGGCTTCCGCCGCCTCCCGTTGTCGTCGCGGCACAACCGGGCCGGCCGGGCGTTGGCGTCCGGTCCCTATCCGGTGCGGCCGGCGGGTTGCTCTCCTGATTGTTACCGCAAGGTAACACCGCCCGGCGCAGAGAGAAACGTTGATGTCGCAACCCGCCACCAGGAGGCGTCCATGACTCCCGCCCCGACCCGCCCGCCCCGTCGCCGCGGCCGCCGCGCCGCCCTCGCGGCGCTGGCCGCCCTCGCCCTGGCCGTGCCGGCCCCGGCGGCGGCACCCCGCCCCGCCGCGGCCGCCGCCGGCCTGCAGGAGGTGATGTTCGTCGGCAACAACTGGGAGGGCACGGCCGACGTCATCCGGTCCCGCGGCGACTACGCGCGGCTCGGCCGGATCAACGTGGTCCCGGACCGGACCGAGCGGCTGCGCGAGATCTACCTGAACCCGATCCGGCTGGCGTTCTTCCTCGGCATCCGGCAGGGCCCGGGGGAGGGCCACGACCAGCTCGTCGACGACATGTACACCACGCCGGACGGCACCGCCCTGGTGGTGTCCCGGCCCAGCTTCGCCGACGTCGTCTCCATCGACCTGGCCACCGGCCAGATCCGCTGGCGCTTCGCGGTCTCCGGCTACCGCGCCGACCACATGGCCGTGTCACCGGACGGCAGCCGGGTGGCCGTGTCGGCCTCCACCGGCAACACCGTGCACGTGCTCGACATCCGCACCGGCCAGCAGGTCGGCTCCTTCCCCACCGGGGACAAGCCGCACGAGAACATCTTCACCGACGGCGGCCGGCTGCTGTGGAACATGTCCATCGGCGAGGTGAACACCGACCTGGACGCCCCCTGGCTCGACTGGACCAAGGGCGACCGGCGGATCACCGTCGCCGACACCACCACCTTCGGCGTGGTGAAGGTGATCGACATGCGGTCGCGGCTGGATGCCGCCGGTCGCCGCGACCTCTCCGACGCGGTCCGCCCGGCGGTCTTCACCCCGGACGGGAGCCGGCTCTACTTCCAGGTCTCGTTCTTCAACGGCCTGGTCGAGTACGACGTCGCCACCGACCGCGTCACCCGGGTCGCCACCCTGCCGAAGAACCCCGCCACCAGCGAGGACCGCACCACCTGGGTGAACGACTCGCGGCACCACGGCCTGTCGGTCAGCCCGGACGGCGCCCGGCTCTGCGTCGCCGGCACCATGGACGACTACGCCACCGTCGTCGACCGGGCCACCCTGCGCGAGGGGACCCTGGTGCCGGCCAGCAAGCCGTACTGGGCCACGGTCAGCGGGGACGGCCGGGACTGCGTCATCTCCGAGTCCGGCGCCGACCGGGTCACCGCGATCAGCTTCGCCACCGGGCAGAAGGTGGCCAGCGTGCCGGTCGGCGACCACCCGCAGCGGGTCCGCATCGGGCACCTGCCGCTCGACTGGACGCCCCCGGCGGCCGGCTGACCGGCCCGCGCACCGTCACCGGGCGGGGCAGCGCAGCCCCTCCCGGGGGACGGTGAGCGAGACCAGGTAGGCGTCGACGGCCCCCGTCACGCAGGCGGTCTGCGGATAGGCCGTGTGCCCCTCGCCCTCCCAGGTGAGCACCCGGCCGACGCCCAGCATCGAGGCCAGCGCGGCGGTCTGCTCGTAGGGCGTGGCCGGGTCGCCGGTGGTGCCGACCACCAGGATCGGCGGGGCACCCGCCGCCTTCCCGGTCGGGTACGGGTCCCGCCCGCCGGGCCACTCCACGCAGCCGAGCATCCCGACCGCCAGCGCCGGGCCGAACAGCGGGTACTTCTGCCGCCACTGCGACTGGACCGACCGGATCCGCTCCCGGGTCGGCTTCTCGGTCTCGTCGGCGCAGTTCACCGCCATGTTCGCGTCGAACATGTTGGAGTAGTGCCCGTCGTCCTCGCGGCCCGCGTACGCGTCGGCCAGCTTGAACACGCCGCTCGGGTCGCCGCCCTGCAACGCGTCGACCGACCGGGCCAGCTCCTGCCAGCCCTGCTCGGTGTAGAGGGAGGAGATGACCGCGTAGAACACCCAGCCGGCGGTGGCCTCCCGCCCGTCCCGGCCGCGCACCGGAGAGACCCTGGCCTTGTCGATGGCCGTGGTCACGGCGGCCCGCGCGTCGGGCGCGATCGGGCAGCGACCGGCGTTCGCCGCGCACCAGCGGGCGAAGTTGTCGAACGCCCGCTCGAAGCCCTTCGCCTGACTCTCCGAGCCGGCCATGAGCTTCTGCCGCGGATCCACCGCCCCGTCGAGCACCAGCGCCCGCACCCGCTGCGGGTAGAGCTGGGCGTAGGTCGCGCCGAGCAGGGTGCCGTAGGAGTAGCCGAGGTAGGTCAGCTTGTCGTCGCCGACGGCCGCGCGCACCGCGTCCATGTCCCGCGCGGCCTGCTCGGTGCCGTAGAGCGGGAGCTGGGCGCCGTACTTCGCGCCGCACCGCTGGCCGATCCGCCGGTTGAGGTCCACGAAGCCGTCGAAGGACGCCTGGCTCTCCGGGTCGGGGTCGTAGCCGAAGCTGGCGTCCAGGTCGGCGTCGGAGATGCACTTCACCGGGCTGGACCGGGCCACCCCGCGCGGGTCGAAGCCGACGATGTCGAACCGGTCGGTCACCTCGGCCGGCAGCCCGCCGAACCCCGGCCCGAAGGACAGGTAGACCGCGGTGTCCACGCCCGACGCGCCGGGCCCGCCCGGGTTCACCACCAGCGACCCGATCCGGTCGCGCTGCTTGTCCGACCGGATGCGGATCAAGGCGATCTCGAAGGTCTCCCCGGCGCCCGGACCGGCGGTCGCGCCGGTCGTCGCGCCGGTGCCCCAGTTGCGGGGGACGGCGATCCGGGCGCAGTCGTAGCGCATGCCCGTCGCGCCCCGCCCGACCAGCTCGTCCGGCACCTCCGGGCAGGGCCGCCAGGTCGGCGCGCTGCCCGGCGCGGCCGCCTCGCCCTGGCTCTCGGCCCGCGGGGCGAACGCCGGCAGCGTGCAGCCGGCCGTGAGCACCAGCGCCGCGAGGAACCCGGCCAGGGTGGGCCGGCGGCGGAGCCGGACGGAGAAGCGGGTCACGTGGGAGCCCTCCATGATCGTGTGGACCGCCAGGCTACGCCCGGCCCGTCCCCTCGCCGGCGGTTGCCGCCGGGTCCCCCCGGAGCACCTCGTCGACGTCGTAGCGGATCGGGCGCTCCAGCTGCTCGTAGGTGCAGGAGCGGGGATCGCGGTCGGGACGCCAGCGGACGAACTGGGCGGTGTGCCGCAGCCGGTCGCCCTCCATGGCGTCGTAGCCCACCTCGACCACCAGCTCCGGGCGTAGCGGCTCCCACTCCAGGTTCTTGCCGCCGGTCCACCGGCTCACCCCGCCCGGGATGCGCTGCCCCCGCTCGTGGTCGCCGTGCACCCACGGGTGGTCGCCGCCGACCTCCCGGTAGGGCTCCAGCTCGTCCAGCAACTCCTTGCGGCGGGCCGCCGTGAACGAGGAGCTGACCCCGATGTGGTGCAGCACCCCGGCGTCGTCGTAGAGGCCGAGCAGCAGCGAGCCGACCACCGGGCCGGACTTGTGCCAGCGGAACCCGGCCACCACGGCGTCGGCGGTGCGCGCGTGCTTGACCTTGAACATCAGCCGCTTGCCCGGCTCGTAGGGCAGGTCGGCCGGCTTGACGATGAGCCCGTCCAGCCCCGCCCCCTCGAACACGTCGAACCAGCGCCGGGCCGTCTCCGGGTCGGTGGTCACCTGGGTGACGTGCACCGGCGGGCGGACCTTGGCCAGCGCCTTCTCCAGGCGGCCCCGGCGCTCCGGGTAGGGCCGGTCGGTCAGCAGCTCGTCGTCGAGGGCGAGCAGGTCGAAGGCGACGAAGTCGGCCGGGGTGGTCTCGGCGAGCAGCTTCACCCGGGAGGCGGCCGGGTGGATCCGCTGGGCGAGCAGCTCGAAGTCGAGCCGAGGCTTGCCGCCGGGGCCGTCCCGGCGGATCACGATCAGCTCGCCGTCGACCGCGCACCGCTCCGGGAGCTGGCGGCGCGCCTGCTCGACCACCTCCGGGAAGTAGCGGGTCATCGTCTTGCCGCCGCGGCTGGCCAACTCGACCTCGTCGCCGTCGCGGAAGATGATGCAGCGGAAGCCGTCCCACTTGGGTTCGTAGGTCAGGCCGGGATCGGTGGGCAGTTGGGGCACGCTCTTCGCCAGCATCGGCTCGACCGGCGGATTGATCGGCAGGTCCACGGCGACCAGTCAATCAGACCCCACCGACGGTGGTGAGCCGGATCACCGGCGCCGCCGGGCGGCGTGTCCCGTCCCGGTCCCGTTCGTCACCCGCGCCCGGATGGTGAAACCGCAGGTCAGCGCTACGGTCGCGGCGTGCCGGAGTGGAGCTGCGGATGCTGCGGTCGCTGGCGGGTCAGCGTGGAGCTGATCCGCGGGCGCTACCGCTACCGGCTCGTGCACCGCTACCCGGCCGAGCACGGCGGCGGCGCGAACGTCGTCGGCGAGGTGGCCTCCGTGGCCGAGCTGGAGCTGCTGCTCCGCCGGTACGCCCCGGTCGGCCTGGCCGACCTCCGCGAGGCGGCCTGACCGGGATCACCCGCGGTCGATCCCCGGCGTAGCCTGACCCTGATCACGTCAGGGAGGGGAGCGGCATGCGCTTCGTCGAGTCCGTCGAGATCGCCGCCGACGTCGACCGGGTCTGGGCGGTGCAGACCGACGTGGAGCGCTGGCCGGAGTGGACCCCCTCGGTGACCTCCGCCCGGCGGCAGGAGCCCGGGCCGCTCACCCTCGGGGCGACGGCCCGGCTGGCGCAGCCCCGGCTACGCCCGGCGGTCTGGCGGGTCACCGAGTTCGACCCGCCGCACCTCTTCGTCTGGGAGTCCGACAGCCCGGGCGTGCACAGCCGCGGCGAGCACCGGCTCGTCCCGCTGGCCGACGGGCGGGTCCGCGCCGAGCTGGTGATGGCCCAGACCGGCCCGCTGGCCGGGCTCGTCGGGCTGCTCGCCGGCCGGACCATCCGCCGCTACCTGCGGCAGGAGGCCGACGGGCTCAGGCGCCGCTGCGAGCAGGGCTGACCCCGCCGGGCGCGACCACCTTCTCCAGCACCGCCAGGCGGTTGCCGTTCTCGTCCGGCCGGTGCGTGACGACCCGGTAGCCGCGCCGCGCGTACAGGCCCAGGTTCTCGGCGCTCTCCGCGCCGGTGAACAGGGCGAACCGGGCCACCCGACCGGCGCACGCGGCCTCCACCGCGGTCAGCAGCCGGCCACCGATGCCCCGTCCCTGCTGGTCCGGGGCGACCGAGAGCCGGCCGACGTGGGCGGTGTCGCCGTCGACGCGGGCGCGTACCGAGCCGACGAGGCGGGGCCCGAGCCGGGCGGCCAGCACCACGGTGGGCCCGGCCAGGGCGGCGCGCACCTCGTCCAGGGTCTCGGTCAGCGGCGGCAGGAACAGGTCGCGGTAGCGCTGCGCCTCCACCAGGTACGCGGCGCGCTGCACCGTGAGGATCTCGCCGGCGTCCGCGACACCGGCCGGGGCGACGGTCAGCTGGTCGGTCACCCGACAAGCCCACCACAGCCCGCCGCACCGGCGCCGGGCGGGCCACCCCGCCCGGCCGTACGCTGGCGGGGTTTCCGCGAGGAGGAGGCCGACGTGCCCGAGCTGACGTACCCCGAGGTGGGCGCGACCCGCGACGGGCGCCTGCCGGCCGGCTACGACCACCTGCGCCACCGGGTCCGGCTGCCCGACGGCGGCTTCCCGACCGCGGCGGACGCGGTGCTCGGCTGGCGGCTGCACCGGGCCGCCGGCGTCGTCATGCGGACCGACGCGCCGCGTGCCGCCCCCGGCGTGCGGGTCACCCCGGGGCTGGGCGTCGGCCCGCTGCGGGTCTGGGGCCCGACCGAGGTGGTCTGGACGGTCGACGAGCCGGACCGGGCCGGGTTCGGCTACGGCACCCTGCCCGGGCACCCGGAGATCGGCGAGGAGGCGTTCCTGGTCACCCGGACCGCCGGCGGGGTCTGGTTCGAGGTGACCGCGTTCAGCCGGCCGGCCCGCTGGTACGTGCGCGCCGCCGGGCCGCTCACCCGGGCCGTCCAGCGGGCGTACGCCTGGTGGCTCGGCCGGACCCTGCGCCGGCTCTGCGCCGGCCATCAGGCGACCGCCCGGGGTCAGTAGCCGGCGAAGGAGCGGATCGGGGCGCGCGGCCCGTACTTCGGCGCCTGGATGCCGGCGGCCTCCAGCAGCACGCAGACCCGGCCGCGGTGGCCCCGGAACGGTTCCAGCAGGGCCAGCATCCGGGCGTCGTCGCCGCGCGGCTCCCCGGCCAGGGCCCAGGCCACCGTGTTCGGGACGTGGTAGTCGCCGACGCTGACCGCGTCCGGGTCCCCGTACGCGATCCGGACCACTTCGGCGGCGGTCCACGGCCCGATGCCGGCGATCGCGGTGAGCCGGCGGGTGGCCTCGGCGGCGTCGGCGCAGCGTTCCAGCCGGTCCGCGACAGCGGCCGCGCGGCGCAGCGTGTCGGCGCGCCGCTGCTCCACCCCGAACGGGTGGAAGACCCAGTACGGCGTGGCCGCCACCGCGGCGGCGTCGGGCGGCAGCAGCAGCGGCTGCAGCGGGCCCGGCGCCGGCTCCCGGAAGTGCCGCACGGTCGCGGAGTACGCCCGGTACGCCTCCTTGCCGGTGACCTTCTGCTCGAAGACGGCGCGCAGCAGCCGGGGGAAGACCTGGCCGGTGGCGGGCATCCGCAGCCCGTGGTGCTCGCGGGCCAGCCGGGCCACCAGCGGGTGCGCGCCGGCCAGCGCGGCGAACCCGGTGAGGTCGTCGCGGAGCCCGGCCACCGCGTCGGCCCGCTCGACCACCCAGTCCGCCCCTGGGCCGTAGCCCTCGGCGACCAGGTCGCCCGCCTCGGGGCGCAGCGCGAGGGTGGCCGGTCCGGCCGGGGTGCGGGTGGCCCACCAGAAGCTGCCGGCGGCGATCCGGGCGCACGGGTCGTAGGGGCTGAAGGTGAGCGCGCGGACCGAGGCGGCCAGCCGGTAGCCGGCCGGGGGGCGCAGCGTGCGGCGGGCGGCGGGGGAGGTCACCCCGCCACTCTGCCATGACCTGCGCGGAACACGGCGCGCCGCCGGCCCGCATGTGTTCGGGGTCCGGCGTGTGGGGTGCGGCGCCGGCCCGTATGTGTCTCGGGGGTCCGGCGTGTGGGGTGCGGCGCCGGCCCGTATGTGTCTCGGGGGTCCGGCGTGTGGGGTGCGGCGCCGGCCCGCATCGGGCCGGCGCCGCGTCGGGACGCGGGGCTGCCGGATAGCCGTCGTCCCGGAACCACGACGGTGGCCGGCCGCGCCCTCCCCGGCTGCGACCGGCCACCGTGTCCGGGGTCCGTCAGTAGGAGTAGCCCGAGTCGCCGCCCGAGTCGCCCGACGCCGGCGGGGCGACCGCCTTGGGGGTGCCGGAGGGCAGGCAGGTGAGGTTCTTCTTGCCGTTCGGGTCGACCACGAACCAGGTGCCGCCGACGCCCTGGCCCTTCCACTGGCCGGGCTTCTTGTCCCCGATGTAGCGGTAGACCGGCCAGCCCCCGATGGTGATCTGCCGGGTACCGTCCTGCCGGGTGACCGTGCTGACCTTGTCGTCGGAGACGCCCTGGAGCTGCGGGTTGCCGTCGGTCAGCGCGGGCGGCCAGACCTGGGCGCACTTGTCCACGCAGTTGGACTGCGGTGGGTCGGCCGAGTCCTTGTCGAACCGGTACAGCACCCAGCCGTCCTGGTCGGTGACGACCTTGCCCATCCGGGGCAGCTTCTTGCCGACCAGTTCGTCGGTGAGTTGCACGTCGGACGGGGGAGCCTTGTCGGCCGGCGCGTCCGGAGACGCGGAGGCTTCCGGTTCGGCCGACGCGGTGGGTTCGGCCGCGGCGACGGCGACCGGCTCGGCCGCGCTCGAGTTCGCCCCGTCGTAGCCCGCGGGGGCGCAGGCCGTTAGTGCGACCATCGCGCTCGCGACGATGACGGTCGTCCGCTTCAGGTTTGCCACGTGCCCTCCTCGTTCTTGGCAGTTCGCCGAGTAGTACGGGCGGTGCGCTGTCAAGGTTGAAGAGAAAAGGGTGCTCCATTTCACAGTGGATCCGTTGAACCGATCCGGCCGGCGGCGCGTGGGGGAGCACGTCGGGATCGGCGTGGCCGGGCACGACGGAACGGCGCCGGGCGGTGTCGCTGCCCGGCGCCGGCGGTCCGGCGGGATCAGAGGTCGCTCACCGTCACCAGCGGGCTGGCGATGCCGTTGACGTCGACCGACTGCACCTGGATCTTCTCGATGTCCTTGAGCGGGGCCGAGGTGGACGCGCTCAGCTCCAGCGGCAGCTGGTTGGTGTTCGTGCCGTAGCCGCCGCCCGGCACCGACCAGGTGCCGATCACCTCGCTGGTGGCGTTCTTCCGGACCACGACCAGCCGGCAGGTGCGCGGCCCGGGCAGGCGGGTGAGCTGGAGGTCGATCTGCGTGCCGTACTCCTTCGACGCCAGCCACATGGTGGTCTTCACGCCGGTGCCCGGGTCGACGGCGTTGTGCTGGTCGCCCTCCTGCTCGTTGCCGCCGACGTTCGGGTCGTTGGGGTCCGACGGCTCGCTGGCCGGCGGGGCCGTGACGGGCGCCGTGAGGGTCGGCTCGGCCTGCGGCAGAGGCTTGTCGTCGCCGCCGAACACCCCGGCCATGCCGACGCCGCTCAGGCCGCCGAACACCACGACCGCCGCCGCGGCGGCGAAGACCTGCCGCATCCGGGTGCGCCGCCGGTCCCGGCGGACCGCCACCAGGGTGCGGTCCAGCAGCGCCGGGTCGGTGTGCGTCTGCTCCAGCGCGGCCATCGCCTCGCCGTCGATGCCGGACAGCATCCCCACCACCGGGACCATCGTCTCCAGCTCCGCCGCGCACGCCCAGCAGGTGGCGAGGTGCTCCTCGAACCGCTCCGCGTCCTGCGGGTCCAGCACGCCCAGCGCGTACGCGGCGACGTCCATGTGGTCCGCGCGGCTCATTCCGTCACCCCCCTCTCCTGCAGGGCCGTGCGCAGCGCGCGCAGCGCGTAGTAGACCCGCGACTTCGCGGTGCCGAGCGGAAGGCCCAGCTCCTCGGCCGCCTCGGGCACGGTACGCCCCCGGAAGTACGTCGCCACCAGGATCTCCCGGTGGGACTGGCTCAGCGTACGCAGCGCGTCCGCCACGGTCATCGTGCGCAGCACCCGGTCGGTGCTGTCCGCCTCGGCGAACGCGGTCAGGTCCCGGTCGTACGTCTCCGCGGGGCGGGCCTGTTCGCTGCGGTGCTCGTCGATGGCGATGCGCCGGGCCACCGTGACGAGCCAGGGGCGCAGCGAGCCCTGACCATGGGTGCCCAGCCGGTGCGCGTTGCGCCAGGCCCGCAGCAGCGTCTCCTGCACGATGTCCTCGGCGCGCTGCCGGTCACCGCCGGTCAGCCGCATCACGAACATCAGCAGGGGCCCGGCGTGCTCGGCGTAGAGCAGGCGGATCAGCTGGTCGGAGTGGCTCGCCTCGGTGGACGTGGCCTGGTGGCGTCCGGGCGCCGGTCGCGGCGTCACCGGGTCATTCTGGCGATCCGAGGGACAGGCGTCGACCCCTCGACCCGACCTCGACGCGCGCGACCGGGGCTGTGCCCGGGCGAACATCCACTCGGGCCTCGCCACCTCGCCGTGCCAGCCGGCCGCCACCGCGTGCATGCAAGACCTCCGGTGTCCAATGACTCAGCCGACCCCCCACGGGCATGGCCGCCCGGTGATACGGATCGGCCCGCCGGGCGGATCAACGCCGGACGGAAAAAATTCCGGGCGGGGGCGGTGTGGAGTCGGTGGCGTCGGCGTCGTGGACCACCGGGGCGCCCCCGGCGAAGCGGTCCAGCTCGGCGCCGGACAGCACCCGGCCGGGGAACCAGTCGCCGGCGGCCCGCCGGGTCAGCTCCGGCACCGGCGGCTCCACCCGGGACGCGACGAGCACGAGGTTGCCGTAGCGCCGGCCGCGCAGCACCGCCGCGTCGCCGACCAGGCAGGCGCGGGGCAGCACGGTGCGCACCGTGGCGACCTGCCCGCGGGCGTGCCGCAGCGGCGGGCCGTCGGCGATGTTCGCCAGGTAGCAGCCGTCGGGCCGGAGCACCCGGGCCACCTCGGCGGCGTACTCGGCCGAGGTCAGGTGGGCGGGGGTGCGGGCGCCGGCGAAGACGTCCGCGACCACCACGTCGTAGCTGCCGTCCCGGCTCGACGCCAGGGTGGCCCGGGCGTCGGCGACCCGGACCCGCAGCCGGGGGTCGGCCGGCCAGGGCAGCTCCCGCCGCACCAGCTCCACCAGCGCGCCGTCCACCTCGGACACCCGCTGCGTGGAGCCGGGACGGGTGGCCTGCACGTAGCGGGGGAGGGTGAGCGCGCCGCCGCCCAGGTGCAGCACCCGCAGCGGCGCGCCCGCCGGCGCGACCAGGTCGATGGCGGCGGCCAGCCGCCGGACGTACTCGAACTCCAGGTGGGTGGGGTCGGTGAGGTCCACATGGGACTGCGGGGCCCCGTCGAGCAGCAGCGTCCAGGAGCCCGGCCGGTCCGGGTCCGGCACCAGCTCGGCCTGGCCGGTGTCGACCTGCGTGACCGCCCGGTCCGCGCCGCGTCGGCGGCCCATCAGCGCCGGATCCCCCGGGCCGCCGCGGTGAGCACCCGGTGCAGCAGGCGGGCGTCGCCGAGCATCCCGCGCAGCCGCCGCTCCAGGCCGGCGATGGGGATGAGGTTCTGCGGGGCGCGGGGATCCTTGTACGGGCTGGAGGCGAACCGGGGCAGCGTGACCAGGGACAGGTCGGCCAGCCCGATGGCCTCGGTCTCGGTCAGCTCGGCGGAGCACTCGACCCGCACGATGCCGGCCCACGGGGCGCCGCCGGCCACCGGCAGCCGCAGATACCACGAGTAGCCACCCCATGCGGTGCCCAGCCGGAACACCGGGCAGCGCTGCCCCGGCGCCAGCCCGGTGACCACGGCGGTGAGCCGCCCGTCCAGGTACTGGCTGTGCTGGGTCTTGATGTAGCCGAGGGTGCGGGGCAGGTTCCGCCGGCTGCGCAGCGGCCCGTCCACCACCAGCAGGTCGCCGTCGGCCCGCACGGCGTCGGAGACCGCCACCTCCAGGGCGGTCAGCGGGCCCTGCACGGCGGCGGGGAGCTTGCTCAGCTCGCCCGTGCCGCTCACCCGGTGCACCGGGTAGTGGATCGCGCCGGCCACCACGTCCTGCGCCGACGGGCTGGCCGTGAACAGGCCCCGGTCCACCCGCGACCCGGCCAGTTCCGCCACGCCCCGCTCCAGGTCGCAGCGGACCACCCCCGCCGCGTACGAGGCGGCGATGCCCGGGAACGACCCGCCGTCGTCCTCCGCCGTCCAGACGCTGGCGTCGATCCGGCGTACCCCGTCGACCAGCAGTACCACGTCCGGGGCGGCGACGTCGCGCCGCACGTCGACGGCCCGCCAGTCGGTGGCGGGCAGCTCGACGTCGGCGTCGACCTGGGCGCTGCTCGGCGCCGCCGGGCCGCCCCCACCCGCCTCGAACGACGCCCCGTAGGCCGGGTCCCACGCGTCGACGAAGAACCTCGTCACCGGGCCGCCCTTCCCGCGCTCACAGGCCGGTGCGTTCGACGCGGGCCGTGCGGGCGTCCTTGCGGACCTCGAAGCGGACCGGGATCCGCTCGGCGAGCGCCGGCACGTGGGTGACCACGCCGACCATCCGGTCGCCCCGGGCGGCCAGGTTCTCCAGAGTGGCCGCCACCGTGTCGAGGGTCGCCGCGTCCAGCGTGCCGAAGCCCTCGTCCAGGACGATCGACTCCAGGCTGGCCGCGCTCGTGGACATCCCGGCGAGCTGCTCGGAGAGGGCCAGCGCCAGCGCCAGCGACGCCTGGAAGGTCTCCCCGCCGGAGAGCGTGCGCACCCCGCGCCGCAGCCCGGCGTCGTGGTGGTCGACCACGAAGAACTCGCCCTTGTCGTGCACCAGGTCGTACTGGCCGCCGGAGAGCTCGCGCAGGATCCGCGAGGCGCCGTCGACCAGCAGGTCCAGCGCCTCGGCCAGCAGCCAGCGCTCGAAGTTGTTGGCCCGTAGGTGCCCGGCGAGGGCGCGGGCCACCCGGGCCTCCCGCTCGTGGCCGGCCCGCTGCTCGCGCAGCTCGGCGGCCTGCTCGCGGCGCTCCTCCAGCCGGCGCAGCTCCGCCTCGGCCCGCTCCACCGCCACCGCGGCGTCGCGCTGCGCGTCCCGCGGGGCGGGCAGCCCGGCGGCGTCGAAGAGCCCGCCGATCCGCTCCGCGACCTCGCCCGCCGCCGCCTCGGCGGCGTCGACGGCGGCGGCCAGCCCGTCCCGGTCGCCGCGCCGCCGGCCGGCCTGCTCGCCGGCCCACTCGGCGAGGACACCCCAGGCGGCGGCCACGTCGTCGCGGTCCGCCGCCGGCGGGCCGAACCGGGCCAGCCCGTCGCGGACCGTGTCGAAGTCGCGCCAGGCCCGGCGCAGCCGCTCCTGCGCCCCGTCGAGCGAGCTGCGGGCCCGGCGCGCGGCGTCGCGGCCCGCGCGGACCGCACCCGCCGCCTCCTCCAGCGCCCGGCGCAACCGGGCGTGCTCGGCCAGGGCGCCGCGCAGCGCCTCCGGGGTGGCGGCGCCGGCGAGCTGGCCGTCCAGCTCGGCCAGCCGGGCCCCCAGCTGGTCGTGCTCGGCCCGGGCGCGCAGCAGCACCCGGTCCAGCTCGCGGGCGGCCGCGTCGCGCTCCTGCACCACCCGCTTGGCGGCCTCGCTGGCCGCCCGGGCCGCCTTGCCGGCCGCGAGCGCCCGGGTCACCGCCGACCCCTTCGGCACGGCCGGCACCCGCGCGACCGGCTGCTCACAGACCGGGCAGGGCGCGCCGTCGACCAGGTGCGCCCGCAGCGCCACCGCCTGGTCGACGGCCTTCGCCTCCTCGTGCGCCCGGAACGCCGCCTCCAGCTGCGCCTCGGCCCGCTCGGCCTCGGCCCGGGCCGCGGCGAGCGCCCCGGCCGCCGCGTCGTGCTCGGCCTGCGCCGCGTCCACCGCCGCGCGGACCGCGGCCGTCTCGCCGGTCAGCCGCTCCCGGTCGGCATGGGCCTTCAGCTGGAGACGCAGCGCACTCTCGTCGCCGGCCGCGGTCAGCTCGCCGCGCAGCTTCTCCTCGCGCTCCTCGGCCAGCCCGACGGCGGCGGCCGCCTCGTCGGCGGCCGCCCGCGCGGCGGACACCGCCCGGGCCAGCTCGGCGATCCCGTCCGGCGGCCGGACCCCGGCCAGCACGGTCAGCTCGGCGTCGAGCGCCGCGAGCGCCGCCGCCTGCTCGCGCGCCGTCGCCCGCACCCGCTCCAGCTCCGGTACGGCCGCCGCGACCGCCCCGGCCAGCTCCCGCATCCGGTCGACCCGCTCCCGGGCGGCGGCCAGGCTCCCGTCGTCGACGTCGGCGAGCCCGCCGAGCACCTTGTCGACCGCCTCCAGCTTCGCCTCGGCCTGCCCGGCGCGCTCGGTGGCCTTCTTCTGCACCTCCTCGTAGATGCCCAGACCGAGGAGGTTGACGAGGATCTGCTGCCGGGTGGCCGGCTTGGCGTGGAGGAAGTCGGCGAACTGCCCCTGCGGCAGCACCACGCAACTGGTGAACTGCTCGTACGGCAGCCCGACCGCATCGAGCACCGCCTGCTCCATCTCGGCCGGGGTGCCGGCCACCACCTCGCCGAGGTCCTCCGGGCTGAGCCCGGTGTCGAGCTTGGTGACGTCGAACCCGGGCGGCATGAGCTGGAGCCCGGCGTTGGCCGTCTTCACCGTGCCCCGCCCGTCCCGGCGGACCACCCGGGTGGCCACGTACCGGTCGCCGGCGGACTCGAAGACCAGCCGCACCCGCGCCTCGGTGGCGGACGGGGCCAGGGCGTTGGCCAGACCACGCGTGCCGCCCCAGCGGGGGACCGTGCCGTAGAGGGCGAAGCAGATCGCGTCGAGCACCGTCGACTTGCCCGAGCCGGTCGGCCCGACCAGCGCGAAGAAATCCGCGTCGGTGAAGTCGACGGTGGTCTCCTCGCGGAAGACGGTGAAGCCCGCCATGTCCAGCCGCATCGGCCGCATCAGTGATCAATCTCCTCGAGCAGCTCGTCGAAGAGGTGCCGGACATCCTCGTCGGCGTGGCCCCGGCTGCCCAGGTAGTCGGCGAACAGCTCGCGCGGCGAGCGCCCGGCCCGCTGGGCGGTGCGGGTGCCGCTGCCCGGTGCGGGCACCAGCTCCGGGTCGATCCGGATCTCCAGCGCCCGGGGGAGCAGCTCCTGCACCTCCTCCCGCAGCCCGGCGCGGGGCTGCTCGCGGACGTAGACCCGCAGCCAGCCGTCGGGCGCGTCGATCTCGGCGAGCTGGGCCAGGGTGCCGCGGACCGTGCGCAGCGGGACGGCGCCGGGCACCGGCACCTCCCGGATCTGCGCGGCGGTCGTCGCGGTCACCTCGACGATCGTCACCGACGCGACGTTCTCCTGCTCGCCGAAGTCGACGGCGAGCGGGCTGCCGCTGTAGCGGACCGGGCAGGGGCCGATCACCCGCTGCGAGCGGTGCAGGTGGCCCAGCGCCACGTAGTGCGCGTTGCCGGGGAACACGGTCGCCGGCACCGCGTAGCCGAGCACCGTGTGCGCGTCCCGCTCGCCACCGCCGGTGCTCGCACCGACCACGGTGAGGTGGGCGGTGACCAGGTGCACCCGGTCCGGCTCGGTGAACCCCTCGGCCAGCCGGGCGAGCACCCGCCCGAGGTGGTCGGCGTAGGTCTGGTTGGCCTCGGCGGGGGTCAGGTCGTACATCTCCACGGCGCGGACGGCGTAGCGCTGGGAGAGGAAGGGCAGCGCGGCGACCTGCCAGCGCTCGCCGTCGCGGGTGGCGCCGTCGATGACGTGCTCGGCCGGGTTTTCCCGGACGCTGCCCCGCAGCGTGATCCCGGCGGCCTCGGCCCAGGGGCGCAGCGCGTCGAGCGCCGCGCCGTTGTCGTGGTTGCCGCCGATCGCCACCACGTCCGCGCCGGTGCGGCGCAGCGCGGTCAGCGCCCGGGTGACCAGCCGGGTCGCCTCCGGGGTGGGCGCCGCCGTGTCGTAGAGGTCGCCGGCCACGATCACCAGGTCGGGCCGCTCGACCCGGGCGATCTCGATCACCTGGGCGAGGACCTGCTTGTGCTCCTCGGCCCGGGACTGCCCCTTGAGGACCTTGCCGACGTGCCAGTCGGAGGTGTGCAGGATCTTCATGGTCAGCCCTCTAGAACGGGATGTCGTCGTCGGAGGTCCCGGAGCCGACCACCGCGAACGGGTCGGCCGCCTGGGTGATCGAGCGCAGCGTCTCCGAGGGCGCCCGGCCGGCCTCGGAGACCCGGGTGGCCCAGGCCGGGAAGGGGAACTCCAGGCAGAGCGGGACCGGGATGTCGGGCTGGTTGACGAACATGGTGCCCGGCTTGGCCAGCAGCGCCCGCTGGCGCTGGGCGGGCGGGAGGAAGCCGTATTCCGGTCGGGACGCCTCGGCCGGGTCGAGCCGCCCGACCACCCGGACCGCCGAGTTGGTGACGATCCGCCGTTCCACCTCGCTGGCGGTCTGCTGGGCGCCGACCAGGATCACCCCGAGCGAGCGGCCCCGCTCGGCGATGTCGAGCAGCACCTCCTTGATCGGGGAGGAGCCCTCCCGGGGCGCGTACTTGTTGAGCTCGTCGAGGACCACGAAGAGCAGCGGCTTCGCGGTGCCCGCCTTCTCCTTGCGCTCGAACTCGCTCTTGAGCGTCACGCCGACCACGAAGCGCTGCGCCCGGTCCGGGAGGTTGTGCAGGTCGACCACGGTGACCTGGGCGGACTCGGCCGTGTTGATCGAGTGCGGCCGGCGGGTGGCGAGGTCGCCCCGGATGAGCCGGGCGAGGTCCTTCTTGCTGCCGATCAGCCGACGCGCGAACGCGTTGACCGTGCCGAGGCCCACCGCGCTGCCCGCCCACTCGCTGCGGGTCTCGTCGTCGTTGAGCTGCCCGACGACGTGGTCGACCAGGTCGGCGTAGGACCCCAGCCGCACCCCGTCGATGCTCACCCCGCCGTCGGCCGGCTGGGCGTATCGGGCCAGGTGGGCGGCGACCGAGTGCACCACCATCGTGTACTGCTGGCGCTCGTCGTCGGCGTCGGCGAAGACGTAGGGCAGCAGGCGGTCGGCGCAGAACTCGCTCAGCGTCCAGTAGAAGCTGTCCACCCCGGTGAGCCGGCTGCTCACGTCCGGCGTGCCGGAGGAGTCGCCGACCCGGGGCGGCGCGTAGACCCGGACGTCGGGGAAGGCGCCCGCGTCGAGCCCGAGCTTCGCGTAGCCGGCCCGGGTGGCGTCGTCGAGCCGGGTGTTGGGGTGGTCGAGGAAGAGCAGGTCCTCGCCCTTGACGTTGAAGATCAGCGCCTTGGCGTTGACCGCGTCGCCGCCGAGCACGCCGGAGCGGAAGACCGAGTAGAGCAGGAAGGTGGCGAAGCTGGTCTTGGTGGCCACGCCGGAGATGCCGGAGATGGACACGTGCGCGCCCCGGGTGCCGTCGAGGAAGTCGGCGTTGAGGTAGACCGGCACACCGTCGCGACCCATGCCCATCGGGATGCGCCGCTCCATCCGGTCGAAGTGCAGCGCCCGGGCCCGCGCGTCGCCCTCGGCCCGGTGCACCACGGCGCCCGGGGTGGGCGGCACGTAGAACTCGGGGTCGACGCGGGTGGTGGTGATCTCGGCGGCCTCCTGGACCTGGGCCGGCAGGGTGCCGTCGGCGATGGCGAACACGTCGGAGTCGAACTGCGCGCCCTCGTGGCGGGCGCGGACCTGGGTGACGACCCCGGCGATGGTGACCGGCTCCCGGTCGGGCAGCTCGCGGCGGGTCACCACGACGTCGTCGAGCTGGAGGTAGCTGCCCGGGGCGACCGCCGTCCAGAAGGTGAGCGGGGTGGCGTCGGCGGTGCCGAGCACCCGGCCGACCCCGTCGCCGGGGCCGTCGAGCAGGTCGTCGGTCATCGGCGGTCTCCGGTCGGCTGGTCGTCCCGTTCGCGGCGCACGTCGTGCATCCTGCCCGAGGGATGCGACAGGTTGCCACGCGACGCGGCGGACGCCACCTCGCCGGTCCGCCGACCGTGCGCAGAGACGCCACCCGCTGACTCTCCGTACGCCCCGGTCGGCCATTCCGGCACCACCGGGTCGTCTCCCGGGGGATCCTGCAAGGGGCCGGAGGACGGAAGGCACGAGGAGCGGCGGTGGAAGCAGTCCGGAACCGGACCGCGTTGCTGCTGGCGCTCGCCGTGCTGCCGCCGGTTCTGCAGGAAACGGTGGTGGTGGGCATCGGCTTCCACGGCGCCCGGGGGCTGGCGCCCCAGGTGACCGCGGTCTGGCCCTACGACTCGTTCCACGACCTGCGGTGGCTGCTGGTCTACCACGACTCCTGGTGGAACTTCGGGCTCGGCCTGGTGGTACTCACCGTGTTCCGCGGGCTGCTCTCCGCCGGGCTGACCGCGCTGGCCTGGCCCGCGCGGGTGGCGCGCCCACCGTTCGGCTGGCTGCTGCGGCGGAACCTGGAGGTGGCCGCCCTCGCGCTGGTCATCATCTCGCCGTGGGCCGCCATCTCGGTCGCCTTCTCGGCGGTCGCGCTCTCGCTCTACCTGTTCGCCTCGCTCGCCCCGATGCTGGTGCTCGCCCCGTTCCTCCAGCGCGCCGGCGTGGTCGGGAACTGGTGGCGCGGCCTGCCCACCATCGAGCTGCTCGGCTGGTCCGTGCTCAACTTCGTGGTGCTCACCGTCGCGGGCGCGGTCATCTCCAGCACGTCGGGCTGGTGGGGCGTCCCGGTGGCCGCGCTGGCCGGCCTGGCCAACGGCCTGCTCTGGCAGCGCACCGTGTCGGCGGCCGTGCTGCCGGCCCGGATCCGCCTGGCCCGGGCCCCGGTCGCGCCGGTGGCCATCGCCCTCACCATGGCCGCCGCCGTCGGGTCGCAGTCCCTCGTCGGCCTGGCGACGGGTCCACCGCCGGAGTGGCTGCCCCCGCTGCTCACCGAGCGGCTACCCGACCGGGTGCCGCACGCGGTGATCGCCATCGCCGGACACGACTCGCAGTGGAACGGCCGGCAACCGGCGGACCCTCGGGTGGAGCGCTTCTCCTACCGGGGTCTCGACCGGCAGAAGCGTCCGTTGCCCTACCGGCCGCAGGACACCCACCAGTCCCTCGACTCCAGCGCGGTGCTGCTGGCCGCGCAGATCGACGAGTTGCACCGCCGGACCGGCCGGCCGATCGCCCTGCTCGGGTTCAGTGAGGGGGCCATGGTGGCGCGGACCTACCTGGACCGGTGGGCGCAGCCCCTACCGGTGGAGGCGGTGCTGCTGTTCAGCCCGCTCATCCAGCCCGGCCGGGCCTACTACCCACCCCCGGGTTACCGCGGGTGGGGCGTGGCCGCCGGCTGGGAG
Source organism: Micromonospora halotolerans (assembly GCF_032108445.1). NCBI lineage: Bacteria > Bacillati > Actinomycetota > Actinomycetes > Micromonosporales > Micromonosporaceae > Micromonospora > Micromonospora halotolerans. Next base: position 669,818 of record NZ_CP134876.1, on the reverse strand, counting down.
CTGCGGGGGATCTTCTGGCTGGCCAACCTGGGCCGCGAGGTGAAGAGCACCCCGGACGAGCCCTTCGTCCGCTCGGTGCTGGTCAACGCGCCCTTCTACCGCAACCGCACGCTCTGCCCGGTGGCCGGCGTCCGCATGATCGCCTTCCTGCCCACGGTCAGCGCGGCGGAGGCGCCGCCCGGCGAGTACAGCCGGATCCCGGTGTTCCAGATGCCCGCCCTGCACGGAGGGCTGATCGGCGAGCGGCTCGCCCAGGAACGGCTGGTCGACTTCCTCGCCGGCGACCGGGTCGACGAGCCGCGCCGGGAGTACCGCCTGTTCCAGCGGCTGGGCGCCGCCTGGCAGGCCCCACCGCTGCCGTTGGCCCTCAACCCGGTGTGGGCGGCCGCCCGGGAGGGCGACCCGGCCTTCACCGGCCGGATCTGCGAGCCCCGCTGACCGGCGGCCTCACCCCGCCCGGCCGGCGATCCGGCGGTGCCGGAGCAGCAGCCGGATCGCCGCCGCGTCGACGGCCGCCACGATGAGCAACCGGATCGGCGCGTACGGCAGCATGAGCAGGTCCAGGGCGATCGCCAGCGCGGCGCAGCCGATCGCGACGGTGGCGGCGCCCCGCCGGCCGGTGACCGCCACCAGCCCGGCGACCGCGACCGCGGCCCCGACCGTCAGCTGCAGCCACGCCCAGAAGGTGAGGTCGACCTGGTGCATGCCGCCCTCGCCCAGCACCACGAAGACCCCGGACCGGAGCATGCCGTACGCGGCCAGCATGTCGACCAGGCCGGTGGCGACCAGCAGCCCACCGGCGAGGACCGGGCGATCGGTCCGCTCCGGCGCCGTCCCGGTCGCCTGCGGTGTACGCATTCCCCGAGGTTACGGCGCTGATCAACGGCGGGTTCGCGAGACGGCGCAGCCCGACCCGGCGGGGCGCGGTTCCGGTGCCGGAAGCCGCGCCCCGCGTCGTTGCCTCAGCCGTCGGCGAGCACCGCGCGCAGCCGGGCGGCGAAGGCCGGCGGGTCCTCGGCGAAGCCGATGTGCCCGCCCGGGAACATCGTCGGCGACGTGTCCAGCGCCGCCGCGAGCGCCCGGGAGGCGCGGTCGCAGACCTCGCCGGTCGACCGCTCCCCGAGACCGACGACGACGCGGGTCGGGCCGTCGCGCAGGGCGTCGACGTCGGGGCGGAAGCGGGTGGTCCCCCGGATCATGTGCAGGTACTGGAAGTGCTCGTCGGCCGCCGCCTGCGGGTCCGGCTCACCGCCGAACATGCCCAGCACCACCTCCTCCGGCAGGTGGATGTTCGCGCTGGCGAGGAACTTGCGCCCGGCGCCGAGCCGGTCCCCGGCGCGGTAGGTGGCGATCATGTCGTCCTCGCGGGCCAGCAGGTCCGCGCGGTCGGGCAGCAGGCCGAGCAGCGGCGGTTCGTGCGCGACGACCGTGTGCGCCAGCGCGGGTCCCGCCTGGGCCAGGGCCAGGACGGTCACCGCGCCGCCGCTGGACCCGAGCACGGCGGCCGGACCGGCGTCGACGTGGGCGAGGAGCCGGGCGACGTCGTCGGCGCGCAGTTCGGGGGTCGAGTCCTGGTGCGGGTCGTGCAGGACGCTGCGGCGGATTCCGCGCGGGTCGGTGGTCAGCACGGTGTGCTCGGCGGCCAGCAGGTCGGCCAGCGGCGCGAAGGCGTCGGCGTCCATGGGGGCGGCGACCAGGGCCACGAGCGGGCCCCGGCCGCGCACCTCGTAGTACAGCCGCCCGTCGGGCACCGCCAGGGTGCCGGTGGTGACGGGCGCGGTGGACATGCTGCTCATCGGGTCCTCCAGGGTCGTGACGGGCGAGCCGTTCACCTTCCTGACTCCGGTGCTGCGGCAGAATCGTCGGTCGTGAGCGTCAGTTCCCCGGCCGCCGCCGGGTCTTCCGACCGGGCCCCGGTCGACGAGGCCGCCTTCACCGCGCTCGTCGCGCCGCTGCGCCGGGAGCTGCACGCCCACTGCTACCGGATGCTCGGGTCGGTCCACGACGCCGACGACGCCCTCCAGGACGCGCTGCTGCGGGCGTGGCGCGGGCTGCCGACCTTCGCCGGGCACGGCTCGCTGCGCTCGTGGCTCTACACCGTGACGACCCGGGTGTGCCTCGACGCCATCGCCGGCCGGGCCCGCCGGGCGTTGCCGGTCGACCTCGGCCCGGCCAGCGACCGCGCCGTGCCCGACAACCGCCCGGTCCATGACGTCGCCTGGCTCGGCCCGTACCCGGACAGCGGCCTCGCGCCCGGCCCGGTGGCCCCCGGCGCGCGGTACGAGCAGCGTGAGGCGGTCGAGCTGGCCTTCGTGGCCGCGGTGCAGCACCTGCCGGGCAACCAGCGGGCCGCGCTGCTGCTCTTCGACGTCCTCGGCTACTCCGCCGCGGAGATCGGCGCCATGCTGGGCGCCTCGACCACGTCGGTGAACTCGGCCCTCGCCCGGGCCCGCCGGGTGCTGGCCGAGCGGGTGCCCGCCGCGACCCAGCAGCGCACCCTGCGGATGCTGGACGACGTCCGGCTGCGCGAGGTGGTCACCGGCTACGCCACCGCCCTGGAGAACGGTGACGCGGACGCCCTCGTCGCCCTGCTCACCGAGGACGTCACCTGGTCCATGCCGCCGATGCCGCACTGGTACCGGGGCGTCGCGGCCGTGCTGGACTTCGCTCGGTCGGCGCCGCTCGGCCCCTGCGGCAGCTGGCGGCACCTGCCCGCCGCCGCGAACGGCCAGCCCGCGGTCGCCGGCTACCTGCGCCGGGGCGGGACCGGCCGGTACCTGCCGTGGTCGGTCGACGTGCTGACGCTGCGGGGTGACCGGATCGCGGGGATCACCTCGTTCGTGGGCGCGGCACAGGTCGCGGCGTTCGGGCTGCCGGACTCCCTGCCGCCGGCCCGCTGACCCCTGCCCGCAACGCGGTGCGGGCCGAGCCGGCCGGGCTACGGCGCGGGCCCGTCCGCTCCGCCGTGGCCGGCTGTCCGCGTACCCCCTCCGGTCGTGGAACGGGCGCGGCGCCCTCGGTCAGGCGGCCGGCGCGGCGCCGGCGGGCGGCGCCCCGTCGGCCTCGCGGGCGTAGCGCAGCATCAGCACGCCGTCGGCGGCGGCCAGCACGTGGCGCAGCGGCAGGTGCCGCGGCGCGCTGCCGGCCCCGGCGGTGATCCGGCCCGGGCCGGCCCCGGCGAGCAGCGGTGCCACGGTCAGGCACAGCTCGTCGACCAGGTCGGCCGCGGTGAGCGCGCCGAACAGGTGCGGACCGCCCTCGCAGAGCAGCTGGCCGAGCCCGCGCCGGCGCAGCTCGGCCAGGCCGGCGGCCAGGTCGACCTGTTCCGTGCCGCAGCGGACCAGCTCGGCCACGTCGGTGAGCCCGGGCGGCGGGTCGGCGGCCGCGTGGGTGAGCACCAGCGGCCGGACCGGCGCGTCGGCGAAGCACGCCTGGGCCGGGTCGAGGTCGAGCGAGCCGGAGACCACCACCAGGGTCGGGTATTCGGCCAGGCCCTGCTCGCGTCGCCAGGCGCGGCGCGCCTCGCCGAGCCGGACCGCCCGGTAGCCCTCGTGGCGCAGCGTGCCGGCGGCCACCACGAGCCCGTCGCAGAGCATCCGCAACAGGCCGAAGACGCGCTTGTCCGGCTCGCCGGAGAGCCCGGCGGAGTAGCCGTCCAGGGTGACCGCGCCGTCGGCGCTGGCCACGAAGTTCACCCGCAGGTGGGGACCGGGCGCGCGGCCGTAGAGCGCGGTCAGCTCCGGGTCGGTCAGCGGCCCGGTGCCGGGCGTCGGCCAGACCCGTTCGATCGGGGTTCCGACGCTCATTCGCCGGCCGGACCGGTGACCGGCGGGGTGGGTTCGGGGGTACGGTGCTGGCAGTCGCACCACTTCCGGCCTGGACACTCGTCGTGCCGCCGCTCCCGGCAGGCTCGGCAGATCATGTGGGCAGCCTATGCCGAGGAAGGATGGGACAGCATGCCGCGTCAGATCTTCCAGCTGAAGGTCTCCCTCGCCGGGGTCCGCCCGCCGGTGTGGCGGCGGGTGCTGGTGCCCGGCGGCTACACCCTGGACCGGCTGCACCGGGTGATCCAGCACGCGATGGGCTGGCGGGACTGTCACCTGCACTCGTTCGACATCGACGGCCGCCAGTACGGGGAGCCCGATCCGGACGGCGAGCTGGCGCTCCGCGACGAGCTGGACGTCCGGCTGGACGCGGTGGTGGGCAAGGGCGACCGGTTCCACTACACCTACGACTTCGGCGACTGGTGGGAGCACGACCTGCTGGTCGAGGACGTGTGCACGGCCGATCCGGACGAGCGCTACCCGGCCTGCGTCGAGGGGGAGCGCGCCTGCCCGCCCGAGGACGTGGGCGGCCCGACCGGGTACGCGGTCCTGCTGGCCGCGCTGGCCGACCCGGGGCACGCCGAGCACCGGATGATGCGGGAGTGGGCCGGCCCGGGCTTCGCGCCGGAGTTCTTCGCCGCCGACCGGGCCACGACCCTGCTGCGCCGCTTCTGCTGACCGCGCCTCCAGGCGTGCGCCCGGGAGCAACGCGGTAACGATCTGGGAACGCTCCCAGCGGTCTATTGACACCCCTGACACCTCCCGGCAATCTCATGGGAGCGCTCCCGGACGTGTGTCTCAAGCCACATCGCTCGTCGCGGCGGCGCCCCAGAACCAAGGCCTCACCACGCGACCTGCCCGGCCGACGGGCGGGCGCGAGTCAGAACCCACCACACGAGTTACCCACCTGAGAGGGGTCAGGGATGAGCGTCATGAGGCGCCGGCTCCGGATTGCTGCGGCCGCCGTGCTCGCCGCGGGCGTTGCTCTCGGCAGCGCCGGGTGCAGCAAGAAGAACGACGACGAGGGGTCCACCGGCGAGGGCGGCCAGATCAAGCTGGTCCTGCAGACCTTCCAGAACTTCGGCTACGACCAGGCCATCAAGGACTTCGAGGCGGCGCACCCGAACATCAAGGTCGAGCACCAGAAGATGGGCGAGCTGCGCGACTTCCAGCCGAAGCTGGTGCAGTGGCTCGCCGCCGGCAGCGGCGCCGGCGACGTGGTCGGTCTGGAGGAGGGCGTCCTGTTCGGGTACGTCCAGAACCCCGACAAGTTCGCCAACCTGCTCGACCTGGGCGCCGGCGAGCTGAAGGCCAACTTCCCCGAGTGGAAGTGGAACAACGCCATGACGCCGGACGGCAAGAAGCTGATCGCGCTCGGCACCGACGTCGGCGGCCTGGCCATGTGCTACCGCAAGGACATGTTCGAGAAGGCCGGTCTGCCCACCGACCGGGACGAGGTCTCGAAGCGGATGACCACCTGGCAGGACTACATCGCGCTGGGCAAGGAGTTCAAGGCCAGCGGCAAGGTCAAGGCCGCCTGGCTCGACAGCGCGACCAGCCTGATGCAGCCGTACGTCATGCAGAACTCGCAGACCTTCTTCTTCGACAAGGACAACAAGTTCATCGGCGACACCAACCCGGTCGTCAAGCAGACCTGGGACCTGGGCCTGCAGATGGCGAAGGACGGGCTGACCGCCAAGACGCAGCGGTGGAGCGCCGACTGGGACGGGGCTTTCAAGAACTCCGCGTTCGCCACCCTCCCCTGCCCGTCCTGGATGACCGAGGGTGTCATCGCCCAGAAGTCCGGCCCGGCGAACTCCGGCAAGTGGGACATCGCCAACATCCCCGGCGGCGGCGGCAACTGGGGCGGTTCCTACCTGGCCGTCCCGGCGCAGAGCAAGCACCCCAAGGAGGCGTACGAGCTGGCCAAGTACCTGACCAGCAAGGAGGGCCACCTGGCGGCGTTCAAGGAGGCGGGCGCGATGCCGTCCGACATCGCCGCCCTCGACGACCCGGCGTTCAAGGACAAGACGAGCGAGTACTTCAGCGGCGCCCCCATCGGCAAGATCTTCGGTGAGAGCGTCAAGAACATGAAGCCCGTCTTCCTCGGCGCCAAGCACCAGCAGGTCTGGGAGACCATCTTCGAGCCGCAGATGCAGGCGGCGGAGCGCAACCGGCTCAGTTCGGATGCCGCCTGGAAGAAGGCGGTGGACGAGGCCAAGAAGGCGACCAGCTGAGTCGCCGGTGACCGGCCGAGCCCACGGGGATTCGCTGCCCGTGGGCTCGGCGGCGGCGCCCACACCCGCCCCAGGGTTGTGGGCGCCGCGTCGAGGTCGCCGCCGCCCCACCTCCCGGAAGGACCCGCAATGAGTTCTACTGTCGGCGCGGTACCACCAACGCGTGCCGCTTCGCCGCCCCCGTCCGCCCCGCTGCACCGCCGCCGGTCGTACCGGCTCGGCCGCTGGGACCTCAAGTACTCCCCGTACCTGTATGTGACCCCGTTCTTCGTCCTCTTCGGGGTCTTCGGCCTCTTCCCGGTCCTCTACACGGTCTACGTCTCGCTCTTCGACTACGAACTGCTGAGCGGAACCAAGGAGTACGCGGGGCTGGAGAACTACCGCCTCCTGATGCAGGACGCCCAGTTCTGGAATGCGGCCTACAACACCCTCGGCATCTTCCTACTCAGCACCGTGCCGCAGCTCATCGTGGCGCTGATGCTCGCCAACCTGCTGAACCGGCAGATGAGGGCCCGCACGCTGCTGCGGATGGGTGTGGTCATTCCGAACATCACCTCGGTGGCCGCGGTCGGCATCATCTTCGCGCTGATCTTCGCGGACCGGTACGGCCTCATCAACTGGTTGCTCGGCACGGTGGGCTTCGATCCCATCGCCTGGCGGGACAACCGCTTCGCCTCCTGGTTCGCCATCGCCTTCATGGTCGACTGGCGGTGGACCGGCTACAACGCGCTGATCTACCTCGGCGCCATGCAGGCCATCCCGAAGGACCTGTACGAGTCGGCGTCGCTGGACGGTGCCTCGACCTGGCGACAGTTCTGGACGATCACCGTGCCGCTGATCCGGCCGACCATCCTCTTCACGGTCATCATCTCCACCATCGGTGGCTTCCAGATCTTCACCGAGCCCCTCATGTACGGCAACGGGCTGGTCCGCGGTGGCGTGGACCACCAGTTCCAGACCCTGGCCATGTACATCTACGAGAAGACCTTCACCGGGAACTCCGAGTACGGGTACGGCGCCGCGATGTCCTGGTTGCTCTTCATGATGATCATCATCTTCGCGCTGATCAACTTCGTGCTGGTGCGCCGGTCGGTGAAGGGGGACAAGAAGTGACCACCACCCAGACCCTGCCCCGCTCGGTCGCCCCGCTCCCGCCGGCGCCCCGCCGCCGCGGCCGCGGTCGGCTGCCCGGCGCCCAGCTCTGGCAGGCCAGTCCGCTGACCTACCTCGCGCTGATCCTCGGCGGCGTGCTGTCGATCTTCCCGATCATCTGGTCGTTCATCATCGCCTCGCGAGACAACAGTGCGGTCTACGAGATGCCGCCGACCCCCGGCGACCAGCTGTTCACCAACGTCGACCGGATGCTCGCCAACGAGGACGCCGCGTTCCTCTACGGTCTGGTCAACTCGGCCGTGGTGTCGACCGTCGTCACCATCTCGGTGATCTTTTTCTCCAGCCTGGCCGGCTTCGCCTTCGCCAAGCTCAAGTTCCGGGGCAGCAACGCGCTGCTGCTGATCATCATCCTGACCATGATGGTGCCGACCCAACTCGGTGTCATCCCGCTCTACCTGATGATGGTGGAGCTCGGCTGGACGGGCACCCTGCAGGCGGTCATCGTGCCGTTCCTGGTGCAGGGCTTCGGCGTGTTCATGATGCGCCAGTACGCGATGTCCGCGATCAGCGACGAGTTGATCGAGGCGGCCCGGCTCGACGGCTGCTCCACCTGGCGGATCTACTGGAACGTCGTGCTGCCCGCACTGCGGCCGGCGGCGGCGGTGCTCGGCCTGCTGACCTTCATGCAGACCTGGAACGAGTTCCTCTGGCCGTTCATCGTGCTCACCCCGGACACCCCGACGGTGCAGTACTCCCTGAAGATCCTCTCGTCCGGGCTCTACCAGACAGATTACGTGGCACTGTTCGCTGGCACCGCACTGGCGACCCTGCCACTGTTGATCGTGTTCATCATCTTCGGCCGCCAGATCATCGGCGGAATCATGGAAGGCGCCGTCAAGTCGTGAGCAACCCAGCCAGCCCGCCCGCCGTCGGCGTCCTCGACGAGGGTGCGGCAGCCACCTTCCCGCCCGGCTTCCTCTGGGGCGCGGCGACCGCCGCGTACCAGATCGAGGGCGCGGCGACCGAGGGCGGCCGCACGCCGTCGATCTGGGACACCTTCAGCCACACCGAGGGGCGGACGGTGGCCGGGCACACCGGCGACGTGGCCTGCGACCACTACCACCGGATGCCCGACGACGTGCGGCTGATGGCCGACCTCGGGCTGAAGTCCTACCGCTTCTCCGTCTCCTGGCCGCGCGTGCAGCCCGGCGGCGCCGGGGCGGTCAACCCCGAGGGGATGGACTTCTACCGCCGCCTGGTGGACGAGCTGCTGGGCCACGGCATCGAGCCCTGGCTGACCCTCTACCACTGGGACCTGCCGCAGCCGCTGGAGGACGCGGGCGGCTGGCCGGCCCGGGACACGGCCGCCCGCTTCGCCGACTACGCCCAGCTGGTCGCCGACGCCCTCGGCGACCGGGTCAAGTACTTCACCACGTTCAACGAGCCGTGGTGCTCGGCCTTCCTCGGCTACGGCTCCGGCGCGCACGCGCCCGGCCGGTCGGACGGGGCGGACGCGGTCCGGGCCGGGCACCACCTCATGCTCGGGCACGGGCTGGCCGTGCAGGCGCTGCGGGCGTCCCGCCCGGACGCGCAGCTCGGCATCACGGTCAACCTCTACCCGGTCACCCCGGCCAGCGGGTCCCCGGAGGACGCCGACGCCGCCCGCCGGATCGACGCGCTGGCCAACCGGTTCTTCCTCGACCCGGTGCTGCGCGGGGCGTACCCGGCCGACCTGGCCGCCGACCTGCGCGAGGTCACCGACTTCGGGCACGTCCGGGACGGCGACCTGGCGGTGATCTCGACCCCGCTGGACATGGTGGGGGTCAACTACTACAGCCGGTACGTGGTGGCCGCGCCGGCGGAGACCCCGCCGGCGGAGGCCTACTGGCGGGCGCCCTCGTGCTGGCCGGGCAGCCAGGACGTCCAGTTCGTCACCCGGGGCGTCCCGGTGACCGACATGGGCTGGGAGATCGACGCGCCCGGCCTGGTGGAGACGCTGGAGCGGGTGCACAAGGAGTACACCGACCTGCCGCTCTACGTGACCGAGAACGGCTCCGCGTTCGTCGACGCGGTGGTCGACGGCCGGGTCGACGACCCGGACCGGCTGGCGTACTTCGACGCGCACCTGCGCGCCGCGCACGCCGCGATCAGCGCCGGGGTGCCCCTGAAGGGATACTTCGCCTGGTCACTCATGGACAACTTCGAGTGGGCGTGGGGCTACACGAAGCGCTTCGGCATGGTCTACGTCGACTACGACAGCCAGGGCCGGATCCCGAAGTCCAGCGCCAGGTGGTACGCCGATGTGATCCGACGCAACGGCCTGGCCGCACAATAGGCTGAGCCAGCCAGTGACGGGCGGCCCGGCGCCGGCGCCTCGACAGGTGCCGGGCCCGCCCGATGTCGGAGGAGCACAGACGATGACAACCCAGCGCACACGGTCGCTCGGGCGCCCGACCCTCGACGCGGTCGCGGCCCGCGCCGGCGTGGGGCGCGGCACGGTCTCCCGCGTGGTCAACGGTTCGCCGCAGGTCAGCCCCGAGGCCCGCGCCGCCGTCCAGGCGGCCATCGCCGAGCTGGGCTACGTGCCCAACCGCGCGGCCCGGGCGCTGGTCACCCAGCGGACCGACTCGGTGGCGCTGGTGGTCTCCGAGTCGGGGGAGCGGGTGTTCACCGAGCCGTTCTTCGCCGGGATCGTGCGGGGCGTCAGCTCCGCGCTGCTGGAAACCCCCATGCAGCTCTGGCTGGCCATGGCGCAGTCGCAGATCGAACGGGAACGGGTGGAGCACCACCTGACCAACCAGCACGTGGACGGCGTGCTGCTGCTCTCGCTGCACGACGCGGACCCGCTGCCCACCCTGCTGGAGGAGCGCGGCCTGCCCACCGTCCTCGGCGGCCGGCCGGCCCGGATGCTGCACCCGAACGCCCAGCCGGCCTGGTTCGTCGACGTGGACAACGTCGGTGGCGCCCGGCAGGCGGTGGAGCACCTCTTCGCCCGCGGCCGGCGGCGGGTCGCCACCATCGCCGGCACCCAGGACATGGGCGCCGGCCTGGCCCGGTTGTCCGGCTACAAGGAGGCGGTCCGGGCGGCGGGCGTCGACCTCAACCCGGACCTCATCGCGTACGGGGACTTCAGCGAGGGCAGCGGGACGGCCTGCATGCGCCGGCTGCTGGAGGTCTGCCCGGAGCTGGACGCGGTCTTCGTGGCCTCCGACCTCATGGCCTTCGGCGCCCTGCGCGCGCTGCGCGAGGCCGGCCGCCGGGTGCCCGAGGACGTGGCGGTGATCGGCTTCGACGACGCCCCGATCGCCCGGCAGGCCGAGCCGCCGCTGACCACGGTCTTCCAGCCGGTTGAGGAGATGGGCCGCCAGATGGCCCGGCTGCTGGTCTCCCGGATCCGCGGCGAGGAGCTGCCCAGCCCACACGTGCTGCTGGACACCAAGCTCATCCACCGCGCCTCCGCCTGAGGCGCGCTCAGGCCCAGCGGCGCAGTTCCCGCTTGGCCAGCGACGCCCGGTGCACCTCGTCGGGCCCGTCGGCCAGGCGGAGGGTGCGGGCCTGCGCCCAGAGGGCGGCGAGCGGGGTGTCCTGGCTGACGCCGGCCCCGCCGTGCGCCTGGATGGCCTTGTCGATCACCCACTCGGCCATCGCCGGCGTGGCGATCTTGATGGCCTGGATCTCGGTGTGCGCGCCCCGGTTGCCCACGGTGTCCATGAGCCAGGCGGTCTTGAGCACCAGCAGCCGGGCCTGCTCGATGCGCACCCGGGATTCGGCGATCCACTCCCGGATGACGCCCTGCTCGGCGAGGGGGCGGCCGAACGCGACCCGGGTCAGGGCCCGCCTGCAGAGCAGCTCCAGGGCCCGCTCGGCCATGCCGATCAGCCGCATGCAGTGGTGGATCCGCCCCGGGCCGAGCCGCGCCTGGGCGATGGCGAAGCCGGCGCCCTCGGCGCCGACCAGGTTCTCCGCCGGCACCCGGACGTCGGTGAAGTCGATCTCGGCGTGCCCGCCGTGCGGGGCGTCGCTGTAGCCGAAGACCGTCATGCCCCGGCGCACCGTCACGCCCGGGGTGTCCCGGGGGACCAGGATCATGCTCTGCTGGCGGTGCCGGTCGGCACCGGGGTCGGTCTTGCCCATCACGATGAAGATCTCGCAGCGCGGGTCCATGGCCCCGGACGACCACCACTTGCGGCCGTTGATTACGTACGCGTCGCCGTCCCGCGCGATGCGGGTGCCGATGTTCGTGGCGTCGGAGGAGGCCACCTCGGGCTCGGTCATGCAGAACGCCGACCGGATCTCCCCGGCCAGCAGCGGCTTCAGCCAGCGGTCGCGCTGCGCGTCGGAGCCGAACTCGGCCAGCAGTTCCATGTTGCCGGTGTCCGGGGCGGCGCAGTTCAGCGCCTCCGGGGCCAGGTGCGGGCTGCGCCCGGTCAGCTCGGCCAGCGGGGCGTACTGGAGGTTGGTCAGCCCGGCGCCGTAGCGCGGGTCGGGCAGGAACAGGTTCCACAGGCCTCGCTCGCGGGCCTCGGCCTTCAGCTCGTCCAGCACCGGCGGGCGGGCCCACGGGTCACCGGCCGCGAGCACCTGCTCGTGGTGCACCGGCTCGGCCGGGTAGACGCACTCGGTGAGGAACGCCTCGACCCGCTCACGCAGCTCGACCGTCCGGGCGTCGTACGCGAAGTCCACTACTTCTCCCTCACCGCGTGCAGACCGTGCTCGACCAGCGGCGCCACCATGTCGCCGATCCGGTCGAAGCCCCCGCCGAGCGTCTGCCCGAGGGTGTGCCGGTAGTGGATGCCCTCGCAGATCACCGCGAGCTTGAAGCAGCCGAGCGCCACGTGCCAGTGCAGCGGGCCCACGTCGACGTCGCTGCGGCCGGCGTACCGGTCGATCAGCTCGGCGCCGGTGGGGAAGCCGGCCCGCGGGCCGATGCCGTCGGCGACCGGGTTGCCCTCGGCGCTGTCGCTGTCGCCCAGCACGTCCCAGTAGGTCAGCAGCAGCCCCAAATCGGCGAGGGGATCGCCGAGGGTGGCCATCTCCCAGTCGAGCACCGCCCGCACCGCCACCGGCTCCACCGTGGCGAGCAGGTTGTCCAGCCGGTAGTCGCCGTGCACGATCCGCCCGGCGTTCGCGCCCTCCGGCACGCTGCCGGCGAGCGCGTCGCACAGCTCGTCGATGCCGGGCAGCGGGCGGCTGCGGGAGCGGTCGAGCTGGCCGGCCCAGCGGCGCACCTGCCGGGCCAGGTAGCCCTCGGGGCGGCCGAAGTCGGCCAGCCCGACGGCGGCCGGCTCGACCATGTGCAGACCGGCGAGGGTGTCCATCATCGCCATGGCCAGGTCGCGCCGCTGGCCGGTGCTGAGCGCGTCGGTCTGCTCCCGCCGCCGGTAGACCTCGCCGTCGACCCGCTCCATGAGGTAGAACGGCGCGCCGAGCACGTCCGGGTCGGGGCAGAGCAGCAGCGCCTCGGGGACCGGCACCGCGGTGGGGGCGAGCGCGGAGATCACCCGGTACTCGCGGGCCATGTCGTGGGCGGTGGCCAGCACGTGCCCGAGCGGCGGCCGGCGCAGCACCACCTCGCGGTCGCCGGCGCGCAGCAGGTAGGTCAGGTTGGACTTGCCTCCGGCGATCAACCGCGCCGACAGCGGCCCGGCCAGTTCGGGCCGGTGCGCGGCCAGGTACGCGGCGAGCCGGTCGAGGTCGAGCCCGCGCGGGGCCGAACCGGTCGGGGTCTGCGGTGCGTCGACGGCCGGATCGGTCATCCGGTTAGTTGATGGCAGCTCAGCTTTGTTGTCAAGGTGGGATGTTCCCGGCGGGACATGCCGCTGCAACGGGGGCGAAATGGTCAACCGGCAGGCTGGGGCCCAGCCTGCCGGCCGCGACGGCCGGCCCGCCGAGCGGAGGGACCAGACATGCTGCTGAGAGTTCGGGTGACGCTGCCGGACCGACCGGGCACCCTCGGCCAGGTGGCCCGGACGCTCGGCGTCTCCGGCGCCGACATCGTCCAGGTGGTGGTGCTGGAGCGGCTCGGTGGCCGGGCGGTCGACGACTTCACCGTGGTCTGGCCGGGCGCGGCACGGGTGGAGCGCCTGCTCGCCGGCCTGGCCGCGATCCCCGGCGTCCGCGTGGACGGGGTGTGGCGGGCGATCGGCGCACCGACCACCACGGGCCAGGACGCCGAACTGCTCGCCCAGGTCGCGGCGAACCCGACCGACGGGGTGGCCACCCTGGTCGACGCGGTGCCCGGGCTGCTCGCCGCGGACTGGGCGGTGGCCGCGGTGGTCCCGCTGGACTGGGCCGCGCGCGGCGCCGGCACCGGCGGGGCGACGGTCGGGCACGCGAGCTGGCGGGCCCCGGTCCCGCCCCGGCTGCCCGAGGTGACCCCGCTGCGTGCCCGCGCCATGACCACGCCGGACGGGCACCACTACGCGGTCGCGCCGTTCGGCCGGGCCGGCCTGGTGCTGGTGGTGGCCCGCGAGCACAGCGAACCGCTCGCCGCGGCCGGGTTCCACTCGACGGAGGTGGACCGGCTCGCCCAGCTGGTCCGGGCCGGCGCGGTGATCCTCGGTGACCGGCTCGACCTGGTCGGCGTTCCGCCCGTGACCACCGTCACCTGACCGGTCCCGCCGTTTCACCGGTGGGCAACGGGGGCGCAACAGGCGGCCGGCAGGGTCGGTGGTGAGGAAGGGAGCGAACCATGGCGCTGTGGCGGATCCGTGCCACCGTGGACGACCGGCCGGGCTACCTGTCGGTGCTCACGGCGAGCCTCGCGTTGCGTGGGGTCAACATCCTCGCCGTGCAGGTGCACACCACCGAGCTGGGGGCGGTCGACGATTTCCTGGTCGACGCGCCGGACCGGCTCACCGAGGCCGACCTGCGGGCGGCCGTCGAACGGGGACGGGGCCGGAACTGCTGGGTCGCGCGCAGCGAGGCGCGCGGGCTGGCCGACCAGCCCACCCGGGTGCTCGGCCTGGCCGGCCGGCTGGTCCGGGACCCGGACGCGGCCGGCGAGACACTGCGCGTCCTGCTCGGCGCGGACGCGGTGACCTGGCGGCCGACGCCGGCCGCCGCGCCGGGCGGCGTGGACGGGACCACCATGCTGCTGGCCGACCCGGCCGGCGGCTCGTACGAGCTGCGGCGGCGGGAGCCGAGCTTCACCCCGGCCGAGTACGCCCGCGCCCAGGCCCTGGTCGAGCTGGCCGCCACGGTGGCCCGCCGGGACGCCGACCGGGTCACCCTCGTGCTGCCCGACGCGGCCGAGGTGCTGGTCCGGCCGGCCACCGCCGAGGATCTGGCGGGCGTGCTGGAGCTGCACGCCGGGTGCTCGCACCGGAGCCGCCAGCGGCGCTACCTGAGCGGGGCGGGCCACCCGGCGCCGGCCCGGCTGCGCCGGCTGCTCGAACCGGCGCGGGGGCTGACCCTGGTCGCCACGGCCGGCCCCGCCGGGACGGCGGCGACGGTGGTGGCCATGGCCAACCTGCTGGGCGAGGGGGACGAGGCGGAGGCGGCGCTGCTGGTGCGGGACGACTGGCAGCGCCGGGGTCTCGGCTCGGCCCTGCTGCGGCGCCTGCTCGGGCACGCCGACCGGGCCGGCTACGCGGCAGTCCTGCTGCACGTGCAGGCCGAGAACACCCCGATGCTGCGCACCGTGCGCGGGGTGGACCGGCCCACCTCGGTGGAGCGCGACGGCGCCGTGCTGACCGTGACGGTGCCGCTGGCACCCCGACCGGTCGCGCCGCTCCGGCCGGCTGACGCGACCGCGCGGGCACGCCGGTCGCACTGACGCGGGCAGGGCCCCCGGTGCGGGGGCCCTGACCGTGTCCGGGCCCGCCCCGATCAGGTCGCCGGGTAGCTGCTGTAGTCCGGGAAGTTGCCGTAGAGCCGGCCGTCGCCGCCCACGGTGACCGCCTGCACCAGCAGGTCGCCGCCGACGAACGCGCCCTTCCAGGACGCGCCCCGGCCGCCGAACGGCTCGTCCCGGTCGCCCCGGGAGCGGGGCTTGTTGATGCCCACCTTGAACGCCTGGAGGTCGACCGCGAGCTTGCCGGCCAGCTCCTCGTCGTCGCAGGCCAGGGAGGCGACCAGCGCGCCGTTGGACGCGTTCATCTGGGCCAGCAGCTCGTCGGTGGTGTCCACCACGACGATGGTGTCCACCGGGCCGAACGGCTCGGCGTGCATGAGCCGGGACCGGCCGGGCGGGGCGAGCAGCACCGCCGGCGCCACGTACGCCGAGGTGTCCTGCCCGTCGAGGAACGGCGCGCCGTCCAGCTTGCCCCGCTGCAGCGGCACCGCGCCGCCGCGGACCGCCTCGTCGACCTTGCGGCGCAGCTCCTCGGCCTTGGCCGCGCTGATCAGCGGGCCGAAGTCCAGCTCGGGCAGCGGATCACCGGCCGACCAGTCGTCACCCACGGCGAGCGGGTGTCCGAACCGGACGGAGCGCACCACCGGCAGGTACATGTCGAGGAACTCGTCGACCAGGTCGCGTTGGACCACGAACCGCGGGTACGCCGTGCAGCGCTGCTTGCCGTACTCGAAGCCCTTCTTGAGGTGCGCGGCGAGCAGGTCCCACCGGGAGAAGTTCCAGATGCCCCAGGCGTTGAGGCCCTCCTGCTCGATGAAGTGCCGCTTGTCGGAGTCGAGCAGCGCCGCGGCCACCTTGCCGCCGTTGGAGCGGCCGCCGACGAACGCCACCGCGCCGATCTCCGGGGCCCGGACCAGCACCTCGGAGAGCTCCTCGCCGCTGCCGGAGAGCAGGGTGGCGGGCAGCCCGGCGCGGCGCATCAGCGCGTGCGCCACGGTGAGGCAGACCGCCCCACCCTGGGACGGGGTCTTGGCGATCACCGCATTGCCGGCGAGCAACTGCACCAGCTCGGCGTGCACGAGCACGCTCATCGGGTAGTTCCAGGAGGCGATGTTGCTGACCGGGCCGGGCAGCGGCTCGCGGCCGTCGGCGAGCATCCGGTCGATCTCCTGCACGTACCACCGGACGCCGTCGAGCGCGCGGTCGACGTCGGCGCAGGCCAGCCGCCACGGCTTGCCGATCTCCCAGACCAGCAGCAGGGCGAGCAGGTCGCGGTGGGCGGTGAGCGCGTCCAGGGCGTCGTCGACCCGGGCCTTGCGTTCGACCAGCGGGGTCTGCGCCCACTCGCGGTGCGCGGCGGCGGCGTGTGCGACCGCGGCGCGTGCCGCCTCGGCGTCGAGGCGGGCCAGGTTGACCAGCACGGTGTTGTCGACGGGGGTGCGCACCGGGGTCGGCGCGCCGACCGCCCGCCACCCGCCCTCGACCAGGTTGTGCAGGGTGGCGGTGCCGTCGGGTGCGGTGCCGAAGGCCTCCGGCGTGGCGGCCACCGCGCGGGCGAGGGTGTCGGACCAGGAGGTGCCGTCGGCGAGTCTGAGAGCCATCGCGTTCTCCTCAGGGTTGTCCGGGGGAGCGGCGGCGTCGATGGCACCGCTGGTGTCGCGTACTGTCCCGCGTGGCCGAGCGGGCGGGCAACCGTACGCTCGTATGCCAGGACGCCCGGCCGGCCGCCGCGACGCGTCGCGGCCCGACCATCAGCGGCGTGACCTGGGGGTACGCGGGAAGCATATAGAGTGTTGTCGATTATGTGATCCAGCTCCGGGCGGCGTCGACCGGGTTACCCGTCAGTACGGATCAGTGCCTCGACCGGTTCAACCGCCCAGCGCGGCGATCGCCTCCGCGGTCGTGCACACCGTGCCGAGCCGGCGGAAGACGTAGTCGACGGCGAACTCGTGGGCGTACGCGTCCAGCCCGGACATCGCGTCGTGCGGCAGCACCACCCGGTAGCCGATCTCGTCGCCGATGCGGGCGGTCTGCTCCACGCCGAAGTTGGTGGCGATCCCGCCGATCACCAGGGTGTCCACCCCGCGTGCCCGCAGGGCGGCGTCCAGGCCGGTCTCGTGGAAGGCGCCCCAGGTGTGCTTGACCACCGCCACGTCGCCCTCGCGGGGCGCCACCTCGGGCAGCAGTTCGCTTCCCGGTGGCTGCGGATCGGGGCCGGGCCGGTCGACGCGGACCACCACGACGGTGGCGCCGGCGGCGCGGGCCGCCTCGGCGAGGGCGAGGCAGCGCGCGACCACCTCCGGGCCGGTGTGCGGGGCGGTCGGCAGGTCCACGATGCGACGCTGGAGGTCGATCAGGACGACGGCGGTACGGGTCGGGTCGAGAGCGTCCACCCCAAGATCATATCGGCGCGGGGCCGCCCGGGCGATCCCGAACGGCGGAACCGGCCGCCGGACCGGGGTCCGACGGCCGGTTCCCGAGCCGGCTCAACTCGTGAAGGTGATCCGGTCCCGGCGGCGCCGCAGCACCATCAGGAGGACACCGCCGCCGATCAGGGCGAGGCCGGTGAGCGAGATGCTGGTCGCGGCCACGCCGGTGAGCGGCAGGCCGCCCTCGGTGCCGCTGCCGCCGCCCTGGCCGCCGCCGACCGAGGTGCCGGGCGCCGGGGTGCCCGACGGGTTCTCCGAGCCACCCGGTGTCGGGGTCGGCGTCTCCTCGCCCGGGGTGGACGGGGTCGGCGTCGGGCTCTCCGGCGACTCGCACGGCTTCAGCCAGAAGACCTTGTGCTTGTCGTCGAACGCCTTGCCGTCGGTCAGGTCCACGTCGAGCTTGAGGTGGTAGCCCTGCTTCGGGTGCAGCTTCAGCCCGGCCAGGTCGAGGTCCGCGGCGGAGAGCCGGATGACCTCGTCGTGGTCGTTCTCCGCGCCGGAGGCCGGGTCGGTGCTGATCACCACGTCCTTCTTGGACCAGACGACCGTGTCCTTGGGGGTGGCCGACGGTGCCTGCGCCCAGAGGGTGATGTTCGCCTTCTGGTCCTGGTCGAAGTTGAAGAACTCCAGCTCGAAGTCGCAGGTGACGTGCGGCTGGTTGTCGACCTTGTCGGAGAAGGGGGCGCCGTCGATCTTGACGGTGCCGTTGTCGCCCTTGGGGTTGTGCGGTTTGCCGGTGGCCCACGCCGGGGCGGCCACCAGCCCGAGCATGGCCGTGGCGGCGGCTGCGGTGAGGGCAGCGCGCGCCACGTGCCGACGCTGTGGCATGAGGAATCCTCCGAGATCGGGAGAGGGGACGCCACATGATCACACGTCGATCCGCTTTAGTCGAGATCGGACGAGCGACCTGAGCTGCGAAGACGTTCGTGCCGAGGCGGAAATGGGGCCACTTTCCAGGCGTGTCGGCGTAACGCCGAATGACCGCTCGGCGCTCCGCCACCCTCGCTGCCGGGCGCCGTCTTCCCAAGCGTCGCTACCGCCACTACATTGTCGACTATCCATGGGAGCGCTCCCGCGCCCCTCGGTCGCCCCCCACCACCACCGTCGCCGGCAGCCCGGACCGCCATCCCGTCCGGTCCGGGCTGCCGCGCGGCGCCACCGACAGGAGCTCGCCATGCCCCGTCCGACCCCGCCACCCCGTGGCCGGCCCCGGCTCCGCCGGCTGCTCGCCGCCGGCGCCGCGCTCGCCGCCGGCCTGGCCGCGACCGTCGCCGTCGCGCCACCACCGGCCGCCGCGGCCCCCGCCGTCAACGACGGCTCGGTCCCCGCCGCGGCCGGAGCGCGGACCGGAAGCGCGCTGGCCGCGCCCGCGTTCAACTATCCGGAGGCGTTGCAGAAGTCGCTGTTCTTCTACGAGGCCCAGCAGTCCGGGAAGAAGCCGGCCTGGAACCGGGTCTCCTGGCGGGGCGACTCGGCGCTCACCGACGGCGCCGACGTGGGCCTCGACCTCACCGGCGGCTGGTACGACGCCGGCGACCACGTGAAGTTCGGCTTCCCGATGGCGTTCAGCGCCACCATGCTGGCCTGGGGCGCCGTCGAGTACCGCGACGGCTACGCCACCTCCGGGCAGCTCCCGCACCTGCTGAACAACCTGCGCTGGGTGAACGACTACTTCGTGAAGGCGCACCCCGCGCCGAACGTCCTCTACGGACAGGTCGGCAAGGGCGACGACGACCACAAGTGGTGGGGACCGGCCGAGGTGCTGCCGATGGCGCGGGCCGCGTACCGGATCGATGCGAGCTGTGGCGGGGCGGACCTGGCGGGGGAGACGGCGGCCGCCATGGCCGCCTCGTCGATGGTCTTCCGCCCCACCGACGCCGCCTACGCCGACAAGCTGCTCGGCCACGCGAAGCAGCTCTACACCTTCGCCGACACGGTGCGGAAGAGCTACCACGAGTGCATCACCGACGCGACCAGCTTCTACCGGTCGTGGAGCGGGTGGCAGGACGAGCTGGTCTGGGGCGCGGTCTGGCTGTACCGGGCCACCGGCGACGCCACCTACCTGGCCAAGGCCGAGAGCGAGTACGACAGGCTCGGCACCGAGCCGCAGTCCACCACCCGCTCCTACAAGTGGACCATCGCCTGGGACAACAAGCAGTTCGGCGCGTACGTGCTGCTGGCCAACCTGACCGGCAAGCAGAAGTACGTCGACGACGCCAACCGCTGGCTCGACTACTGGACCGTCGGCGTCAACGGACAGCGGGTGCCCTACTCGCCCGGCGGCATGGCCGTCCTCGACTCCTGGGGCGCCCTGCGCTATGCCGCCAACACCGCCTTCGCCGCGCTGGTCTACAGCGACCGGACCAGCGACACCACCCGCAAGGCGCGGTACCACGACTTCGCCGTCCGGCAGATCAACTACGCGCTCGGCGACAACCCGCGCAGCTCCAGCTACGTGATCGGCTTCGGGGCCAACTCACCGAAGAACCCGCACCACCGCACCGCCCACGGCTCCTGGTGGGACAGCCAGACCGTGCCCACCGAGACCCGGCACGTGCTCTACGGCGCGCTGGTCGGCGGCCCGTCCTCGGCCAACGACGCCTACACCGACAGCCGCTCCGACTACGTCATGAACGAGGTCGCCACCGACTACAACGCCGGCTTCACCTCCGCCCTGGCCCGGCTGACCAGCGAGTACGGCGGCAGCCCGCTCGCCGGCTTCCCGACCGCCGAGCAGCCCGACCTCGACGAGCTGACCGTCGAGACCACGGTGATGCAGGCCGAGCCGCGGGCCACCGGGCTCAAGGCGATCATCTACAACAAGTCCGCCTTCCCGGCCCGGGCACGGACCACCGGGAAGTTCCGCTACTACTTCCGCCCCGACGGCGCCGGCCCCGTCCAGGTGACCCCCGGCTACACCCAGGGCTGCCCGTCACCCACCACGGCCAGGCAGTTCTCCGCCGACATCTGGTACGTCGAGGTCGACTGCACCGGCTGGACCATCGCGCCCGCCGGGCAGTCGCAGCACCGGATGGAGGTGCAGTTCAAGGTCGGCGTGCCGGAGGGCGGCACCTGGGACCCGACCAACGACCCGTCGTACCAGGCCACCGCCGGCCCGAACCGGAAGGTGCCGCTCTACTCCGGCGGGACGCGGGTCTGGGGCGAGGAGCCCGGACCGGCCACCCCGGACACCACGGCGCCAACCGTGCCCGGCGCCCCCGTCGCCTCGGCCGTCACCGCCACCGGCCTCACCCTGACCTGGCCCGCCGCCACCGACACCGGCGGCAGCGGCCTGGCCGGCTACGAGGTCACCCGGGCGCAGGCCGGCAGCGACGCGCTCGTGCTGACCGAGGCCACCACCAACACCCTCGCGGTGACGGGGCTGCTGCCCGAGCGGACGTACCAGTTCACAGTGCGCGCCCGCGACGGCGCCGGCAACCGGTCGGCGTCTTCACCGGCCCTGACCGTCACCACCGCCGACCCCCCGGCCACGGGTGGCTGCGCGGTGACCTGGACGACGAGCGGCTGGGACACCGGGTTCACCGCGAACATCACGATCGCCAACACCGGGACCAGCACCATCACCGGGTGGAGCCTCGCCTTCACGTTTCCGAGCAGCGGGCAGAAGGTGGGCCAGGGCTGGTCGGCCAACGTCACCCAGAGCGGGACGGCGGTGACCGCGACGAACGTCTCCTACAACGGGACGCTGGCGCCGGGCGCGTCGACCAGCTTCGGCTTCAACGGCACCCACACCGGCACCAACCCGCGACCCACCACCTTCACCCTCAACGGCTCCCCCTGCACCGTCTCCTGACCCACAGCGATCTTGGCGACTTACGGTTCGTGGCGGACGGTAAGTCGCCAAGATTCGGGGGAAACCTGGGGGCGTGTTGGTGACGGTGGGCCACGGGGCGGCGGATCGGGAGCGGTTGGGGGAGCTGCTGGCCGGTGCCGGGGTGGCGCTCGTCGTGGACGTGCGGCGGTATCCGGCCAGCCGGACCAACGCGGACGTCCGGCGCGAAGCGCTGGAACACTGGCTGCCTGAGCGGGGGATCGACTATCGCTGGGAGCCCCGCCTCGGCGGCCGCCGGCACGTCCGCGCCGGGGAGCCGGAGCCGGACACCTGGTGGACCGTCGCCGCGTTCCGGGCGTATGCCGCGTACACCCGCACGCCGGAGTTCGACGCGGCCCTGGACGAGGTGCTCGCCGACGCGGAACGCCGGACCACCGCGGTGATGTGCAGCGAGAGCGTGTGGTGGCGCTGCCACCGGCGGCTGATCGCCGACGTGGCGGTGCTCGGTCGCGGGGTGCCGGTGGCGCACCTCATGCCCGACGGCCGGCTCAGCCCACACCGCCCCGCCGAGGGCGCCCGCCGCCTCCCCGACGGCCACCTGCTCTGGGACGGCTGAGCGCCGGAAACACGGTGGCCGAGCCACGGATCACGCCGCTAGCCTGCCCGCATGCCGGAGCTGATCACCCCGACCACCCGCCTGCACCGGTCCTGGCTGGCCGCCAGGGACGATTGGGGGCGGGGCGTCCACCAGGACGGCAGCGGACTGAGGCCGAGCGACGACGTCGACTCGCCGGAGGGCTTCGCGACCTGGGTACGCCAGCTCCAGGACGGAACGGACGAGTCCCGGCTGCCGGCGGGGCTGGTCCCGGCGCTCTACTGGTGGATCGTCGAGGGCGACGAGGTGCTGGGCGCCGTCACCCTGCGGCTGCGCCTCAACGACTTCCTGCTCCAGGCCGGCGGCCACATCGGCTACGGGGTGCGGCCCGCGGCCCGCCGGCGCGGGCTGGCGACCTTCGCGCTCGGCGAGACGCTCGCCGAGGCGGCCCGGCGGGGCATCGACCCCGTCCTGGTCACCTGCGACGTCGACAACACCGCGTCGGCGCGGACCATCGAGCGGCACGGCGGCGTGCTGGAAGACGTGCGGGACACCGAGCTGGGCCGGCTCCGGCGCTACTGGATCCAGACCCGCTGAACGCGGCGATCCCGGCCGGCTCAGTCGGCGAGTTCGTCGGCGAGCAGGTCCATGAGCAGGGCGTCGTGCCAGCGGCCGTCCGCGCCCCGCTCGTAGCGGCGCATGATGCCGACCGGCCGGAACCCCACCTTCGCGTACGCCCGGATCGCCGCGGTGTTGGCCGCCGCCGGGTCGATGGTGAACCGGTGGTGGCCGTACTCGTCGACGAGGTGCCGGACCAGGGTGCGGATGGCGTCCCCGCCGAGGCCGGCGCCGCGGGCCGCCGGGTCGAGGAAGATGTCGAGGCTGGCGTGGCGGTAGTCGGGGTCGGTCTCCGCGTACCACTGGATGGCGCCGATCAGCCGGCCGTCGTGCTCGACGGCGTAGGTGGTGAGGTCGCCGTCGGCCAGGTCGGCGCGGACCGCCTCTGCCAGGTCGTCCCCGCCCCGCCACCAGTGGCGGACCTCCGGGGCGGCCCGGATCGCCGCGAGGGCCGGCACGTCGGCGTCGGTCGCCGGCCGCAACGTCACCGCCCGCCCCCGCAGCACGGTCAGCCCCGGATCTCGCCGTGCTCGACGCAGACCGCCGACCAGCCGGTCGGCACGACCTGCACCTTCATCCGCCGCCGGCAGTGCGCGCACCAGCGCGGCGGCTCCAGCGCCCGGGCCGCCGCGCACGCCTCGTGCGGGCCCGCCGCCACGGACTCGCCGCAGCGGTCGCACCAGCGTGGCGCCGCGGCGGGCCCGCGCTGGTCGCCCGGGTGTCCCGCGCCGCGGGGGCGAAGCGGGCCGGCGGCGGGCTCGACAAGCTCGGTCACGTCGTCCTCACAGGGTGGCGGAGAGCGCCTTCACCGGCATCTTCAGGTCGTCCAGCAGCTGCAGGTCGGCGGTCGCCGGCCGGCCCAGCGTGGTCAGGTAGTTGCCGACGATCACCGCGTTGATGCCGCCGAGCAGGCCGTCGCGGGTGCCCAGGTCGCCGAGGGTCAGCTCCCGGCCGCCCGCGTAGCGGAGGATGGTGCGCGGCATGGCCAGCCGGAACGCGGCGATGGCGCGCAGCGCGTCCTTGCCCTCGACCACCGGGCGGTCGGCGAGCGGGGTGCCCGGGCGGGGGTTCAGGAAGTTCAGCGGCACCTCGTGCGGGTCCAGCTCGGCGAGCTGCGCGGCGAACTCGGCGCGCTGCTCCACCGTCTCGCCGAGGCCGAGGATGCCGCCGCAGCAGACCTCCATGCCGGACTCGCGGACCATCTTCAACGTCTCCCAGCGCTCCTCGAAGGAGTGCGTGGTGACCACGTTCGGGAAGTAGGAGCGGCAGGTCTCCAGGTTGTGGTTGTAGCGGTGCACGCCCATCTCGACCAGCTCGTCGACCTGCTCCTGGGTGAGCATGCCGAGCGAGGCGGCGACCTGGATGTCCACCTCCGCCCGGATGGCGGCCACACCCTCGCGCATCTGCTTCATGAGCCGCGCGTCCGGGCCGCGCACGGCGGCCACGATGCAGAACTCGGTCGCCCCGGTCGCCGCGGTCTGCTTCGCGGCCTCGACGAGCGCGGGGATGTCCAGCCAGACCGAGCGGACCGGCGAGGTGAACAGGCCGGACTGCGAGCAGAAGTGGCAGTCCTCCGGGCAGCCGCCGGTCTTCAGCGAGACGATGCCCTCGACCTCGACCTCCGGGCCGCACCAGCGCATCCGCACCTCGTGGGCGAGCTGGAGGGCGGCGGGCAGGTGCTCGTCGGGCAGGTTCAGCACGGCGAGGACACCGGCCTCGTCGAGGCCGACGCCGTTCTCCAGCACCTGGGTCCGGGCCTGGTCGAGGATCTCTGGCATGGCTCGTACCCTACAAGGCCGCCCCGAGCCCGGGAAACGGCCGCGTCGGGCCCCGCGAGCAGGCCCGGCGAGCCGGACAGCGCCACGCCGGGGCTCTCCGGCCGGGTGGTAACTTCGCCCCGCGGAAGCGCCCGGTGGGCGACGGGGTCTGGGGAAGGAACGTGACGGTGGCGGACTGGCTGGCGGCCCTCGACCGCCGCGCCGAGCTGCGGGCCAAGGCGGGGCTCACCCGCACCCTGCGCCCGCGCGCCGCCGCCGACGCCGTGGTCGACCTGGCCGGCAACGACTACCTCGGCCTGGCCACCCACCCGGAGGTCACGGCCGCCGCCGGGCGGGCGCTGTCGGCGTACGGGCTGGGCGCCACCGGGTCGCGGCTGGTGCGCGGCTCCACGGATCTGCACCACGCCCTCGAGGACGATCTGGCCGGCTGGCTCGGCGTCGACCGGGCGCTGGTCTTCTCCTCCGGCTACCTGGCCAACCTCGCCGCCGTCCGGGGCCTGGTGCAGCCGCGTACGCTGCTCGTCTCCGACGCCCACAACCACGCTTCGCTGATCGACGGCTGCCGGATCTCCGGCGCCGAGACGATCGTCACTCCGCACGCCGACGTCGACGCGGTGGCCGCCGCGCTGGCCGCCGCCCCGGGCCGCCCGGCCGTCGTGGTGACCGAGTCGATGTTCTCCGTCGACGGCGACCTCGCCCCCCTCGCGGCGCTGCACGCCGTGGCCCGCCGGCACGGCGCGCTGCTGCTGGTCGACGACGCGCACGGGCTCGGCGTCACCGGGCCGGCCGGCGCCGGCGGGGTGGCCGCGGCCGGGCTGGCCGGCGAGCCGGACGTGGTGGTGACCGCCACCCTGTCCAAGGCGCTCGGCGGCGCCGGCGGGGTGGTGGCCGGGCCGGCCGAGTTCGTCCGGCACCTGGTGGAGACCGGCCGCACCTTCATCTTCGACACCGCGCCACCGCCCGCCGTGGTGGCCGGGGTACGCGTCGCGGTGCGGCTGGCCCGCTCCGGCGACGGCCTGCGCGCCGAGCTGGCCGAGCGGGCCGCCCTCGCGGTGCGCCGGCTGGGCGGGGCGGGCCTGGAGGTCTCCGCGCCCGACGGGGCGGTGGTCTCGGTGACCGCCCCCGGCCCGGAGGCGGCGACCGCCTGGGCGGCCGACTGCCGGGACCGGGGCGTCGCGGTGGGCTGCTTCCGGCCGCCGTCCACCCCGGACAGCCGGTCCCGGCTCCGGCTGACCATCAGCGCGGGGGTCGACCGGGCCGACTTCGAACGGGCGCTGGACGTGATCGTGGAGTGTGCACCATGAGCAACGGCAACGGCTGGACCGGGCCGGTGCTGGTGACCGGCACGGACACCGAGGTGGGCAAGACCGTGGTGACCGCGGCGATCGCCGCCGCCGCGCAGGCCGCCGGGCTGCGGGTGGCGGTGGTCAAGCCCGGCCAGACGGGTACGGCCACCGGGGAGCCCGGCGACGTCGACTCGGTGACCCGGCTGGCCGCCCCGCTCACCGGCCGGACCCTGGCCAGCTACCCGGACCCGCTCGCCCCGCTCGCCGCCGCCCGGGTCGCCGAGCTGGAGCCGCTGGAGCTCTACGCCGCGGTCGACGCCATCCGCGAGGAGACCGACAAGCACGACCTGGTGCTCGTCGAGGGGGCCGGCGGGCTGCTCGTACCCATGGGGCTGCGCCCGTCGGGCGAGCCGTGGACGGTGGCCGACCTGGCCGTGTCGCTGGGCGCCCCGGCCGTGGTGGTGGCCCGCGCCGGGCTGGGCACCCTCAACCACACGGCGCTCACCCTGGAGGCGCTGGAACGGCGGGCCGTCCCGGCCGGCGTGGTGATCGGCGCCTGGCCGGGCGAACCGGAGCTGGTGCACTGGCTCAACCTGTCCGACCTGGTACCGAACCTGCTGGGCGCGGTGCCGATGGGCGCCGGCGGGATGGATCCGGGGGTGTTCCGCCGGTCCGCACCGGGCTGGCTCACCCCGGCCCTCTACGGCGTGCTCGACGACTGGCGCGCCTGGGCCGAGGAGATCAGCTGAGCACCTGACTTTCGTCGGTGTGCCACCCGGCCGGCCGTGGGTAGCCTGGCCGCCGTGGAAGCGCCGCGAACCTTGCCGCCCGCCCGGCGCCGGGCCGGTGACCTGCTGCTCTGGGCCGTTCTCGCCGCCCCGGTGGCGTACGCCGGGCTGACCCCGCCCTGGCCGCGCCACGCCGTGCCGCTGCTGGCCGCCTCGCTGGCGCTGCTCGGCCTCGCGGTGGCGTTCGGCCGCCGCTGGCCCCTCGCGGCGCTGCTGGCCGTGGTGCTCGGCTCGCTGGTCGACGGCAACTTCGTCTTCGGCATCCCGGTGTTCAGCTACCTGGCCGGCCGGCGCAGCGCCGGCGCCGGCCGGGTGGCCGCCGTCTTCGGCGCCATCGCGGTCGCCGGCACCGCGCTCAACCTCGGGCTGTTCGGCACCAACCCGGGCACCTGGTTCCTGCTCGCCTCGGTGCTGCTGTTCGCCGGGGTCTTCCCCTGGCTGCTCGGGCGGCTGCGCCGGCAGCAGCGGGCGCTCGCCGAGGCCGGGGAGCGGCACGCCGAGGCCGAGGAGCGGGAGCGGCGGGCCGCCGTGGAGCGGGTACGGCTGCGCGAGCGGGCCCGGATCGCGCAGGACATGCACGACTCGCTGGGGCACGACCTGAGCCTCATCGCGCTGCGCGCCGCCGCGCTGGAACTGGCCGCCGACCTGCCGCCCGCCCACCGGAGCGCGGCCGGGGAGCTGCGGGCCAGCGTGTCCGCCGCCACCGAACGGCTGCACGACATCATCGGCGTGCTCCGGGAGGAGCGGTCCGGGTCGCTGCGGCCGGCCGGCGAGACGGTGGCGGAGCTGGTCGACGGTGCCCGCGACGCCGGGATGGCGGTGGAGCTGCGCGCCGGCCCGGACGGCGGGGACCTGCCGCCGCTGGTCGCGCACGCCGTGCACCGGGTGGTCCGCGAGGCGCTGACCAACGCCGCCCGCTACGCCCCGGGCGCCCCGCTGACCGTCACCGTCGACCGGGCCGGCGGGGAGGTGGCGGTGTCGGTCGTCAACGGGCGGCCGCCGGCCGGACCGCTGCCGGGGCCGGCGTCGCACGGCTCGGGGCTGCTCGCCCTGCGCGAGCGGGTCCGCCTGGCCGGGGGCGTGCTCGACGCCGGCCCCCGCGACGCCGGGTTCGCCGTCACGGCCCGCCTGCCGATCATCACCGCCCCGGCACCGGTCGGTCACGAGCCGACCCGGGCGCCGGTCGGTCACGAGCCGACCCGGGCGCCGGTCGGTCACCAACCGAGCCGGGCAACGGGCGGTCACGGGCCGAGCGGGGTGCTGGTCGGGGACGGCCTGATCCGTGGGCAGGTCGAGGACGGGCCGGCGGATGACCCGGCCCGGAGCGTGGCATGGTCCGGCGGGCCCGAGGACGGCGGCGCGGGTGATCCCCGGCCCGGTGGGACCGCGGACGGCCGGCCCGCGGAGGCGGCGCGGCGGCTGCGGGAGGCCCGGCGGCGGGCCCGCCGCAGCCTGCTGGTGGCGTTCGGCGCCCCGGCCGGCCTCGCCCTGGTGCTCGCGCTGGTCTACTACCCGCTCGCCACGGCGGGCGCGGTCCTCGACCGGTCCGGGTACGAGCGGCTGCGCCTCGGCGAGGAGCGGGACGCCCTCGGGCTGCCCCGCCGGCGGGCCGACCCGCCGGCCGAGGGCGCGACCGCCGGCTGCGAGTACTACACCGACGGGAACTTCCCGTTCGCGGAGCCGACCTGGCGGCTCTGCTTCACCGACGGCCGGCTGGTCAGCAAGGAGCGGATCGCGCAGTGAACGACGACCACGGGCACCCCCTGCGGGTGGTGCTCGCCGACGACGAGGCGATGGTGCGCGCCGGGGTGCGGGCCATCCTGGCCGCCGACCCGGGCATCGAGGTGGTCGGCGAGGCGGGCGACGGTCACGCGGCCGTGGAACTGGTCCGGGCGCACCGGCCCCGGGTGGCGCTGCTGGACATCCGGATGCCCCGGCAGGACGGGCTGGCCGCGGCGGCGGAGATCCGGCGGCTGGTGCCGGAGACCGCCACGGTCATGCTCACCACGTTCGGCGACGACGACCTGATCGCCCGGGCGCTCGGTCACGGTGCGAGTGGATTCCTGCTCAAGTCCGGCGACCCGCGGGAACTGCTCGCCGGCCTGCGGGCGGTGGCCGACGGCGGCGCGTACCTGTCGCCGCGGGTGGCGCGCCGGGTCATCGCGCTCAGCAGCGGCCGGCTGGCCCGCGGCCCGTACGCGCGGGACCGGCTGGCCGGGCTCACCGACCGGGAGCGGGAGGTGCTCGCCCTGGTCGGGGCGGGGCTGTCCAACGCCGAGATCGCCCGCCGGCTGCACCTCGTGGAGGGCACCGTGAAGAGCTACCTGACCAGCATCTTCACCCGGCTGGACGTGCGCAACCGGGTGCAGGCGGCGATCCTCGCGTACGAGGCGGGGCTGGTCCCGCCCACCGGCTGACCAGCCCCGCCCCGCTCAGGCGTCCCGGCGGCGCAGCGCCCAGCGGCCCAGCGCCAGCGCGGCGACGGCCCAGCCGGCGAGCACCAGCAGCCCGACCGCCGCCGGGTACGGCTCGGTGTCCCCGGCGAGGAAGTGGTTGCCGGCCACACCGGGGAACGCGTCGGCGATCCGGGTGAGCACGGTGATCCCCGGCTCCTGGAGGGACAGCGGCACGATCATCAGCAGCGCGAACAGCACGGTCAGGGTGAGCACCGCGCCGCGCAGCGCCGCCGCCAGGCCCAGCGCCAGCACGCCCAGCAGCGCCAGGTACGCGGCCGAGGCGACCACGTCGGCCACGGTGCCGCCGAGCGGGGCCCGGCCCCACTCGCCGAGCACCGGCCAGGCGACGGCCGCGCCGACCGCCCCGATGAGCAGCCCGGTCAGGAACGTCACGCCGCCCACCACGACCGCCTTGGCCGCCAGCACCCGTCCCCGCGACGGGGTGCAGCGCAGCGTCGTCCGGATGGTGCCGGTGGCGTACTCGCTGGTGATCGCGAAGAGGCCGAGGGCCAGTACGACGTACTGGGTGAGTTCCAGCGCGCCGGTGACGATCTCGCCGACGCCGACGATCCCCGGGTTCACGGTCGGGTCGTCGTCGGTGTTCGCGTTCACCGCGTAGATGGCGAGCTGGCCGGCGGTGGCCGCCATGGTGAGCACGGCGGCCAGCAGCGTCCACCAGGTGGAGCGGACCGACCAGAGCTTGGTCCACTCGGCGGCCACCGCCCCGGTGAAGGGGCCGCTGGTCGGGGCGGGCCGGGACGCCGGGCGGGTCGGGGTGACGGTGGACAGGGCGGTCATCGGATCTCGCCTCCGGTCGGGCCGGCCGCGAACTCCACGCTGCCGGCGGTCAGTTCCAGGAACGCCTCCTCCAGGGAGGCGGCCACCGGGGTCAGCTCGTGCAGCCGCACCCTCAGCTCGTACGCGAGGTCACCGACCCGGCCGGCCGGGACGCCGGTGACGGTCAGCCCGCCGTCGTCCGGGCTGACCGTCGCGCCCTCGGCGGCCAGCCGCGCCCCGAGCGTCGCCAGGCCGGCCGACTCGGGTCCGCGTACCCGGACGGAGCTGGCCGGGCGGGCGGCGATCAGGTCGGCGAGCGGCGCGTCGGCGACGAGTCGGCCCCGCCCGAGCACCACCACCCGGTCGGCGGTCTGCTGCATCTCGCTCATGAGGTGGCTGGAGATGAGCACGGTCCGCCCCTCGTCGGCGAGGCCGCGGGTGAACCGGCGGATCCACCGCACCCCGTCGGGGTCGAGCCCGTTCACCGGCTCGTCGAGCAGCAGCACCGGCGGGTCGCCGAGCAGCGCCCCGGCGATGCCGAGCCGCTGGCCCATGCCCAGCGACAGGGCGCGTCCCGGCTTGTCGGCGGCGCGCTCGTCCAGCCCGACGAGGTCGAGTACCTCGTCCACCCGGCGCGCCGGGATGCCGTTGCTGCGGGCCATCGCCCGCAGGTGCGCCCGCCCGGAGCGGGCCGGGTGCACGCCGGTGGCGTCGAGCAGCGCGCCGACCTCGTGGAGCGGGTACCGCAACTGCCGGTAGGGGCGGCCGTTCACCAGGGCCTGCCCGGCGGTCGGCCGGTCCAGCCCGAGCACCATCCGCATGGTGGTGGACTTGCCCGCGCCGTTCGGGCCGAGGAAGCCGGTCACCTGCCCCGGTCCTATCTCGACGGTCAGGTCGTCGACCGCGGTGGCCGCGCCGAACCGTTTCGTCAACGCACGAAGTGTGATCATGCGCCGACGGTAGGCAGCGGAGCGGGTGGCGCACCGCCACCGAACGGCACCGCCCCACCCTGACTTTCGTCAGGTCCGGCGGACCACGAACGCGTCGGGCATCCGGAAGGTGAGATTGTCGGGGCACCACGGCGGCCGGACCACGGTCACCCCGTCGAGCAGCCGCGCCGCCTCGGCCACCACCACGGCCGCCTCCATCCGGGCCAGCTGCGCCCCGACGCACCGGTGCGGGCCCGCCCCGAAGGCCAGGTGCCGGCGGGAGCCCCGCTGCCCCGGCCGGAACTCGCCGGGGGCGGCCACCACGGCCGGGTCCCGGCCGGCCCGGGCCAGCCAGGCCACGATGCTGGTGCCCGCCGGCACGGCGACCTCGCCCAGGGTGGTGTCCACCGCGGCCACCCGCCGCCAGGTGACGATCGGCGGTTCCAGCCGCAGCCCCTCCTCGACCACGTCGGCCACCGCGACCTCGCCCGCGCGCAGGCCGGCCCGCACCGCCGGTTCGCCGGCCAGCCGGTGCAGCAGCAGGGTGAGGAACTGGGAGGTGGTCTCCTGGCCGGCGACCAGCAGGAAGAAGAGCGCGCCGACCACCACGTCGGGGGAGTG
This sequence comes from Micromonospora halotolerans, assembly GCF_032108445.1. Lineage (NCBI taxonomy): Bacteria > Bacillati > Actinomycetota > Actinomycetes > Micromonosporales > Micromonosporaceae > Micromonospora > Micromonospora halotolerans. Next base: position 638,779 of record NZ_CP134876.1, on the reverse strand, counting down.
CCCGGCGTCGCGCAGCCGGGCGGCCAGCCCGCCCCCGGTGGCGGCGAACGCGCGGAGCACCGTGTGGAACCGGCCCACCTCGGCGGCGAGGGCGAGCTGGCGCGCGGAGTCGAGCGGCGCCCAGAACAGTTCCAGGGCGGCCCGGGCGAAGTCCTTGACCGCGCCGACCGGGGCGTCCGGCAGCTCGACCAGCCGGGCCAGCACCAGCAGCGGCAGGTCGGCGGCGAGTTCGGCGTACAGGTCGACCGGCCCGCTCGCGGCGAGGGCGGCCGCCAGCCGGGTGACCCGCTCCCGCACCAGGCCGGTCAGCCAGGGCTGCTGGGCGGCCACCCGGTCGGGGTGCAGCGCGTCGGCGACGATCGCGCGGATCTCCGGGTGGCTGGCCGCCGCGTTGTTCGCGAGCGTCGGGGGCAGCCGGAACCGGTGCCCGGCGAGCACCCGCAGCGCGGACACCGGGATCGGGGTCACCGCGTCGAGGGCGTTGTCCGGCCGGAACGTCGCCGGGTCGGTGAGCAGCCGCCGGACCAGGGCGTGCCGGGTCACCACGAGGTGCGGCACGCCGACGTGGTCGACCACGGTGGCCGCGTCGGGCCACGGTCCGTCGACGGACTCGCCCCAGCCCCGGAACAGCACGGCGCCACGCTAGCGGGCGGCTCCCGGCGGAGCCGGGTCCAGCTCCCACACGGTGGTGTGCTTCACCCGTACGCTCTCCAGCGCCTCGGGCACCGGCACCTCGTAGGCGGCCAGCTCGTGGAAGCGTTCGCGGGGCAGGAACGCCCGGCCGGGGTCGCCGACCAGCACCCGGGCCCCGGACCGGGCCGCCCGGAGCAGGAAGCGCAGCACCCGCCGGGCCATCGCCTCGCTGTAGAACACGTCGCCGGCCAGCACCACCTCGGCGTCCCCGGCGTCGCCGTCCAGGATGTCCCCGAGTTCGGCGTCGACGCGTACCCCGTTGGCCTCGGCGTTGAGCGCGACGGCCGCGACGGCCCGCTCGTCCACCTCGACGGCCCGGACGGCGGCCGCGCCGCACCGGGCGGCGGCGATGGCGACCAGGCCGGAGCCGGAGGCGAGGTCGAGCACCCGCCGGCCGGCGACCAGGTCGGGGTGGTCGGTGACGTAGCGGGCGAGGGCCTGGCCGCCGGCCCAGGCGAACGCCCAGAACGGCGGCGGTTGGGCGCTGTGGAACTCGCCCTCGGTCAGCTCCCAGAGGCCGATCGGCTCGTCGGCCTGGTGCAGCCGCACCTCCGGGACGAAGGCGACCGGGGTGAGCCGGGCGTGCAGCCGGACGAAGGCCGCGGACAGGTCGGACACCGGGTGATTCTGTCGTACGCCCGGAGGCGGCCGGCGGGCGATCCCGGGCGTGTCGCCGCGGCGGCGTGACCGGTTCACCACGCTCGGTGAGAAGGGCCCCCGGTGTTGGCGGTGCGTGCGAACACGCCCGTCTACCGGGTCGCCCGTGGCGCTCCTAGCGTTTCGGGGTGGACGCGGCCGACGGGAGGAGACGGTGGTGAGCGGGTGGCGGTACGCGCTGCGGATCGGGGTGGTGCTGGGCTGCCTGGCGGGGGCCGGGCTCGGCGCGGCCGCGCCGGCCGGAGCGGCGGCGGCCTTCTCGACCGAGCTGAGCGGCCTGCCGGACGAGTTCACCGCCGGCGACCGGGTGGAGACCCTGTCCGCCGTGGTGTCCCGCATCGACGGGGGCGGCTGCGTCAAGGTGCGCTGGTCGATGCTGCTGCGGGTGCAGGGCCTGCGGCTGGACCAGGTCAAGGTGGACCGCGTCGAGGACAACGGCTCGTTCCCGCTGGAGATCCGCACCGACGGGGACACGGCCCGGCTGACCGACCGTGACCTGGACCCGGGGCTGCTGTGCCCGGGCCGCACCGTCACGGCCCGCTACCGGGTGGCCTTCGCCGAGGACGTGGCCCGGGGGCAGGTGAGCTTCGCCGCCGAGGCGTACGACCCGGGGTTGCGCCTGCTGGCCCGGCGGACCGCCGACCGCCCGGTGGTGGGGGAGGAGGCGACGGTCGCACCGACCGAGGCGACGCCGGAGCCCACGGAGCGCAGCGCCGAGCCGACCGACCCGGCCACCGGGGAGCCGGCGGCGGAGGAGCCGTCGAGCGAGGCGGCGGTGGTCGAGCCCCCGCCGCCCGGCGCGGCGGGCCGGCCGGTCGCCACCTCGGGCGGCTTCGGCGTGGTCCAGGTCGCCTTCCTGCTCGGCGGGCTGCTGGTCTTCCTCGGCGCGGGCCTGCTGCTGCGGATGCGGCGCCTGCTGCGCCCCGCCCGCGAGGCGCCGCAGTTCGAGCGGCCCGCCCGCGGGGGCTGGTAATCGCACTTTACAAAAGTCTGCCTCTTATAAAACGGCGTGACCGCTGCCACAGTCTGGGCAGGAGTTCACGGATCGGAGGCTGACGATGGGCACCGACACCGTCCCCTGGCGGGACACCCGCAAGCCGCTCTGGCCGCTCGCCCTGCTCGTGCCCGCGCTGCCCTTCCTCGGCTGGTGGGTCTGGCACGCGACCGGCGCCGGCTGGGCCTGGTGGCTCACCCCGGCCGTCGTCTTCGGCGTCATCCCCGTGGTCGACCTGCTCATCGGCGACGACCGGGAGAACCCGCCGGAGGAGCTGGTGCCGGCGCTCCAGGCCGACGGCTACTACCGCTGGCTCACCTACCTCTACCTGCCGGCCCAGTACGCGGCCCTGGTGCTCTGCTGCGCCGTGTGGACCCACGGCGGGCTGTCCTGGGCGGCCGCCGCGGGCCTGGTCGCCACCATCGGGGTGGTCGACGGCATCGCCATCAACACGGCCCACGAGCTGGGCCACAAGCGGGAGGCGGCGGAACGCTGGCTGTCCCGGATCGCCCTCGCGCCGGCCGGGTACGGGCACTTCCACGTCGAGCACAACCGGGGGCACCACACCCGGGTGGCCACCCCCGAGGACCCGGCCAGCTCCCGGCTGGGCGAGACGTTCTGGGCGTTCTGGCCGCGTACGGTCTGGGGCAGCCTGCGCTCGGCCTGGCGGCTGGAGAGCAGCCGCCTGCGCCTGCGGGGCCGCAGCCCGTGGACCTGGCGCAACGACGTGCTCAACGCCTGGGCGATGACCGTGCTGCTCTACGCCGTGCTCGCGGTCGCCTTCGGCCCCGGGGTGCTGGTCTTCCTCGCGCTCCAGGCGGTGGTCGGCTTCTCGCTGCTGGAGGTGGTCAACTACCTGGAGCACTACGGGCTGGCCCGGCAGCGCACCGCCGCCGGCCGCTACGAGAAGGTCGATCCCCGGCACAGCTGGAACAGCGACCGGACGGTCACCAACGTCTTCCTCTTCCAGCTCCAGCGACACAGCGACCACCACGCCAACCCGCTGCGCCGCTACCAGACGCTGCGCAGCTTCGACGCCTCCCCGCAGTTGCCGGCCGGCTACGCCACCATGGTCGTCGCCGCGCTGCTGCCGCCGGTCTGGCGGCGGGTCATGGACCACCGGGTGCTCGCCCACTACGGCGGTGACCCGGAGCTGGCCAACGTGCATCCGCCGGCCCGGGACCGGCTGCGGCGGCGCGACACCGCCCGCGCCCGGCCCGTTCAGTCCAGTTGAGCCGGCTCCAGGCCCAGCTCCCGCGCCGCGACGAGGCGGACCCACTCGGCGATCTGCCGGCGGGTGATCACCCGCTCGTGCACCGCGAGCTGCACGGCCAGGCCGTCCATCACGGCGCTGATCCGCCACGCCGCGCCGGCCGGGTCGGGGCAGTCGAAGGTGCCGTCGGCCACCCCGTCGGCGATGACCGCGGCCAGGTCCCGCCGCCACCGCAGGTCCAGCCGGCGCGACAGCTTCTCCAGCTCGGGGGTGCGCAGCGACTCGGCCCACCCGTCGATCCACATGGACCAGGAGGTCGACCGGCCGGTCGGGGCGTAGAGGCGGAGCATCCGGCGCAGCTTGGCCAGCGGCGGGGCGCTGGAGCGGATCACCGTGTCGAGCCGGTTGAGATCCTGCTCGACGGCGTAGGCGAACGCCTGCGCGAGCAGCCGGTCCTTCGTGGCGAAGTGGTAGAAGACCAGGGCCTGGCTGACCCCGGCGGCCTCGGCCACGTCAGCCGTGCGGGTGTTGGCGAGTCCCCGTTCCGCGATCACCTCACAGGCCGTGCGCAGCAGCGCGTCCAGGCGGATCTCGGCGGCACGTCTCGTCACGCCGTTACCGTAGCCCATCCGAGTGACCACGAGGAGTTACCGAGGCGGCTGGTCGGGCGCCCGACAGTCGGCTTCCGGACAGTGCGTCCGGGGCGACAATCCCCAGGTCCGCGCCCTGCACCACGCTTGATCGTCTTCCACCCAGGCTCCTAGGAAGCTTCGGGCGGCCGGAACTCCGTCACCCGGACGCGCCCGGAAGCGGGACCCGATTTGGCAACCGTTCCCGGGCTCGGCTAAAGTTCTCATCCGTCACCGGATAACACCGGGGGCACGCGGACGTAGCGCAGCTGGTAGCGCATCACCTTGCCAAGGTGAGGGTCGCGGGTTCGAATCCCGTCGTCCGCTCGGAGCTGCCGCCACGCATGTCGGGGGCAACCTCGGTGGAGTGGCCGAGAGGCGAGGCAACGGCCTGCAAAGCCGTGTACACGGGTTCAAATCCCGTCTCCACCTCGGCAGTTGACGAGGGCGATTGGCGCAGTGGGAGCGCGCTTCCTTGACACGGAAGAGGTCACTGGTTCAAACCCAGTATCGCCCACCAGCGGAAAAGGTCGTGTCGATCATTCGACACGGCCTTTCCTGTTTCTCCGTCACGCCGAGGCGCCCAGCAGCGCCTCCGCCACGGCCGTCCGGCTGCTCAGCAGCGACCGCCCCTGCCGGTGCGTCACCACCAGGCCGGCCGCCCGCAACGCGGTGAGATGCTGCGACACCCCGGCCGGGGACAGCCCGGTGCACCGGGCCAGCTCGGTGGTCGACCGCGGCGCGTCCAGGGCGGCGAGCAGCCGCGCCCGGCCCCGCCCGAGCACCGCGCCCAGCGCGTCCGGCGCCTCCGCCGGGCACTCCCACAGCCCACCGATCCCCCGCGCCGGGTAGGCCAGCTGCGGGACGTCGCCGGCCGCGATGCTGAGCACCGACGGCCAGACGAACACCGAGGGCACCAGAACCAGCCCGCGGCCGTCCGGCACGTCCGGCGCGGCGCAGTGGCGCTGGCTGATCAGCAGGGCGTCACCCTCCCAGCGGACCCGCTCGTGCAGGTCGTTGAGGAGCCCCGCCGCGCCGTCCTCGGCCAGCCGGCGGGCCCGGTGGAACACCTCGGCGTCGAGGACCGCCCGGATCCGGGGCCAGTCGCGGGCCACGGCCACCCGCCAGTACGCCGCGATCTCGTCGGCGAGCCGGCGCAGCCCGGCCTCCGGGTCGGCGTACAGGGCGGCCACCGCCGCGGGCCGCGGCCCGGGACAGAGGTCGAGCTGGGCGCGGACCGTGTCCGACGGGGTGGCGCGGAGCACGGCCAGTTCCTGGTCCAGGTCCGGCGTGAGGCCGGCCGGCGGCGGGGTGAGGAAGTCCGGCAGGTAGCCCGGCGCGGGCGGGACCAGGTGCCCGAGCAGGCCGGTGTCCGGGTCGAGCAGCCCCGCCTCGGCGAGCCGCGGCCGGACCCGGTTGGCCCAGGGCAGGTGGAGCGCGTGCCGGCCCGGGTCGCGGAGCACCCGGACGCCGGCCATCACCTCCCAGAGGCAGGAGAGCGCGAAGCGGACCCGGGCCACCCCGCCCGCCGACAGCCCGATCGCGACCACGCCGCCCCCCGTCGTTTCAGCCAGGACTGAAACATTACGACGGCCGGCGCCGCCGCCCGAGACTGGGCGGGTGAACGAACAGCACACCCGAGCCCTGCACCTCCGATCCCTGCACGTCCCCGGCGAGCCGCTGGTCCTGGTCAACGCCTGGGACGCGGCGAGCGCCCGGATCGTCGCCGCGGCCGGCGCCCGCGCCGTGGCCACCACGAGCGCGGGCGTCGCCTGGAGCCGCGGCGTACCCGACGGCGACGCCCTCGGCCGCGAGACCGCCGTCGACGTCGTCCGCCGCGTCGCCGCCGCGGTGCCGCTGCCGGTCACCGCCGACATCGAGTCCGGGTACGGCGACAGCGCCGACGAGGTCGCCGAGACGGTGACCGCGGTGCTGTCGGCCGGCGCCGTCGGGGTGAACGTCGAGGACGCCCGCCACGACGGCGGTGCGCCACTGCGCCCGGTCGAGGAGCAGGCCGCCCGGCTGGCCGCCGTCCGGTCCGCCGCCGACCGGGCCGGCATCCCGCTGTATGTCAACGCGCGCGTCGACACCTTCCTCCGCGGGGCCGGCGGGATCGAGGAGACCGTGGCGCGGGCCGGGGCGTACCTGGCCGCCGGCGCGGACGGGATCTTCGTGCCCGGGGTGGTCGACCCGGACACGGTGGCCGCGCTGGTCGCCGCCATCCCGGCGCCGCTGAACGTGCTGGCCGGGCCGGGCGCCCCGCCGGTGGCGGCGCTGGCGAAGCTCGGGGTGGCCCGGGTCAGCCTCGGTTCCGCGGTCGCCGAGGCCGCGTACGCGGTGGCCCGGCGAGCCGCCGAGGAGGCGTTCACCGCCGGGACGTACGGCGCGCTGGCCGACGCGCTCGACTACGGCACGCTGAACGAGCTGATGCGCTGACCGGGTACGCGGAACGGGGGCGCACGGCGGCGCCCCCGTCACACCCGATCAGGGACAGATCAGCTCCGTCGGCCCCGGCGGGTCACAGCGGCGGGGCGACGTCCCGGCGCTCCTCGACCCGGCGGTACTCGACCGGCTCGGCCGTGGTGACCACCTCGCGGCGGCGACGGCCCCACACCAGGGACGTCATGATCAGACCCAGGACGCCGGCCGCCATGAGGATCCAGCCGACGACGTCCAGGTCGACCCCGCCGACGCTGGCGTTCAGCGCGAACGTGAGGATCGCGCCGACCGCGATCAGGAAGATGCTCGTTCCGATACCCACGACAGCCTCCTTCAGGGGATTGTTGTGCTGTCGCAGCAGTCAGTACCCCCGCGACGAGCGGCGCAACCACCAGGCCGTGACGGCGGTCACCCGATCGTCGACCCGGGGCGCGCCGGGGCCCTGCCGCGCGGCGATCTTGTCATCGGGTACAGTTGCAGCCGTCGCCGGCGCGAGCCGGTGACAACGCGGACGTAGCGCAGCTGGTAGCGCATCACCTTGCCAAGGTGAGGGTCGCGGGTTCGAATCCCGTCGTCCGCTCGCGATCCGCCCCCTCGCGGGCCGACCGTCGCCGGTGATCCGGCGGGTGCCCGGGCGATTGGCGCAGTGGGAGCGCGCTTCCTTGACACGGAAGAGGTCACTGGTTCAAACCCAGTATCGCCCACCAGCTGTCCGAACAGCACGAAGGCTCGTCACCGCACGCGGTGGCGGGCCTTCTCCCTTGCGCACCCGGGGCGGCCGGATCCCCGGTCACGCGCCGGCTGTCCTCGCGGCGGCCGGCGCCGCACGGGGACGTCGAACGAGGATCACGTCTGGCTCCGAGGGGTACGGGCGGTGGTGGCCATCGTGCCATCGACCGCCGACATCGGGCGGATCGCGCCGCCGGTCGCCGCCGCCCGCGGTCCGCCGGGTCGCCGGCCACTGGCCACATCGGTCGCTCGGCCGCACGGAGGAACTGGTACGGATCCGCCCAACGGGTTATGGAACCGCTGGCCCGCAGCGTGACAGGGTGGTGGCCCGTGGAGCTGGGAGGCGATCGTATGCGGTCAGTCAGGCAGGGACGGTGGCGGCGCACAGCCGCCCGGCTGGGCGTGGCCGCCCTGTTCGTGGCCACCGGGGTGGCGCTGGGCGCCGCGCCCGCGCAGGCGACCGCCACCCGGACCGTCGCGTTCTGGAGCATGGACGAACCCGCCAGGGCGACCGTGCTCAAGGACAGCAGTGGCAACGGCCGCAACGGCGCCATCGGGGCCGAGGTCGTCACGGGCGCCCTCTACGCCGGCGCGACCGGGCACCGGTTCGCCACCCACCTGCCCACCGACCAGGAGTACGTCCCGGGCCACGTGAACGTGGTGCCGCACACCACCGACTTCAACCCGGACGCCGGGGACTTCTCCCTCACCATCCGCTACCGGACCACGTACTCCTTCGGGAACATCCTCCAGAAGGGACAGGGCGCGACCGTCGGCGGCTACTGGAAGTTCGAGGCCCCGGGCGGCAAGCCGAAGTGCCTGTTCCGTGGCGGCGACGGCGCCTCTCGCACCGGCTACACCGACGTGCCCATCTCCGACGGGCAGTGGCACACGGTCACCTGCAACCGCACGGCCAGCTACGTGGAGATGTACGTCGACGGGGTGCGGACCAGCCGCCTGAACGGGCCGACCGGCACCATCGCGAACACCAAGCAGCTCTCCATCGGCGGCAAGAGCCAGTGCGACGGGGTGGAGGTCACCTGCGACTACTTCGCCGGTGACATCGACTACGTGAAGATCCTCAAGGGCTCGGGCGGTCCCGTCAACCAGCCGCCGGTGGCGCAGCTCGTCCCGTCCTGCTCCGGGCTGGTCTGCACCTTCTCCGCGGCCGGGTCCACCGACGCCGACGGCGCGATCCAGGGCCACCACTGGGCCTTCGGCGACGGGTCCACCACCGACACCGTCTCCGTGCCGACCACCTCGCACACGTACGCGACGGCTGGCACCTACCCGGTCACCCTCACGGTCACCGACGACCGGGGCGCCACCGGCACGGTCACGGTCGACGTCACCGTCGCGCCGGTGCCCGAACGGATCGCCTTCGTCGGCCAGGCCACCGCGAACGCCAACTGGACCAGCCACACGGTGACCGTGCCGCCGACCGTCCAGCCGGGCGACACGCTGCTGCTCCTGCTCAGCCAGAACACCCACACCGGCACCGGCGAGCCCACCGGGGTCACCGGCTGGACCCGCCTCGACCGGCTCGACGGAGGCTTCGCCACCACGACCGCCTGGTGGAAGGTCGCCGCCGCCGGCGACGCCGGAACGGCGGTACGCGTCGCCCTCGACAGCCAGGCCAAGGGCAACCTGGTGGTGGCCGCGTACCGGGGTGCCGCCCCGAGCGCGCCGGTCTTCGCCCGGGCCACCGACCCGGCCAGCACCGCCACCCGCATCACCCCGTACGTCCCGGTGACCGCCGAGCAGAGCTGGGCCGTGTCGTACTGGCTGCACGGCGACGGGGCGTCCACGGCGCTGACCCCGCCGGCCGGCGTGGAGGTGCGCAGCAACAGCTCCCAGACGGGTGGCGGACGGGTGACCGCGCTCCTCGCCGACTCGGGCAGCAGCGTGCCGGCCGGCACCTACGGCGGCCTCGCCGCGGTGGGCGCGGCGGCCAGCACGACGACCACGACCTGGACGTTCGTCCTGCGCCCGGCCTGACCCGGATACGCCGCTGGCCGGCACCCCGGTGTTGGGGGTGCCGGCCAGTGGTCGTGTTGTTCGGGTCAGCTGTTCCAGTGCTGGGCGACGATGTCGGTGGCCTGCTGCTCCCACTGGGCGTAGGCGTCCGGGTAGGCCGACACCTGCACGGTCTGCGCGGCCTCGGTCAGCGGCATGGTCTCCCAGCCGTCGACCTGCTTCAGACCCTTCTCGAAGGCCAGGGTGGCGTACTCGGGGTTGGTGATCTGCTCCGGCGTGCCCCAACCCGAGCTCGGGCGCTGCTGGAACAGGCCCAGCGAGTCATGGTCGTTGGCGTCGCCGAGGTGGCCGAGGTTCTCCAGCTTCGACTCCTGCAGGCTCGTGGCGATCGAGATCACCGCGGCCCGCTCGGGCAGACCGGCCTTCTTCGTCGCCGCGATGATCGCCTTCGCGTTCGCGAGCTGCTCGTCGTTCAGGTCGATGTGCGACTGGGCGCCCTGCACGGTCGCCACGGCGGCCGGCTTGCCCTGCACGGGGCGGGCGTCGGCGTGGGCGGCGACCGGACCGGCGAAGACACCACCGGTGAAGGCCAGACCAGCAATACCCAGCACGCTCTTACGCAGCATCGTGTTCATGGGGGATGGCTCCATTCGGGGGTTGGCGCACCACCACACCGACGGGGGGGTCGGCTCTTAGCTGGTGGGCGCAAGCACCGTCAGGCGCTCAAGAAAGTCTCAGGGGGATCATCCAGCGGACGGGGCGGGGGCCTCTTCGTCGCGCCGGGACCATGTGCAACGACCGGCCAGCCACCATCATTCCCGGCGGCCGGGCACCCGCCTCGGCGGGCAGTCCCGCTCGGGGAGTTCCGCCTCGGCGGGCGGGTAGCGGGACCGGGCACCCCGTCGGGCGGGGCGTGGTCCTCGGTCATGCACCGGGTATAACGACGCCCACCCGCCGGCCATTCCACCGCCGGGATGCCGCCGGTCACTCCCCGAACCGGACACCACACCCAAGGCGGGACGGTCGGTGGAACGGTATGGGTGTATCCCGGCACCGGAGACACCCACAGCGTTCCACTCACTGGGCTCCGGCCAGCGCGGGAACGGACATACACCCCCAGAACCGACCCGCGAGGGCGGCAGGTGGCCGGGCTTCTGCCCTGGGCAGATCCGCTCACCGTGAACAGCGTTCACCGGAGCGGACGCCAGGCGGCAGGGTGGGACGCATGAGACTTCTGATGCTCGGTGGTACCGGATTCGTCGGCGGGGCCGTGGTGACCGAGGCGGTACGCCGCGGCTGGTCGGTGACGGTGTTCAACCGGGGGCTGCACGGCGACGTGCCGGAGGGCGTACACCGGTTGCGGGGTGACCGCACCTCGCCGGACGGGCTGGCGGCCCTCGCGGGCGGCGAGTGGGACCTGGTGGTGGACACCTGGGACGGGGCGCCCCGGGCGGTCCGGGACGCGGCGCGCGCCCTGACCGGTGCCGTGCCGCACTACGTCTACGTCTCCAGCGGCTCGGTCTACGCGCCGCCGGTCGGGCTGGGCACGGGCGAGGACGCGCCGGTCGTCGCGGCCGAGGCGGACGCGGCCGACGGGGACTACCCGCAGAACAAGGCGGGCGGTGAGCGGGCCGCCGTGGCGGTGTTCGGTGACCGGGCGCTGCTGGTGCGGGCCGGGCTGATCCTCGGCCCGGGCGAGGACATCGGGCGGCTGCCCTGGTGGCTGCACCGGGTCGCCCGGGGTGGGGAGGTGCTCGCTCCCGGCCCGCGCGACCTGCCGGTGCAGTACGTCGATGCGCGGGACCTGGCGATCTGGCTGCTGGACCGGGGGGTCGAGGGCGCCGGTGGGGCGTACAACGTGGTCAGTCGGACCGGGCACACGACGATGGGCGAGCTGCTCGACGCGGCCGTGGCGGTGACCGGCGCGGACGCGACGCCGCGCTGGACGGAGCCGGACGCGCTCCTGGCGGCGGGCGTCGAGCCGTGGAACGACCTGCCGATCTGGGTCCCGCTCGGGCACGAGTACCGCTGGTTGCAGGAGCGGGACGTCGAGCGGGCGCACGCGGCGGGTCTGGCCTGCCGGCCGGCGGTCGAGACGGTCGCGGACACCTGGCGCTGGCTGCGCGAGGTCGGCCGGGTGCCGGCCCGGGCGGGACGCCCGGCGCGGGCGGCGGTCGGTCTGGCCCCGGAGCGGGAGGCGGCCCTCCTGGCCGCGCTACCGGCCTGACCGCCGGCGCGACGACCGCCGACCCGACGCCGGCCGTCAGTGCACCACCGGCAGGTCGAGCACCTCGTCGACGGGGCGGCGCGGGGTGGTGCGGCCGGGCTGGCCGAACCCGATCCGCATCACCATCTGCGGGGTGCCGAACCGGCCCAGGGACAGCCGCAGGGCCTCCCGCGCCCCGGGCACCTCGATCGGCTGGGAGAGCATCGACACGGCCAGCCCGGCGTCGGTGGCGGTGAGCAGCACCCGTTGCAGGGCCTGCCCGGCGACGACCTGGTCGGTGGCGGTGTTGCCGGTCGAGCCGAGCACGGCGACCAGCGGTTCCGGTTCGAAGTCGCGGCCGGGGGCGCGGTCGCGGCCGCCGAAGCCGCGCTGCGGCAGCAGGTCCTGCGGTTCGCTCTGCGGTCCGCCGGCAGCGGTCGGCACGCCGTCGGGGGACGGCTCGGAGCGGATCCACCGGGTGCGCTCGGTGACGTACGCGGGGTCGCGCTCCAGCACCCGGTGGGCGCTGCGGGCGATCTCGGCGAAGGCGTTGACCGCGGTGGTGCCGATGACCAGTTCCAGCCAGCACTGCTCGGCGCGGGCGGCCTCGCCGAGACGCCAGCGCGCGTCGGCGGGCACCGGGTCGGGCCAGAAGGGCGCCCGGTTGCTGAACCGGCGGGCGATGGCGCCGCGCAGGCTCTGCTCGGTCGGGGTGGGGCGGCGCGGCACGTCGGGGACGAGCCGGGCCACCACGTCCGGGTCACCGGGGTACGGGCGGAGCCGGACCGAGGCGGGCGTGCCCGCCACGGCAAGGGCCAGCCGCAGGTTGAACAGGGCCGCCCCGCAGGCGATGCGGGCGCCCCAGCCGCTCGGGTCGGTGGCCGGCAGCCGGCGCAGCGGGTCGACGGCGAGTTCGATCCCGCCGTCGACGAGCCGGAACCGCCACGGCTGGGTGTTGTGCAGCGACGGCGCGCGTACCGCGTCCGAGATGGCGGCCCGCAGCTGGTCGACGGTGTAGCCCGTGGTCATGGCGTTGCTCCCTCCGTGCGGGCCGCCCGGCCGGCCGGTCCACCCCCACCGTCCGTCAGCGGGCGGGGCGGTGAGCAGGGCCGGAGGTCCCCACCTGGGCGGGTCCCTCTGCCCGCCGCCGGCGCGTGACGGTCGGGACCTTCGGCCCGTGCGGGACCTCCCGGCGGGAGGGTAGAAAGGACGGATGATCCGGGTGTTCCTGCTCGACGACCACGAGGTCGTCCGTCGTGGCTTGGCCGACCTGCTGCAGAGCAGCGGCGACATCGAGGTGGTCGGCGAGTCCGGCTCCGCGCAGGAGGCGTCGCGCCGCATCCCGGCGCTCCGCCCCGACGTGGCGATCCTCGACGCGCGGCTGCCCGACGGCAACGGCATCGACGTCTGCCGGGACATCCGTGCCGTGGACTCGTCGATCAAGGGGTTGATCCTCACCTCGTACGAGGACGACGAGGCGCTCTTCGCGGCGATCATGGCCGGCGCCGCCGGCTACGTGCTCAAGCAGATCCGCGGCACCGACCTGGTGGACGCGGTCCGGCGGGTGGCGGCCGGGCAGTCCCTGCTCGACCCGGCGATCACCACCCGGGTGCTGGAGCGGATCCGCAGCGGCGTCGAGCAGCCGCGGGAGCTGAAGTCCCTCACCGAGCAGGAACGGCGGATCCTGGAGTACGTGGCGGAGGGTCTCACCAACCGGGAGATCGCCGGCAAGATGTTCCTCGCCGAGAAGACGGTGAAGAACTACGTCTCCAGCGTGCTCGCCAAGCTCGGCCTGGAGCGGCGTACGCAGGCCGCGGTGCTGGCCACCCGGCTGCTCGGCAAGAGCCACTGAGGCGGGGGCCGCCACACCCGCTCAGTCGCGCAGCGGGACGCTCCAGCGCAGCTCGGTGCCGTGCGGCGTGACCCGGCCGAGCTGGAAGTCGCCGCCCAGCCGTTCGGCCCGCTCGCGCAGGTTCACCAGGCCGCTGCGGGCCTGCTCCGGGTCGCAGCCCACCCCGTCGTCGGTGACCGTGACGCTCACCCAGCCGGCGTCGACCCGCACCAGCACCGACACCCGGTCGGCGTGCGCGTGGCGTACCGCGTTGGACAGCGCCTCGCGGAGCACGGCGGTGAGTTCGGGGCGGAGCTGGTCCGGGACGGCGCTGTCGATCGGGCCGACCAGCTCCAGGTCGGGCCGGTGGCCCAGCGACTCGGCGGCCACCTCGATCGCCTCGCGGATCTCCGTGCGCAGCGCGGCGCTCATCGGCGTGCGCAGCTCGAAGATGGTGCGGCGGATGTCGCGGATGGTGGCGTCCAGGTCGTCGACCGCCTGGTTGATCCGCTTCGCCACCTCGGGGCGGGCGTTCATGGCCCCGCTCTGCAGCTGCAGGCCGGTGGCGAACAGCCGCTGGATCACCACGTCGTGCAGGTCGCGGGCGATCCGCTCGCGGTCCTCCAGGACCACGAGCAGCTCCCGTTCCTCCTGGCCCCGGGCCCGTTCCATGGCCAGCGCGGCCTGGCCGGCGAAGCTGCCCAGCAGGGCCACGTCGTCCTCGGCCGCGGGACCGTGGTCGGGCCCGTGCGCGATGACCAGCACGCCGTGCAGGGTGTCCGCCGCGGCGAGCGGGGAGACCACCGCCGGCCCGGCCACGACCGGGTGCGCCCAGGGCGCCGACTCGGCGAGGTTCTCCAGCAGCTCGTGGCGGCGCTCGGTGACCGAGCCGACGAAGGTGGTGTCGTCGGCCGGGAGCACCGCGCCGACCAGCTTCCGGGCGGCGTCGTCGTCGGCGCCGTCGACCACCTCGACGGTGAACTGGCGCTCGTCCTCGTCGTAGAGCAGCACGAGGGCCAGCTCGGCCCCGGCGACCTCCCGGGCCCGCCGGGCGACCAGGGTCAGCGCGTCGGTGCGGCGTACCTCGCCGAGCAGCACCGAGGTGATCTCGGCGGTCGCGGCGAGCCAGCGTTCCCGCCGGTGGGCCAGGGCGTAGAGGCGGGCGTTCTCGATGGCCACGCCGGCCGCCGCGGCGAGCGCGACCACGATCTCCTCGTCGTCCTCGGTGAACTCGGCGGCCCCCTGCTTCTCGGCGAGGTAGAGGTTGCCGAAGACGTGGTCGCGGATGCGCACCGGAACGCCGAGGAAGCTGTGCATCGGCGGGTGGTTCGGCGGGAAGCCGTAGGACTGCGGGTGGCGGGTGATGTCCGGCATCCGCAGCGGGCGGGGGTCGTCGATGAGCAGGCCGAGCACGCCCCGCCCGTGCGGCAGGTCACCGATCTCGGCGTGCAGCTCGGGGCTGATGCCGTGGACGATGAAGTCGTGCAGCAGCCGGTCGGCGCCGATCACGCCGAGCGCGCCGTAGCGGGCGCCGGCCAGCTCGCAGGCCGACGCCACGATCCGCTGGAGGGTGCTGCGCAGGTCGAGGTCGGAGCCGATGCCGACCACCGCGTCGAGCAGGGCGCGGAGCCGTTCCCGGTTGGTGACCACCTCACCGACCCGGTCCAGCATCTCCTGGAGCAGCTCGTCGAGCCGCACCCGCGACAGCGGGGTCAGCCCGAGCGACGGGGTGCCGTGCTCGGAGCGGGGGTTCGGTGCGCTGGCCACCGGGCGATGCTATCGCCCGGTGGCCGCGGGGCCGAGATCCGTCAGGAGAGCTGGTCGCGCACCGCGGAGGTGTCGACGGTCTGCGCGATCTCCAGCCGCGGGGTGTGCGGGGGGCCGGCGTGCGTCGGGTCGGCCAGGCCGAGGCGCATCGAGATGTACGGGAAGCCGAGGCCGGACAGCATCTGCCGGAGCGTCTGGCGGGTGCTCTCGACCTCCACCACGCCGGACAGCGGCACCACGGACACGCCGTGCCGGGTGGCGGTGAGCCAGGCGGCGGAGAGCGCCTCGCCGGCGCGCAGCCAGCTGTCCGGCTCGTCGTCGGTGCCCCAGAGGATCCCGTAGACGGCGGCCCGGTCATGCCCCTCACCCACCGGGAGGGTGCCGCCGGGGCCGAAGTCGCGGGCCGGAACGGTGGTCTGGGGGGCCCGCTCCGGCAGCACCTCCGGCGGCAGCCCGGTGCCGGCGGCGGCCCGGCTGGTCCAGTAGGCCAGCTCCTCCTGCAGGTCCGGGTTGCCCTTCTCGACCGCGGCGGCCCGCTGCGCGGCGGCGGCCAGCTCGATCTTCTGGTCGTCGTCCAGCACCTGCAGGTTGACGCCCTCCCGGGTGGCCGCCCGGTCGATCTCGCCCAGCACGTCGGTCGGGACCGGCTCGTCGCTGACCGGCCGGCGGTCGGTGTGCCGGACCTGCATGCACTGGACCGTGCGCATGGCGTCCGGATCGCTGCCGGTGGGCTTGAATCCGGTCAGCCGGGCGAGCAGCTCGGGCTGGCCGGGATCGGGCAGGCGCTCCACCACCGGCGTCCACCCCTCGGCGGCCAGTGCCACCCGGGCGTGGTGCAGGGCGACGCCACAGCTCAGCACCAGCAGCCGGCCCTCCGGGTCCAGGGCGCTGAGGTGACGCTCCCGGACCACGCGCAGCTCCAGCGCGTCGGGCAGCACCGTCCAGTGCCACGGCTGCGTGTTGTGCACCGAGGGAGCGTGGCCGGCCATCCCGGCGGCCTCCGCGAGCGCGGTGGTCAGCGGACGGTCCGTAGCCGGCGTCTCGTGGCTCATCGTCACGACCTCTCCTGTTTCCCCCATCGTGCCCCAGGCCCGGGTCGTCCGGGTGGGCTTGCCCGCTCCATCCTCGACCATGTCCGCGGCGGTCGCACGCGTCGTCAGCGTTCGCGGACCACGGCGACCGGGCACTGGGCGTGGTGGATGAGCTGCTGGCTGACCGAGCCGAGCAGCATCCCGCGCAGCCCGCCCCGGCCCCGGCTGCCGACCACCACGAGCTGCGCCGTCCGGCTCTCCTCCACCAGCAGCGCGGCGGGGTTGCCCGGGTTCGCCAGCACCTCGACCGGCACGTCCGGGAAGGACTCCCGCCAGGGGGCCAGGTCGGCCTCGACGGCCGCCCGCTCGGTGGCGGCGGCCTCCTCCGGGTCGAAGCCCGGCGGCACCCGCCCCTCGGCGGGCGGCTCCCACACCCGCAGCGCCCGCACGGGCACGTCCCGCTGCGCGGCCCGTTCCACCGCGAAGCCGAGCGCCTGCACCGAGGACGCCGAGCCGTCCGCGCCGACCACCACGGGCCCGGAGGTGACGGGCCGGCCGTCCCGGACCACGATGACCGGGCAGTGCGCGTGGGCACTGACGGACACGGCGGTGGAGCCGGCGAGCAGCCCGCCGAACCCGCCGTGGCCCCGGCTGCCCAGCACCAGCATGGCCACCTCGGCGGAGCGCTCCTGGAGGACCAGCGCGGGCGGGCCGTCGAACACCTCGCCCCGCACGGTCAGCCCGGGCCGGTCGGCGGCAGCGTCCGCCGCCGCCCGATGGACCAGTTCCTCGACCTGCCGCCGGGCGGTCTCGTCGGGCCAGACCCCGGGGGCGACCCCGGGCCCGATCCAGCCGGCCACCGTCAACCACTCGAAGACGTACGCGAGCCGCACCGGCCGGCCCGAGCGGCCCGCCTCGTCCAGCGCCCAGTCCAGGGCCACGGACGCGTCGGCGGAGCCGTCGTAGCCGACCAGGATCTCGTCGCCGCTCACGGTGCCGGCCTTTCGTTCGCGACTGCGGGGCTCGCAGGCTCACACCGCACGCTCACTGTCCACCCCGCATACCTGGTTCGGTCTCCCGGATCCAGCGCCACTCGGCGACCCGGGGGTCGTCCTCGCCGTGCTGGCGGGTGTAGTCGCGGCAGGACTGCCGGAGGTCCACCATCTCCTGGCGCAGGTGGGCGGCCCGCGAGCGCAGCCCGGGCAGCCGGTCGATGACGTCGATGACCAGGTGGAAGCGGTCCAGGTCGTTGAGCATCACCATGTCGAACGGCGTGGTGGTGGTGCCCTCCTCCTTGTAGCCGCGGACGTGCAGGTTGTCGTGGTTGGTGCGGCGGTAGGTGAGCCGGTGGATCAGCCACGGGTAGCCGTGGTAGGCGAAGATGACCGGCTTGTCGCGGGTGAAGATCGTGTCGAACTCGCTGTCCGGCAGGCCGTGCGGGTGTTCCGAGGGCGGCTGCAGGCGCATCAGGTCGACCACGTTGACCACCCGGACCTTCAGGTCGGGCAGGTGCTGGCGGAGCAGGTCGGCCGTGGCCAGGGTCTCCAGGGTCGGCACGTCGCCGGCGCAGGCGAGCACCACGTCGGGCTCGCTGCCGTCGTCGGTGCTGGCCCAGTCCCAGATGCCCAGCCCGCGGCGGGTGTGCTGGATCGCCTCGTCCATGGTCAGCCAGTTGGGCGCCGGCTGCTTCCCGGCCACCACGACGTTGATGTACTGCCGGCTGCGCAGGCAGTGGTCCATGGTGGAGAGCAGGGTGTTGCCGTCCGGCGGCAGGTAGACCCGCACCACCTCGGCCTTCTTGTTGACCACGTGGTCGATGAAGCCGGGGTCCTGGTGGGAGAAGCCGTTGTGGTCCTGCCGCCAGACGTGGCTGGAGAGCAGGTAGTTCAGCGAGGCCACCGGGGCCCGCCACGGGATCTGCCGGGTCACCTTGAGCCACTTGGCGTGCTGGTTGACCATCGAGTCGACGATGTGGATGAACGCCTCGTAGCTGGTGAAGATGCCGTGCCGCCCGGTCAGCAGGTAGCCCTCCAGCCAGCCCTGGCACAGGTGCTCGGAGAGCACCTCCATGACCCGGCCGTCGGGGGAGAGGTGGTCGTCGCCGGGGAGCCGGCTGCCGACGAACGCGCGGTCGGTGACCTCGAAGGCGGCGCCCAGCCGGTTCGAGGCGATCTCGTCGGGGCCGAACAGGCGGAAGGACTGCGGGTTGCGGGTGATCACGTCCCGGATCCACGGGCCCAGCGCGCCGGTGGCGCCGGCCATCGGCGAGCCCGGCTCCTTGACGTCGACCGCGTAGTCGCGGAAGTCCGGCAGCTCCAGGTCGCGCAGCAGGAGCCCGCCGTTGGCCACCGGGTTGGCGCTCATCCGCCGGTCGCCCCGCGGCGGCAGGTCGACCAGCTCGGCGACCGGCGCGCCGGTGGCGTCGAACAGCTCCTCCGGCCGGTAGCTGCGCAGCCACCGCTCCAGCTCGGCCAGGTGTGCCGGGTTGTCGCGGACCCCGTCGATCGGCACCTGGTGGGCGCGGAACGTGCCCTCGACCTGCTTGCCGTCGACGTCCGCCGGCCCGGTCCAGCCCTTCGGCGTACGGAGGATGATCATGGGCCAGCGGGGGCGCTCGACCTCGCCGCCGGAGCGGGCCCGGCGCTGGATCTCGGCGATCTCGTCGACCGCCCGGTCCAGCGTGGCGGCGAGGGCCTGGTGCACCCGGGCCGGGTCGTCGCCCTCGACGACGTACGGCTGGTAGCCGAAGCCGCGCATCTGGTCGAGCAGGTCCTCGGCGGGGATCCGGTCGAGCACCGTCGGGTTGGCGATCTTGTAGCCGTTGAGGTGCAGGATCGGCAGCACCGCCCCGTCCCGGGCCGGGTTGAGGAAGACGTTGGACAGCCAGCTCCCGGCCAGCGGCCCGGTCTCCGCCTCGCCGTCGCCGATCACACAGGCGACCAGCAGGTCCGGATTGTCGAACGCGGCGCCGTACGCGTGGCTCAGCGAGTAGCCGAGCTCGCCGCCCTCGTGGATGGAACCCGGCACCTCCGGCGCCACGTGGCTGGGGATGCCGCCGGGGAAGGAGAACTGGCGGAACAGCCGCTGCATGCCGGTCTCGTCGCGGGCGATGTGGTGGTAGAGCTCGCTGTAGGTGCCCTCCAGCCAGGTGTTCGCCACCAGGGCGGGGCCGCCGTGGCCCGGGCCGGTGATGAAGATGGCGGACAGGTCGCGGCCGACGATGATCCGGTTGAGGTGCGTGTAGAGGAGGTTGAGGCCGGGGCTCGTGCCCCAGTGCCCCAGCAGCCGAGGCTTGATGTGCTCGGGCTTCAGGGGCTCACGTAGCAGCGGGTTGTCGAGCAGGTAGATCTGCCCGACGGTGAGGTAGTTCGCCGCCCGCCAGTAGGCGTCGAGCCGGCGCAGCTCGTCCTCGGTCAGTGGGCTGTGCACGTCCAGCGCGGTGTCCATGCTGCGTTAGCCTCTCGCGGCTCGGGGTCTTCTGCCACCCGGGAGCGGATCGGCCGCCTCCGGCACGTCCAGCCTCGTCCATGGGCCGGCGGGTCGAGCAGGGCCGTAGGTCCCGGGCCGGGCGGGCGTCACGGCCCGTCCTCGTCGTCCGGGTCGAGTCCACGAACGACGATCACCGGGGCCGGCGAGTGGTAGAGCAACGTCTGGCTGACCGCGCCCAGCATGCCCCGCAGCGGCTCGTCGCCGCGCGCCCCGACCAGCGCCACCTGTGCCGAACGGGACTGTTCGACGAGGACGGCACCGGGGTCGCCGCGGATCGTGTGGCACTCGACGGCCACCCGGGGATGCCGGCTGCCGTACCGGGCGACGGCCTCGTCGAGCAGGCCGTCGTCGCCGTCGGGGTGCTCGTCGGGCTCCAGCACCCGGATGGCGAGCAGCCGGGCGCCCCGGCCCTCGGCGCAGTCGAGGGCGTACGCCAGGGTGGCGCGGGAGCTCTCCGACCCGTCGAACCCGACCAGCAGCGGCCCCTGCGGGGGCGGCTCGGCCCGGCCGACCAGCACCGGGCAGCCGGCCCGGGCGGCGAGCTGCACGGACGGCGCGTTGGCCGGTACGCAGGACGGGCATCCGGCCACGCCGCCGTCACCGACCGCCAGCAGGAACGCCGAGTCGGAGGCCCGGACCAGCGCCTCGATCGGGTCGCCCTCGACGATCTCGTCGGTCACCGGCACCGCGGGCGCGGCCTCGGCGGCGACCCGCGCGGCCTTTTCCAGCAGGTCCTCGGCGGCGGCGCGCGGGCCGCTCACCGAGAACGACTCCAGGGCCGCCGCCCAGTTGAAGGCGTGCAGCAGGTGCAGCGGCCGGTCGTGCGCGGCGGCCTCCCCGGCGGCCGTCCGGACCAGCTGGAGGTCCTCCGCCGAGCTGCCCACGCCGACCACCACCGCGCCGTGGGTGGGTGCGGGCATCCCGGCTCACCTCCCGACCGCGATCTCCTCACCCACGGTAGTCGGGCGGGCGCCCGCCCGGAGCGGGTCGGCGGAACTGGCGCCGGCGGGAACGGTCAGCGGGGACCGGGCAGGGTGGGATGGACGCGGACGATCACGGCGGTGGCGTTGTCCTCGCCGCCCTCGGTCAGGCTGGCGGCGAGCAGGGCCTGCGCGGTCCGGGCCGGGTCGCGGCGTGCGGAGAGCAGGTCGCGCAGCCGGTGGTAGCCGAGCTGGTCGCTCACCCCGTCGGTGCAGAGCAGCCAGGTGTCCCCGCTGCGCAGCGGCACGGCGAGCAGGTCCGGCTCGGGCTTGTCCGGGTGGCCGACGTAGCGCAGCAACTGGTAGCGGGCCCGGGCCGCCTCCGGCGAGTCGGGCGGCCACCACCCGTGCAGCAGGCCGAGCCAGGCCATGGTGTGGTCGACGGTCACCAGTTCCAGCAGGCCGTCGCGCAGCCGGTACGCCCGCGAGTCGCCGAGCTGGACCAGCCAGCCCTGCCCGCCGTCGGGCTCGGCGATCAGGGCGGTGAGCGTGCAGCCGGTCAGCCCGGCGAGTCCCGCCCCGGCCCGGCGCACCCGGAGCTGGGTCTCGGCCGTCGCGGCGCGCAGGCGGGCGGCGTCGACGGCCGGCCAGCCGGCGCGGACCTGCGCCACGAAGGTGGTCATGGCAGTGGTGCCGGCGACCCGGCTGCCCTCGCCGTCGCCCATGCCGTCGGCGACCGCGGCCAGCGGCAGCTCCGGGTCGACGTGCAGCACGTCGAAGTTCTCCGCGTAGCGGTGCCCGACCACGCTGCCCCCGGCGATCTCCAGGGTGAGCCGGCCGACGGTCAGCCGGCGGGTGGCCTGGACGGGCTGATCCAGCGGGCGGCGGCGGAACACCTGCGGACCGTAGCACCGGTGCGGGCCGGGGATCGGCAGGTCGCGGCGACGTGTCGGCTTGTCAACCGGGGTTGACAAACGGGCCGCGTCAACCTACGTTGACAGCATGAGTCAGGCGACGGAACTCGCGGCGGCGGCCGGCAGCACCGACCCGAAGGTCGGGCTGCGGGCCGTGCTCGCCCTGCGCCGGCTGCTCGAACGGCTGGAGGTGGTCCAGGTGGACAACGCCCGACGGCAGGGCTGGTCCTGGCAGGAGATCGCCGACGCCCTCGAGGTCAGCCGGCAGGCGGTCCACAAGAAGCACGCCGGGCGACCGGCGGTCCGCGGAAGCTGGGAGGCGTGATGTTCGAACGATTCACCGACCGGGCCCGCGCGGTGGTGCACCACGCGGTCGACGAGGCGCGCACCGAGGGCCGGCGCCCGGTCGGCACCGAGCACCTGCTGCTCGGCGTGCTCGCCGACGGCGACAACCTGGCCGTCCGGGTGCTGTCGGCCGGCGGCATCCGGGCCGAGGACCTGCGCGCCGCGGTGACCCGGCACACGGCGCACGGGGTCGACGGCCTCAGCGAGGCGGACGCGGCGGCGCTGCGCGAGATCGGCATCGACCTCGCCGCGATCGTCGCCCGGATCGAGGAGTCCTTCGGCCCGGACGCGCTGCGCGAGGCGGCCCCCGCGCCGCGCCGCTGGTGGGGGCGCCGCCCCGACGACGGCCGGTTCTCACCGCGGGCCAAGAAGGTGCTGGAGCTGTCCCTGCGGGAGGCGGTGCGGCTGCGCCACCACCACATCGGCACCGAGCACATCCTGCTCGGCCTGCTCCGGGAGGGCAACGGGCTGGCCGCGCTGGTGCTCACCGAGGCCGGTGCGGACCTCGACGACCTGCGCCGGCGGGTGGAGGCGGCGCTGCGCACGGCGGCCTGACCGGCGCCGGCCGGCCGCTGCCACGGGGCCGGCCCGGTTCAAACCTGATTGCGGTCCTCGCGACGTCCGCCGCCGTCGGGTCGCCCAGCCGCCCCGGTTGCTGCACACTTGCGCCGTGGACGGTGGAGACGAGAAGCGCCCGTTGACCGCGGACAACAAGGCACCACGCTCGGCCGTGGTGGTCAACCCGGTCAAGGTGACCGATCTCGACGAGTTCCGCCGGACGGTGGACGACGCCCTCGCCGCCGCCGGCTGGCCGGAGCCCGCCTGGTACGAGACGACGGTGGAGGACCCGGGGCGGGGCCAGACCGAGGCGGCCGTCGAGGGCGGCGCCGAGGTGGTCTTCGCCTGCGGCGGGGACGGCACCGTGATGGCCTGCGTGACCGCGCTGGCCGGCACCGACGTGGCCCTCGCCGTGCTGCCCCAGGGCACCGGCAACCTGCTCGCCGCCAACCTCGGCCTCTCCGGCGACCTCGCCGCCGGGCTGGAGGTCGCCGTCGAGCGGGGCGTCCGCCGGCTCGACGTGGGCGCGGTCGGCGACCGGTGCTTCGCCGTGATGGCCGGGATGGGCTTCGACGCGCAGATGCTCGACTCCACCTCCGAGACGACCAAGAAGCGGTTCGGCTGGCCGGCCTACGTGGTGGGAGCGGCCAAGCACCTGCGGGACCGACCCATGCGGGTCTCCATCCGGATCGACGGCGGGCCGCCGCTGCGCCGGCGGGCCCGCTCGGTCCTGGTCGGCAACGTCGGCCGGCTCCAGGGCGGGGTACGCCTGCTCACCGACGCCGAGCCGGACGACGGCTGGCTCGACGTGGCGGTGCTGACCCCGCGGACCCTCGGCCACTGGCTCGCCCTCGGCTGGGCGGTGCTGCGGCGGCGGGGCAGCGTGCCCCGGATGGAGGTGTTCCGCGGCCGCAGGGTCGAGATCACCAGCAACCGGGCCCAGCCGCGGCAGCTCGACGGCGACCTCATCGAGCCCGGCCGGTCGCTCAAGGCCGAGATCCGGCCCGGGTCGCTCTGGCTCTGCGTGCCGCGGCCGGCGGGCCACCCGGACCTGTCGGTCGACGCCGACGCCGCCGCCCAGCGGGGCGAACGGCTGGTCGAGGAGGTCCGCCATGAGTAGCACCAAGCTCGTCCCCGAGACCCGGCTCATGGCGCAGGAGGAACTCTCCGCCGACGACGCCTGGCACACGCTGCGCCGCCACGGCGGCTGGTGCCTGCTCCGGGACGCCTTCATCCGGTTCCGCTACGGCGACGGCTTCAGCCACTCGCGGGCCTTCGCCCTGCAGCTCTGCCTCGCCGTGGTGCCGTTCCTCATCGCGCTCACCGGCCTGATCACCGACCTCGGCGTCGACGAGGGCGGCAAGGTGGTCGCCGACACCGTGCTGGCGATCACGCCGGGCCAGAGCGAGTCGATGGTGCAGGAACTGCTGGCCGACACCGAGCGCACCGAGGACGCCGGTGAGCTGGCGCTGACCCTCGGCCTGCTGACCGGCCTGGTCGCGCTCACCACCACCATGGCCCAGATCGAGCGGGGCGCGAACCGGATCTACGGCGTCGAGCGGGACCGCCCCGCCCTGTTCAAGTACCTGCGCGCGGCGGTCCTCGCGCTGGTCGCCGGCGTGCCCGCGCTGGCCGGGTTCCTGATCCTGGTGGGCGGCCGGGCCATGGGCGACTCGGTACGGCGGCACTACGAGTGGGGCGACTTCGCCCACGCGGCCTGGGACGTGATCCGCTGGCCGCTCAGCCTCGGCCTGACCGTGCTCGCCGTCGCGGTGCTGTTCCGGCACGCGCCCCGGCGCAAGCAGCCCGGCCTGTCCTGGCTCTTCTTCGGCGCCGGCATCGCCACGGCGCTCTGGTGGCTGGCCAGCCTGCTGCTCGCCGCCTACGTGAAGTACAGCGGCGGATTCGGGCAGACGTACGGCGCCCTGACCGGGATGATGGCCCTGCTGCTCTGGGCCAACCTGACCGGGGTGGCGCTCTTCGGCGGGCTGGCGTTCGCCGCCCAGCTGGAGGCGATGCGGATCGGCGTGGAGGAGCCCGCCCAGCCCGACCTCTGGCAGCCGGAGGCCGAGCGCGAGGAGCTCGTCGACACCGGGGACATGACCGCCCTCTGACGCCGCGCCGACCCGCCCGGGCGTGTACGCGGGGCGGGAATCGGGTACAGCGCGCCTCGCAGAAGACAAGGGAGGTGCGGGGTGACCGCGGTCAAGGAGGCGACGCGCCGCCCGCTCGGCCATTTCGCCGAGCGGAGCGTGGCGGGGCTGCTCGTCGTGGCCGGCGCGGGCGTCGGGTTCGGCGTGCTGCTCATGCTCGTCCGGTTCCACTGGGGCCCGCTCTACCACGCCGACCACGAGGCGGCCGAATGGTTCAACGGCCTCGTGGCGCCGCACCACCCGCTGGTCACCGTGCTCCAGGCGGTCACCGACCTGGGCGGGCGGCCCGTGCTGATCTGGCTGGTCACCATCGCGGTGGTCGGCCTGCTGATCCGCCGCCAGTCCCGGCTGGCCGTCTACCTGATCATCACCGGGGTGGGTGGGCTGATCCTCGACCCGTCGCTCAAGGCGCTGGTCGGCCGGCTGCGCCCGGTGGTGGACGTGCCGGTGGCCAGCGCCCCCGGCAACAGCTTCCCGAGCGGGCACGCGCTCGGCTCGTTCGTCGCGTACGGGGCGCTGCTGCTGGTGTTCCTGCCGGCGGTCGCGCCGCGCTGGCGTAAACCGGCCATTGCCGTCGCCGGCCTGCTGGTCGTCCTGATCGGGCTGACCCGGATCGCGCTGGGCGTGCACTTCGTCTCGGACGTGCTGGGCGGCTGGCTGCTCGGCGCGGCCTGGCTGGGCGTCACCGCGTACGCCTTCCGGCTGTGGCGGCGCGAGCGGGGCCGGCCGGTGCCGCCGCTGACCGAGGGCCTGGAGCCGGAGGCGGGGGAGGAGATCACGCCCGCCCCGGCCGAGGAGCACGTGCTGGAGCATCCCCGCTCGTCGGTGGCCGAACTGCTGGTCGGCTGGGTGCTCGTCTTCGGCGCCCTCTACGCGTTCGGCATGTACGTGAGCTACCACGCCAAGGGCACCGTCTTCGACACCCTGGACACCGAGGTGCCGCACTGGTTCGCCGACCGGCGCACCGACGCGCTCACCGACCTGAGCTGGTGGTGGAGCAAGTTCGGCGACACCCACGCCATCCTGCTGGTCTCCCTGGTGTTCTGCCCGATCGTGCTGGCGATCTGGCGGCGATGGCGACCGGTGCTGTTCGTGGTGCTGGCGATGTTCGGCGAACTGAGCCTGTTCCTGGCCAGCGCCCGGGTGGTCGAGCGGCCGCGCCCGCCGGTGGAGAACCTGGACGGGCAGATGCCCACCTCGTCGTTCCCGTCCGGGCACATCGCGGCGACCATCTGCCTCTGGACCGCCATGGCGATCATCGTGCTGCCCCGCACCGACCGCTGGTGGCGCTGGCTGTTCGTGGCCCTCGCCGTGATCATGCCGGTCGGGGTGGCCACCTCCCGGATGTACCGGGGCATGCACCACCCCACCGACTTCATGGGCGCGATCCTGCTCGGCGCGCTCTGGCTCACGCTGCTCTGGTGGGTGGTGCGCCCCAACGCGGACGTGCGCGACGGCAACCGGCCGGCCATCGAGTCGGAGCAGGTGCACGAGCTGGACGACGAGCTGGCCCGGGCCGGCCGCGAGGAGTGATCGGGCGCCGATGCTGCGGGCGATGACCTGGAACATCCGGACCGGCGGGCGGGACCGCGACGGCACCGACCGCCGGGACCGGATCGTCGCGGTGGTCGCCGACCAGCGCCCCGACCTGCTGGCCCTGCAGGAGCTGCGCGGTCTGCACCGGGACGGCCGGCTGGCCGAACTGGCGCAGCGGATGGGCATGGTGCCGCACCTCGCCCGGTCCTGCTTCGGGCAGCCGGTGGCGGTGCTGGTCCGCCCGCCGCTGCGGGTGCTCCGCGCGGGCCGGGTACGCCGCCCGTTCCACCACGCCGCGGCCCGGGTCGAGGTGGCCACGGCGGACGGCCCGCTGACCGTGTTCAGCGCCCACCTGGACCCGTACTCCGGTGGGCGGCGGCGCATGGAGGCCGACTGGCTGGCGGTGGCCGTGCGGCGGGCCGGGGGAGGCCTGACCCTGCTCGCCGGTGACCTGAACACCCTGGAACCGGCCGTCGACCACCGCACCCGGCTCGCCGGCCTGGACCCCCTGCACCGGCGGCGTCACCTGCGCCGCGACGGCCATACCGTCGACACCCGCGCGGTGGCCCGGCTGCTCGACGCGGGCCTGGTCGACCTCTGGCCGCACACCGGCGGGGGCGAGCCGGCCGGGCTGACCGTGCCGACCCGGCACGGCGGGGCCGAGTTCGCCGGGATGCGGCTGGACTACCTGCTCGCCACCCCGGCGCTGGCCGCGACGGCACGCGCGGTCCGGGTGGTCCGCGGCGGCGACGCGGACAGCGCCTCGGACCACTACCCGGTCGTCGCCGACCTGGCGCTGGCGCCGTGCTGACCGCACCCGCCGGTCAGCACGGTCGCCGGCGGCAGCACGCTCCGCAGGTCCGCGGCCGCATTCTGCGGAGGCCCGTCGCGGTGCGGGGCGGGTTCAGACGAGCAGGTTCAGCAGCACCGTCAGCACGACCGAGGCGACGATCGAGAAGAGGATCATCAGCAGGCAGCCGAGACCGCCGCCGAGGGGCCGGATCTCCGTGTTTCCGATGCGCATGGACTCACCTTCGCAGGACGGGCGCCAGCAGGTCGCGGATCGCGTCGGCGACCTGGCCGGGGGCGGTGGTGGCGACGTTGTGCGCGGCTCCCGGCACGGCGGCGGTCCGGCCGCCCGGGACCAGGCGGGCCGCCTCCACGCGCCAGCCGGCCGGAACCACCGGGTCCCGGCTGCCGGTCAGCACCAGCGTCGGCGCGGTGACCCGGACCAGGTCCGCCTCGATCGAGTTGCGCACCGAGTGGGACAGGGTGGCGAACACCCGCCAGGGACGGGCGTCGAGGACGTCGCGCAGCAGGATCGGTGCCTGCCACTTCGCCTCCCGCAGGGTGTCCAGCAGCCACCGCCCGACCTGACCGCGCCGGGAACGGGCGGCCGGGTCGCTGGTCGGGCCGGCCAGCACCAGCGCGCTCACCAGGTCGGGGCGGCGGGCGGCGAGCGCCGCGGCCACCTCCGCGCCGAACGAGTGGCCGAGCAGGCAGACCGGCCCCAGCCGGTACGCGGCCAGCCAGTCCGCCAGGAACGCGGCGTGCCGGGGCACGTCGTACGCCGTGCCGGGGCGCTCGGTCAGCCCGAAGCCGGGCAGGTCCGGCACGTACACGGGATGGGTAGCCGACAGGGCCACCGCCAGCGGGGTGAGGTAGCGGTGCGAGACGGCCAGGCCGTGCACCAGCACGACGGGCGGCCCGTCGCCGCCCGGGTCGGCCGACCGGCGGGTGTGCGTCCGCAGGCCGTCGACCAGCCGGAACTCGCTGGTCAGGCCCGCGGCCGGGTGGGGCGCGGCCAGGGCCAGCCGCAGCTCCGCCGGCCCGAAGCGTCCCGGTGGCGTGAGCTGGACGCCGCGACCGGTCACAGCTCGCGGAGCCGGGGCAGCAGCTCCTCCTGCGCCCAGTCCAGGAACATCGGCTGGCTGTCCCCGCCGACCTGGACCAGCGCCACGTGGGTGAACCCCGCGTCGACGAACTTCTTGAACGCCTCGACGTGCCGGTCCACGTCCGGCCCGCAGGAGATGCCCTCGGCCACGTCCTCCTCGCGGACGAACTGGGTGGCCGCGGCGAAGGCGTCCGGGCCGGGCAGGTCGGCGTTGACCTTCCACCCCATGCCGAACCAGCGGAACTGGTCGTGCACGATCTTGCGGCACTCGGCCTCGTCCGGGCCGTAGCAGATGGCCACCTGCCCGTACCGGGGGCGGCCCGCTCCGCCGGCCTCCTCGTACATCTCGACCAGGTGCGGCAGCGGGTCGGTGGCGATCATGGCGTCGGCGTAGTCGGCGGCGAGGGTGGCGGACTGCCGGCCCGAGGCGGCCACGGCCATCGGCACCGGCCGTTCCGGCCGGTCCCAGACGTAGGCGTCCGGCACGTCGAAGTGGTTGCCGGAGAAGGTCAGCGTCTCGCCGTTGAGCAGCGGCCGGATGATCTGCAGCGCCTCCTCGAACATCTCGTGCCGCTGCTGCACGTGCGGCCACCCGCCCACCACGTGCTCGTTGAGGTTCTCCCCGGCGCCGAGGCCGAGGGTGAACCGCCCGTCCGAGAGGACCCCGATCGTGCTGGCCTTCTGCGCCACCACCGCCGGGTGGTAGCGCCGGATCGGGCAGGTCACGAAGGAGAGCAGCTCGGCCCGGCTGGTGGCGTGGGCGACCGCGCCGAGCACCGACCAGGCGTACGGGGAGTGGCCCTGCGAGTCGAGCCAGGGGTAGTAGTGGTCGGACGTGACGAGGTGGTCGAAGCCGGCGGCCTCGGCGCGGACGGCGTGGTCGACCAGCTGCTTGGGGCCGGCCTGCTCGCACATGAGGGTGTAGCCGACGTTGACCATGACACCTCTCCTTCCGGGCGGGATCGTCACCGGATACCCCGCGCGGCGACGGTCAACCCTGGTGTCCGCTTCGGCGGCCGGGCGTCTTGACGCCGGTGGGGATGCTGCCTACAGTCCGGCTTAACCGGTTCAGACTCCGGTGGCGCACCATCCTGTGGTGGGGATGACCGCCCCTGCGGCGGCCCGTGGCGACATGGGCCGCCGCAGGCTTTTGGGTCGCCCGACCGACCTGCTTAACCGGTTGCCTTCCCCATTCCATCGGCCTACGCTGATGCGTGCGTCCGCCGGAGTCGGGCGGCGGCTGCCGGGCTCAGCCGCCACGCCCTCGTCACCATCACCGCACCCCCACCTGGGCACGGGGCAGACCTCCCTGAGGACAGCCATGAAGAAGTTGCTCTCCGTCGCGGGCGCCGCCCTGCTGACGGTCCTGGCCGCCGTCTTCGCCTTCGGGCAGCCGGCCCACGCCGCCGCCGGCTTCTCCGTCGCGAACGGCCGGCTCTACGACGCCAACGGCACCGAGTTCGTCATGCGCGGGGTCAACCACGCGCACACCTGGTACCCGCAGCAGACCACCTCGTTCGCCAACATCAAGGCGCTCGGCGCGAACACCGTGCGGGTGGTGCTGGCCAGCGGCGACCGCTGGCCGAAGAACAGCGCCGCCGACGTCACCAACGTCATCTCGCTCTGCAGGGCCAACCGGCTCATCTGCGTCCTGGAGGTGCACGACACCACCGGGTACGGCGAGCAGAGCGGCGCCATCACCCTGGACCGGGCGGTGGACTACTGGCTCAGCATCGCGAGCGCGCTCCAGGGCCAGGAGAAGTACGTCATCGTCAACATCGGCAACGAGCCGTACGGCAACCAGGACTACAGCACCTGGGCCACCGACACGGCCAACGCCGTCAAGCGGCTGCGCGCCGGCGGCCTGACCCACACGATCATGGTGGACGCCCCGAACTGGGGCCAGGACTGGTCCTTCACCATGCGCGACAACGCCGCGTCGGTCTTCGCCGCCGACCCGCAGAAGAACACCGTCTTCTCGATCCACATGTACGGCGTCTTCGACACCGCCGCCGAGATCACCGACTACCTGGGCCGCTTCCGCACCGCCGGCCTGCCGATCGTGGTCGGCGAGTTCGGCTTCAACCACTCCGACGGCAACCCCGACGAGGACACCATCCTGGCCTACAGCCAGGCCAACGGGATCGGCTACCTCGGCTGGTCGTGGAGCGGCAACGGCGGCGGCGTCGAGTACCTCGACATGGTCACCAACTTCGACCCGAACCAGCTGACCACCTGGGGCCAGCGGATCTTCAACGGGGCGAACGGCATCCGGGCCACCGCCCGCGAGGCCTCGGTCTACGCCGGCACGTCACCGAGCCCGACCACGAGCCCCACGACGAGCCCGACCACCAGCCCGAGCCCGACGACCAGCCCGACGACCGCGCCGCCGCCCGGTGGCTGCACCGCCAGCTACACGATCGTCAACTCCTGGCAGGGCGGCTTCCAGGGTGAGGTCAGGGTGACCGCGGGCGCGGCGGCGATCACCGGCTGGACGGCGAGGTGGACGCTCGCCAACGGCCAGACCGTCAGCCAGTCGTGGAATGCCACGGTCAGCGGCAGCGGCTCGGCGTACACCGCCCGCAACGTCGACTACAACGGCCGGCTCGGCGCCGGGGCCAGCACCTCGTTCGGCTTCATCGGCAGCTGGAACGGCAGCAACCCGATCCCCGCGGTGACCTGCACGGCGAGCTGAGGCACCACCGGTGGCCGGGTCCGCGCGGACCCGGCCACCACCCTTTGGTGTCGTCCGCCGAAAGCAGGCGCGGCGGCCCAGAAAATCTAGGTCCGAAGCGCTAGACATTCTCGCCGTAGCTGGCTAGTGTTCCTGTCGTTGACAGCAGAGGTCGTTGAAGACGCGGACGAAGCAGTGAAGACCCTGACGTCATTCCAGGTCAGGGCGGACAGGCGGGCCGATGCTGGTTCAGGGCTCGCCTGGCAGGACAGTCCGTCGCACGTGCGCGGGGCCATGAAGTCGAGTGGGGCTCCGGCGCCGGCGGGCAGCACGACAAGCACCACAGAAATCGGAAGCAGAGGAAAGGGAGGGCCCGAACACCGTTGGATCGCCCGTCTCCAGAAGGCAGTTCAACGCTGGAGCCGGACACCGCAGTTTCCATCGAACGAGAGGTGGTCTCCGGTCACGCTTATGCGATCCTCGCACCCCAAGCCGCCGACGGCGGTAGGTGCGGATACGACAACCCGACGAACCTGCCGGTAGATGGTGTTTTGACCCGTAACCCCGGGCCCCGGCGCTGAGAAGCGCCGGGGCCCTCGTCCATGAAGAGGTACGTGTATGGCCCAACCCGACGACATGTTCGGTGACGACGACTACCCCGCATACACGATGGGTCGCGCCGCGGAGATCACCGGCGCATCGCAGGACTTTCTGCGTCGCCTCGACGAGGCAAAGTTGATCACCCCGGTCCGGTCGGCCGGTGGCCATCGCCGATACTCCCGTTACCAGCTCCGCCTTGCCGCGCGGGCTCGGGAGATGGTCGATCAGGGCACCGCCCTGGAAGCCGCCTGCCGGATCATCATTCTCGAGGACCAACTCGAAGAAGCCCTCCGGCACAACCAGAACAACCAGCGGTAACGGCAAGCGGACGCTGGCCTGATCACCTCGTCTCACGGTCCCTCTGCACCAGAGGGACCGTTTGTCGTACCCGCATCCGGCTGGTGTGACGTCGAGCCCTCGAGTGGGCCTGACTGCCCGCCGCCGCCTGGACGGCTGGTGGCCAGCCGCGCCGCCCGCATCCGGAGGTACTCCTGTTCGGGGCGGCTGGTGGTGCGGCCGGCGGCGGCCCGGTAGTGCGCCACCGCCGCGTCCCGGTCGCCGGCCATCTCGTGCAGGTGGGCCCGGGCCGCGTCGAGCCGGTGGTGTTCGGTGAGCCGGGGATCGGCGGCCAGTGCGGCCAGGGCCGCCAGCCCGGCGGCCGGGCCGTGCACCATGGCGGTCGCCACCGCCCTGTTGAGCGCCACCACCGGGCTCTCCGCCAGCCGCTCCAGCACCTGGTAGAGGGCGAGGATCTGCGGCCAGTCGGTCCGCTCGGCGGTCGGCGCCTCGTCGTGCAGGGCCGCGATGGCGGCCTGGATCTGGTACGGCCCGACCGGTCCCCGGGCCATGGCGCGGGTGACCAGCGCGGTCCCCTCGGCGATCGCGGCGGCGTCCCACCGGGAACGGTCCTGCTCGGCCAGGGAGATCAGCTCACCGGACGGGCCGGTGCGGGCGGCCGCCCGGGCCTCGGTGAGCAGCATCAGGGCGAGCAGCCCGGCCACCTCGCTGTCGTCGGGCAGCAGCGCGTGCATGGCGTGGGTCAGCCGGATCGCCTCCTCGGAGAGGTCGACCCGGCGCAGGTCGTCGCCGAGGCTCGCCGTGTGCCCCTCGGTGAAGATCAGGTAGAGCACGTGCAGCACGGCGGCCAGCCGGGCCTGCCGTTCCTCCTCCGCCGGCATCCGGAACGGCAGGCCGGAGGATCTGATGCGCTGCTTGGCCCGGCTGATCCGCTGCGCCATCGTGGCCTCGGGGACGAGGAAGGCGCGGGCGATCTCGGCGGTGCTGAGCCCGCCGACCGCGCGCAGCGTCAGCGCGATCGCCGACGCCGTGGAAAGCGTCGGGTGGCAGCAGAGGAAGAGCAGCACCAGGGTGTCGTCCCGGTCCGCGGTCAGCGGCTCGTCGGCGGCCGGCGCGGTCCGCCGGTCGTCACCGCCGCGCCGGGCGGCCCGGTCCTCCCGGTCCCGGCGGGCCGCCTCACCGCGGACCAGCTCGATCATCCGGCGGTACGCGACCTGCACCAGCCAGCCGCGCGGATGGTCGGGCAGCCCCTCGACGGGCCACTGGGTGGCCGCGGCCAGCAGCGCCTCCTGCACGGCGTCCTCGGCCGTGGCGAAGTCACCGAACCGGCGGGCGAGCACGCCGAGGACCTGCGGCGCCAGCTCGCGCAGCAGGTCCTCGACGGTGTGGTCCGGGACGCCCAGGGGTCACAGATCCTGGGACGGCGCCGACATGACGGGGTGCACCTCGATGGGCATGTTGAGGGGACGACCGCCCGGCCCGGGCGCGGTGGAGATGTGCGCGGCGATCTCGACGGCCCGCTGCGGCGTCTCGCAGTCCACGATCCACCAGCCGGCGAGGAACTCCTTGGTCTCGGCGAACGGCCCCTCGGTGACCACCGGCGCGCCGGTCTCGCCGGCCCGGACGATCCGCGCCTGCTGCGGCCCGCCCAGGCCCTCGGCCTGCACGAACTCCCCGTCGGCGACGAGCTTCGCGTTGACCTCCCCCATGAACCCGATGTGCGCCCGGATCTCCTCCGGCGTCCAGGTGTCGATCGAGGGGAAGTCGGTCCCGGCGGCGCTGAACTGCATCAGCAGCATGTACTTCACGATTGGCTCCTCACGCCCGAGCACCGATTGTCGATGCTTCCACCCTCCGGTAGAAGCTGCCACCCCGCCCCTCGACATCCGTCCAGAAGAAATTTCCGGCGTCAGCCGGCCGCGCAGGAGACGGTCGGCCAGGTCCGGTTTCCGTTGTGCTGGATGGTGACCCCGAAGGTGTTCCCGCTGCCGTTCGGCCGGCCGACCATCGTCTGGGCGTTGGGCCAGGTGGCGTTGACGTTCCAGGTGGCGATGACCTTCGCGGGGGTGGGGATGTTCATGGTGACCGTCCAGGTGTTGGACCCGGACACCGAGACGTTGGGGTTGTAGCGGTCGCTCCACTGCTGCCCGGCCGAGAGCGTCGCGGTGCAACTGCCCCCACCGCCACCGCCACCGCCACCACCGCCACCGTCCGGCGCCACGGCGCTGCCGGTCTGCGGGGAGATCATGCCGGCGCACAGGCCGCGGCTGGCCAGCCCCTGCGCGATACGGGGGATCGCCGCCAGCGTGTTGGCGGACCACTCGTGCATGAGGATGATCTGGCCGTTGGCCAGCCGGGCGTTGGCCTGCACGATCGCGTCGACGCTCGCCCC